>NZ_JBFTOX010000033.1:0-100904 GCF_056398185.1 Cupriavidus sp. 05L310
CATCATTCCGGCCTTGTCCTCGATCTGGAGTACCCGGCGCGCGAAGATCCGTTGTCTGCGGACGTTTCGAATGTCTCTTGGATGGGGCCGGACAACGGCCGCAGTTGGCTGACTCTGGCGGTCCTTCACGATCATCGGGCAAGCAACATGACGGTGCGCAACGGCCGATGAACCGACAAGCGCCGCCGACGTGCGAGTGGCCGTTGTTTAGTGTTGAAGCGACGCTCGAGCGTCCGAATGGACCACCGGGCCGACGGCCGGAACTGGCCGGAAGCAGTCATCGCCCATAACAGCCTTCCAAACAGACGAGATCACCCCGACCATCGCCCGCCCGGCAATCCCCCTATCGCTGCACCATAGTCATATAGTCGACCGTCAAACCAGCCAACGCCCTGACCCCATTCACCAACGCCGCCTCGTCCACATAAAACTCCGGCGAATGATTCGCGGGTGCCTTGTTCACATCCGTCCCCTTGGGCGTCACCCCCAGGTTAAAGAACAACCCCGGCACCTTCTCCTGATAGAACGAGAAGTCCTCGGAAGCCGTCAGCTTCGGGCTAATCATCCAGTTCCCGTCCCCCGCCACACGCTTGAGCGTGGGCGCCATCTTCTCGGTCAGCGCCGGCTGGTTGACGGTGGCGTTGTAGAGTTCCAGCACCTTGAAATTCGCCTCGGCGCCGGCGCTGGCGGCGATGGCTTCGGTGGTGCGCTTCATGCGGGCGTGGATGTCCTTCCTCATGCCTTCGTGGTAGGTGCGGATGGTGCCCTTCATCTCGACCATTTCAGGCACGATGTTCATGCGGTTGCCGCCATGGATGGTGCCCACGGTGATGACGGACGGTTCCAGCATGGCGTCGACCTGGCGGCTCTGGATGGTCTGCAGGCCGAGCACGATCTGGGAGGCCACCACGATGGGGTCGATGCCACCCCAGGGCAGTGCACCGTGGGTCTGGCGGCCTTTGACGTCGATGCGGAACTGGTCGGCGGCGGCCATGGCGGGGCCGCTGCGCCAGCCGAGCTTGCCAGACTCGATGCCGCTGCTCACGTGCAGGCCGAAGATGGCATCCACCTTGGGATTGTCCAGCACGCCTTCCGCCACCATCTGCTTGGCGCCCCACATATTGCTGCCGTCAGGCTCGAAATCCGCCGGGCTTTCCTCGGCCGGCTGGAAGATGAACTTGACCGTGCCGGGCAACTGGTCCTTCATGCCGGCCAGCACCTCTGCCGTTGCCATCAGGATCGCGACGTGCGTGTCATGCCCGCAGGCGTGCATCACGTCCACCTCCTTGCCCAGGAACAGGCCCTTGGCCTTGGAGGCGAAGGGCACGTCCACGCGTTCCTTGACCGGCAGCGCATCCATGTCCGCGCGCAGCGCCACCACCGGACCCGGCTTGCCGCCCTTGAGCACGCCTACCACGCCGGTCTTGGCTACGCCCGTCTTCACCTCCATGCCGAGCTTGCGCAGGTGGTCCGCCACCAGCCTGGAGGTGCGGACCTCGTAGTTGCCAAGCTCCGGGTGCTGGTGGATATCGCGGCGCCAGGCGATCAGTTGCGCCTCGACCGCCTTGGCGCGGGTGTCGATCTGCGCCTGCAGGCTTTCGCCGCTGGCGCCTTGGGCTTGTGCGGCGGGGACGAGACAGAGCAGGCCGGCGGCCAGCGAGAGTGCGGACAGGCCAGCACGCAGTGTGGAGCGCGTGGACGTTTGGGAACGATGGGCTTGTTGCACAGCCATGAAGTGGTCTCCTTGATTTTGCTGTCGACCCTGAAAAACGGGGCCTGGCCCGGCCCCGCAACCGTATGCGTACCGCGCCTCAGCGGATGCCCAGGCGCGCGCGCGTCTGGCCCAGCGCCACCAGGCTCACCACAGCGCAGGCCATCAGGTAGAAGCTCGGCGCCAGCTTGCTGCCGGTGGCGCCGATCAGCCAGGTCAGGATGAAGGGCGCAAAGCCGCCGAACAGTGTCACCGCGATGTTGTAGGACAGAGAGAGGCCGGTCGTGCGCGTCTTGACAGGGAAGATCTCCGACGCCAGCGCGGGCAGCGCGCCGAAGTACAGCGTCATCATCAGCCCCAGCGCCACCTGCACCGCCAGCATCATGCCGAAGCCAGGATAGTGGCTGAGCAGCCAGAACAGCGGCCAGATCGACACCAGCAGGAGGACCGCGGCGATGCGCATGGGCGCGATGCGGCCGTAGCGATCCGACCAGTGCCCGACCAGCGGCGAGAACAGCATCTGCACCATGCCCGTGGCCAGGGTGGCAGCGAATGCGGTCGAGGGTGGCAGGCCCAGCTGCTTGACGGCATAGGTCGGCATGTACAGCACGAGATAAGTCGACACCGTGGCGACAATCACCACGCCCATCGCCAGCAGCAGGCGTTCCTTCTGGTGGCCAAGCGTGTCGCGCAGCGGCGTGTCGGTGGTTTCGGCATGGAGGAATTCGGGTGTTTCGTCGACATGGCGGCGGATGTAGTAAGCCACCGGGCCGATCAGCAGGCCGAACAGGAAGGGCACGCGCCAGCCCCAGGATTGCATCTGCTCGGGCGCGAGCGTGGTGGTGAGCACGGCGCCGAAGCCCGCCGCGAGCAGGGTGGTCAGGCCCTGGCTGGCGACCTGGAAGCTCGAGTAAAAGCCGCGCCGGTCGGGGGCATGCTCTGCCAGGAAAGCCGTCGCGCTGCCGAACTCGCCGCCTGCGGAGAAGCCCTGGATCATGCGCGCCAGCACGATGCCGACAGGTGCCAGCACGCCGATCGAGGCATAGGTGGGTAGCAGCGCGATGATCAGCGTACCCACCATCATCAGCAGGATCGACAGCGTCAGCGCGGCGCGGCGGCCTTTGCGGTCGGCATAGACGCCGATCACGATGGCCCCCAGCGGCCGCATGAAGAACGACACGCCGAACGTGCCCAGCGTCAGCAACAGCGAGGTGGTTTCGTCGTGGTTGGGAAAGAACAGCGCGGAGATGGTGACGGCGAAGAAGCCGTAGACGACCAGGTCGAACCACTCCAGGGCATTGCCGATGGAGGCCGATATCACCGCGCGCCAGGGATGGCGCGAAACGGGCGCTGCCGCCTGCGCCGCGCCGGTGTTGCCGGTACCGCTTGCCGATACTGCTGTCATGGTGTCTCCCTGTTATTTTTGGACATGACGCAACAACCGGCCCGCCGCGGAGGCGGGCCGTCCACAACGCAAAAAACGGCTTAGTTCACCCGCAGGCTGTCGACCACCTTGTGCAGGAACGACTCGCAGGCGGCGAGTTGTTCCAGTTCGACGAACTCGTCGGGCTTGTGCGCCTGCTGGATATCGCCGGGGCCGCACACCACGGCCGGGATGCCGGCGCGCTGGAACAGGCCGGCCTCGGTGCCATAGGCGACCTTGTTGACGTCACGGTCGGCGGTGAGCGCGCGCACCAGTTGCGTGATGGCTTCCTGCTCGGCCACGTCGAGCGACGGCGCGGCGGCGATCTTGCTGATGGTGAGGCCGGCGTCGCCGTGCTCGGCGCGCATCCTGGGCAGCAGCACCTCGTTGGCGTAGCCCTGGATGCGGGCGAAGATGGCTTCGGGATCGACCCCCGGCAGGTTGCGGAACTCGAACACGAACTCGCACAGCGCCGGGATGGTATTGAGCGCGATACCGCCCTGGATGGTGCCGGTCTGGGCGGTGGTGAAGGGCACGTCGAAGTCGCGGTCGTAGGGGCCGTTGGCCTTGAACTCGTCGGCGATGTCGCGGATGAAGCAGATCAGGCGCGCGGCGTACTCGATGGCATTGACGCCCTTGGGCGTGAGCGACGAATGCGCGGCCTGGCCCTTGACGCAGCAGCGGTAGGCATTGATGCCCTTGTGCGCCACGATCACGCGCATGCTGGTGGGCTCTCCCACGATGCAGCCGGCCGGGCGCACGCCGCGATCGCGCAGTTCGGCCAGCAGGTAGGGCGCGCCCATGCAGCCGATCTCTTCGTCGAAGGACAGCGCGTAGTGCACCGGCTCGCGCAACTTGGCCTGCAGGATGGTGGGCAGCAGCGCCAGGCTGGTGCCGATGAAGCCTTTCATGTCGCAGGTGCCGCGACCGTACAGGCGGCCGTCGCGGATCACCGGCTTGAACGGATCGGTGGTCCAGTTCTGGCCGTCCACCGGTACCACGTCGGTGTGGCCCGACAGCACGATGCCGCCATCGGTGCTGCCGTCTGCGGCGGGCACGGTGACGAACAGGTTGGCCTTGTCGCCCTGCGGGTTGTAGGTCAGGTGGGGGCGCAGACCCTTGGCCAGGAAATGATCGCGCACCGCTTCGATCAGGCCGAGGTTGGAATGGCGGCTGGTGGTGTCGTAGCTGACCAGGCGCTGGGTCCAGTCGAGCGCGCTGCCACGGTTGGCGGCATCGGCAGGCTTGCTGAGGGTATCGGCTTGCATGGCTTGGGGCCTTTGGCTTTGGGTAACGTGTTAACGTGTTAAGTGAACGATGCTACACCGAGGCGGGCTGAAGGTCCATGCACGGTGCACCATCGCCGCCCGCTCTCGCGGCAATGCGCCGGAAGCGGGTAGCAGGGTAGCGGGGTAGCGGGGTAGCGCGGAGCAATGATCAGGCCAGTTGGCGCAACGTGTGCTTGATCGTTTGCGCGCGCACTGCAATATCGGGCATCTTGGCCTCGATGCGCAGCTTGTCCTGGCCGGCGAGCTTGATGTGCCGGTTCTTCTGCACCAGGTCGATGATCTTCATCGCATCGATCGGCGGGTTGGGCAGGAACTGCATGCTGATCGCCGCATCGCTGGCGTCGATCTTGCGCACGCCCAGCGGCACGGCGGCAATGCGCAGCCGGTGGGTTTCGATCAGCGCCTGCGCCTGCGGCGGCAGCCGGCCGAAGCGGTCGATCAGCTCCTCCTGGATATCGTCCACGCGCTCGGCCGCTTCGCAGTTGGCCAGGCGCTTGTACAGCGACAGGCGTTCGTGCACGTCGGTGCAATAGTCGCTGGGCAGCAGGGCCGGGGTGCCGAGGTTGATTTCGGTGGTGGCCGCCAGCGGCGCCATCAGGTCGGGCTCCTTGCCGGCCTTGAGCGCCTTGACGGCGGCATTGAGCATGTCGGTGTAGAGCTGGAAGCCGATCTCGTGGATCTCGCCGGATTGCTTGTCGCCCAGCACTTCGCCCGCGCCGCGGATCTCCAGGTCGTGCATGGCCAGGTAGAAGCCCGAGCCCAGTTCTTCCATCTGCTGGATGGCTTCGAGACGGCGCTGCGCCAGCTTGCTCAGGCCGTCCACATCGTGCACCAGCATGTAGGCGTAGGCCTGGTGGTGCGAGCGCCCGACGCGGCCGCGCAACTGGTGCAGCTGCGCCAGGCCGAACTTGTCGGAGCGGTGGATCAGGATGGTGTTGGCGGTCGGCACGTCGATGCCGGTCTCGATGATGGTGGTGCACAGCAGGATGTTGTCGCGGCGCGCGACGAAGTCCCGCATCACGCGCTCCAGCTCGCGCTCGTGCATCTGCCCGTGCGCCACCGCGATGCGGGCTTCCGGTACCAGTTCGGCGAGCTTGGCGCGCTTGTTCTCGATGGTGTCGACTTCGTTGTGCAGGAAGTAGACCTGCCCGCCGCGCTTGAGCTCGCGCAGGATGGCCTCGCGCACCACGCCGTCTTCCTCGCGCCGCACGAAGGTCTTGATGGCCAGGCGCTTTTGCGGCGCGGTGGCGATCACCGAGAAATCGCGCAGGCCTTCGAGCGCCATGCCCAGCGTGCGGGGGATTGGCGTGGCGGTCAGGGTCAGCACGTCGACCTCGGCGCGCAGGGTCTTGAGCATTTCCTTCTGGCGCACGCCAAAGCGGTGTTCCTCATCGATAACGACCAGCCCGAGGCGCTGGAACTTGACATCGTCCGACAGCATCTTGTGCGTGCCGATCACGATGTCGGCGGTGCCGTCGTTGATCTGCTTGATGGCGCCGTCGATCTCCTTCTTGGTCTTGAAGCGCGACAGCTCCACGATCCGCACCGGCCATTCGGCGAAGCGGTCGGAGAGATTCTGGAAATGCTGCTCGGCCAGCAGCGTGGTGGGCGCCAGGATGGCCACCTGCTTGCCGCCCATGACCGCGACGAAGGCGGCGCGCAACGCGACTTCGGTCTTGCCGAAGCCCACATCGCCGCATACCAGGCGATCCATCGGCTTGCCCGAGGTCATGTCGGCAATCACCGCGGCGATGGCGGCGGCCTGGTCCGGTGTTTCCTCGAAGCCAAAGCTCTCGGCGAATTTCTCGTAGTCCCTGGGCGTGAGTTCGAAGGCATGGCCCTGGCGCAAGGCGCGGCGCGCGTACAGGTTGAGCAGTTCGGCGGCCGTATCGCGGATTTGCTGCGCGGCTTTGCGTTTCGCGCGGTCCCACTGGCCGGAGCCGAGCTGGTGCAGCGGCGCGGTGTCCGGATCGGCGCCGGAGTAGCGCGAGATCACGTGCAACTGGTGCACCGGCACGTACAGCTTGCTGCCTTTCTCGTAATCCAGGTGCAGGAATTCCTCTTCGCCCTGGCCCATGTCGAGCGTGACCAGGCCCTGATAGCGGCCGATGCCGTGTTCGCTGTGCACCACGGGGTCGCCGATCTTGAGCTCGGCCAGGTCGCGCACCATCGAGTCGACCGCGCTGGCTTGTTCCTGCTTGCGCCGGCCCGTGCGGCGCGCGGTGCCGGCATACAGCTCGGCCTCGGTGACAAAGGCCAGCGGCGCGATGCCGTCCGCGCCGGCCAGGGCGAAGCCGCTTTGCAGCGGCGCCACCACGATGGAGAAATGCGAGTCGCCGGCCAGGAAGGCGGCAAAGTCGTCGATCGGCTGCGGGCGCAGCCCGCTTTCGCCGAACAGCTGCAGCAGGGTTTCGCGCCGGCCGGCGGAGTCGGCGCACATCAGCACGCGCCGGTCCTTCTTCAGCAGCAGGGCTTCGAGGTTGACCAGCGGGTCTTCGGCGCGGCGGTTGACCGAGACATCGGGCAGCGGTTCGGCCAGCGGCGTAGTGTCCGCACTGGCGGCAGCCTGCAGCACCAGCCGCGCCAGCGGCTTGGCGCCGGCGAAGAACTGTTCCTCCAGCAGGAACAGCGCCGCGGGCGGCAGCAGCGGCCGCTCGCGGTCATGGCGCATGAAGTTGTAGCGCTGCGTGGTATCGGCCCAGAAACGGCGGATCGCCTCGTGTACATCGCCGACGTAGGCGATCTGGCTATCGGCCGGCAGGTAATCGAAGACGGTGGCCGAGCTTTCGAAGAACAGCGGCAGGTAGTACTCGATGCCGGCCGACGGTACGCCGTTGCCAATGTCCTTGTAGATCGTCGATTTGCTCGGATCGCCTTCGAACAGTTCGCGCCAGCGGCCGCGGAAGGCGGTGCGCGCGGCTTCGTCGAGCGGAAACTCGCGGCCGGGCAGCAAGCGCACTTCCTTGACCGGGTAAAGGCTGCGCTGGGTGTCGGGGTCGAAGGCGCGGATGGTTTCGATTTCCTCGCCGAACAGGTCGATACGGTACGGCAGCGGCGAGCCCATCGGGAACAGGTCGATCAGGCCGCCGCGCACGCTGTACTCGCCGGGCCGCATGACGGCGCTGACATGCTCGTATCCGGCCAGCGTGAACTGTGCCTTGAGCGCGGCTTCGTCGAGCTTCTCGCCCTGCTTGAAGAAGAATGTGTAGGCCGCCAGGAAAGCAGGCGGTGCCAGCCGGTAGAGCGCGGTCTGCGCCGGCACCAGCATGATGTCGCACTGGCCGCCCTGGATGTCGTGCAAGGTGGCCAGCCGCTCGGAGACCAGGTCCTGGTGCGGCGAGAAACTGTCGTAGGGCAGGGTTTCCCAGTCGGGCAGCAGGCGCACCCGCAAGTCCGGCGCGAACCAGGGGATTTCCTCGGCCAGTCGCTGGGCGTCGATTGCATTGGCGCACATCACCGCCAGCATCGGCACGCGCTCGCGGTGCTGGCTGGCGTAGGCGGCCAGCGCCAGGGCGTCGGCGGAGCCGGCCAGGCCGGACACGGTGTTGCGCTGGCCGGCCTTGACCAAGGGGAGGTTGGCGAAGGGGGCGGGACGATTGGCTTCAGGCATCGGGTGCGGGCTGGCTTGGTGGCTTGCTTGGGGCGTTGCGGACGTTGCAGGCGGTATGTGCTGTGCGTGTGCGTACGGTTGCGGGCAAGAAAGCGTGCCATGCAACAGCGACACCCCGCCGGCGTTGCGGGCGGGGTGCAGGCGGAGCAGGCGGCGCTCACAGGAACAAAGGCACTGCGCTTTCGTCGCCCGCATGTCCGCGGGCGAAGGCCGTATTATAGAATGCGCTCCGAAATCCGCGTTTTCAATGCCTTGCCTCGCGCCTGCCAGTCGGGTGGCGAGGGTGGAAAACTTGAAAGCCTTGCGCCGTGCTCCGTGCACGGCACCCACCTTGCCCCCTTGCGCTATCCGTGTCTGCTCGCCGTTTTGCCCTGATCCCCTGTGCCGGTACCGGCAGCCGCGCCGGCGGCAGCTTGCCCAAGCAATACCAGACTGTGGCCGGCCGGCCGATGATCTGGTACGCGCTGGCCGCCTTCGCGGCCTGCGATGCCATCAGCGCCACCGCGCTGGTGCTGGCGCCGGACGATATGCCGCTGGAGTCCCGCTTCGGCGCGGCGGCCTTTGCCGGCCTGCGTTTTGACACCGCGTTCGTGGGCGGCGATACGCGTCATGCTTCCGTGCTGGCGGGCTTGCATCACCTGGCACAGCTCGGCGCCACCGACCGCGACTGGGTGCTCGTGCACGATGCCGCGCGTCCCGGGCTCACGCCTGCCATGATCCACGCGCTGGTGCGCGCCGTGGAGGGCGAGAGTGGCGCGGAAGAAGATGGCCCCGACGCCGCCATCGGCGGCATCCTGGCGGTGCCGGTGCCCGATACGCTCAAGCGCGCCGACCCGGCATCCGGCGCCCAGCCGGCTGCCGTGGTGCGCATCGGCGCCACGGTACCGCGCGAGGGTTTGTGGCAGGCGCAGACGCCGCAGATGTTCCGCGTCGGCGTGCTCCGGCAGGCGCTGCAGGAAGCGTTGGCGGCGGGCGCGGTGGTGACCGACGAGGCCAGCGCGATCGAGCGGCTGGGCCTGCATCCGCGGCTGGTCAACGGCTCGCTGCGCAATTTCAAGGTGACCTATCCCGAAGACTTCGCCCTGGCCGAGCTGCTGCTGGGCGAAGACGCCGCCACGAAGCCCTGAAACCCATTCCCTAACCCGATCCTGAAGGAGTGCCGCTCCCATGACCCCATTCGATATCCGCGTCGGCCAAGGCTACGACGTGCACGCGCTGGTGCCCGGCCGCAAGCTCATCCTGGGCGGCGTGGACATCCCCCACGATCGCGGCCTGCTCGGGCATTCCGACGCCGACGCGTTGCTCCATGCGATTACCGATGCATTGTTCGGCGCGGCAGGCCTGGGGGACATCGGCCGGCATTTCCCTGATACCGATGCGCGTTTCGCGGGTGCGGACAGCCGTGTGTTGCTGCGCGAGGCCGCTCGGCGGGTTCGCGAGGCCGGCTACGAAATCGGCAATGTGGACGCGACCGTGATCGCGCAGGCGCCGAAGCTGGCGCCGCATATCGGCGCCATGGTGGCAAACCTGGCCGAAGACCTCGGCTTGCCGCCGGCAAGCTGCAACGTCAAGGCGAAGACCAATGAGAAGCTGGGCTTCGAGGGAAAGCAGGAAGGCATCGTGGCGCAGGCCGTGGTGCTGATCTGGCGCGGCACGATCGCGAACACGCAGGACTAAGGCTGACGGCGGGGACGGTGACCGCCGGGCCGGCGTTCGGCCGTCCCGGTGTTCAGCCTTTGGACGTTGTGCCGGCCTCCGCCGCTTTTTCGGGCGACAGGGTGTAGACGTAGTCGATCAACCGGGCCATCTGTCCTGAGCGCGCACCAGCCTCCGTGCGTTTGGCAAAGCCCATTTGCTCGCAAAGCCGGTTGGCGGATTTCATTTCCGGCATGGTCCGCACCAGCAACGCGCTGGCGCCGATATCGCGCGCGCGCTGGATGCAGACCTGCATCAGCGTGCGGCCCAGCCCAAGGCTCCGCGCCTGCGGGTTCACCGCCAGCAGGCGTGCTTCCGGCAGGCCTAGCGTGATGGTGCTGCCGTCCAGTGCCTGCAGGGTGGCGCCCGGGTGGCAGAACAACACCGCACCGCTGATGCCGTGATCGGTTTCCGCCACCCACCATTCCATTTCCGAGGTTGTTGCCGCCAGCACGGATTTCATGCCTTGCTGGAAGGACGCCCGGCAATCCTCCATGATCTCCAGTTCGTATTGGCCATAGGCCTGCTGGGTCACCGCGGCAATGTCGCCCCAGTCGTGCACGGCGGCGAGCCGGTAATGGAAGCGCGGGGAGGTATGCGAGGGAAGGGAGCTCATGGCGGAGGGGTGAAGACTGTGACCTTTGCTGGATTGTAGGCTCTTCGGTGCACAAATGCAGTCAGTGAATCACCGACTTGGCACACCGGCCACAGGCTTGCGCCGCCACGAGCGGAACGTGTGGCGGGGCCCCGTGGACGCACCATGAAGGCCGGGCCGGCACGTGCCGGCCTGCGGCCCTGTGCGGTCTTATTCCGCGGCGATCACATTGGCGGCGGCCACTACGACGGCAGCAATGCGGCCCACGTCGCGCAGTTGCTGCGCGGTCATGCCTTGCTCGTTCTTGAGCAGCGCGTAGTGCGACTTGATGCAGAAATGGCACTTGCCGACGATGGAGGCGGCGAGCGCATACATCTCGAAGCGGCGCTTGTCCACGCCGCCATGCGTGGCGTACGCATTCATGCGCAGGCCGGCCGGCTGGGTGGCCAGATCGGGGTCGTCCGCCATTTCAACGAACGGATACCAGACGTTGTTCATCCCCATCAGCGCGGCGGCGGTCAGCACCGCGTTGGTTTCCTCGGGCGACAGCACGCCGGCATTGCGGATCGCATCGACAATCACGCGGCTCTTGGCGGCAAACGCCGCAGCCAGGGCTACCGCTACCGCATCGTTGCCCTCGAGCGAGGAGCGGGCGATGGTGCCGTCAAGGTTCAGGCGAATGTCCTTGGCGTAGTCAGGGATGAGGCCTTTAATCGTGCTGAGGAATTCCATACAAATCTCCTATCGGTAGGGGCTCAAAAAACCCGCCATGGCGGGTTTCGAGGTGCGGGCCGGAGCCCGCCGCGCAAATCGTCACAAACCACCGGCCATTGAGCACCGGCGGTTTGTTCAGCATGCCAGCTGGTCGACAGCTTACAGCGTGGCGCCGCCAACAGCGCGGTTGCACGGGCACAGCTCGTCCGTTTGCAGGCCGTCGAGGATACGCAGGACTTCGTCCGGGTTACGGCCGACGTTCAGGTTGTTCACCGACACGTGCTGGATGACATTGTCCGGATCGACGATGAAGGTAGCGCGCAGTGCGACGCCGGCAGCGTGGTCACGCACGCCAAGCTGGTCGATCAGCGAGCCGGTCACGTCGGCGAATTGCCATTGGTCCAGCTTGTTCAGGTCCTTGTGCTCACGGCGCCATGCCAGCTTCACGAATTCGTTGTCGGTCGAGCCGCCCAGCACGATCGCGTCGCGGTCGGCGAAGTCGCCGTTCAGCTTGGCGAAGGCAACGATTTCGGTCGGGCACACGAAGGTGAAGTCCTTCGGGTAGAAGTAAATGATCTTCCACTTGCCTTCGAACGATTTTTCGGTGATGTCTTCGAAGGCCGACTGGCCGTTCTCTTCATGGTTGTTGAAACCCGGCTTGACACCGACGACGTGGAAGGCTTCGATCTTGTCACCAACGGTCTTCATAGACTGCTCCTGGATACGGTTGAAGAGAAACGCTCGCGCTGCCAGCCAGGCCTTGAGGCCCGGGCTGCCGCGCAACGAACATGGATTATGCGTCATCCCCGGAGGCGGGGCTAATTGATATTCTCAAAGAGCCCGATAGCCAGGCGCGGGGGGCCGCGTGTCCGGCAGCGCGCGCGCCGATCGACGATGGTGGCGGCGCCATGTTGCGGCGCGATGTCAGCCGCCTCCGCCGCTCGCGCAGCCCTGCCGGAAGGGGGAGTCTACCCCAGCAGGGCCGCCGTGGCGTAGCTCAGACCGTCCTGGCCGCCGGTTCGACGTAGGCGTGCTGCCGTCCGCCGCGGAAAATCACCAGCGTGGCGATAAGCCCGCACGCAGCGGCGAACATCAGCCACAGGCCGGGCGCGGCCTTGTTGCCGGTGCTGTGGATCAGGTAGGTCGAGATGGCCGGCGTGAAGCCGCCGAACAAGGCCGTGGCGAGGCTGTAGGCCAGCGAGAAGCCGGCAGTGCGCACCGCGGGCGGCATCACTTCGGTCAGCGTCACCACCATCGCGCCGTTGTAGCTGCCATACAGGAAAGACAGCCACAGCTCGACCATCAGCAGGCGGCCGAAAGACGGCTCAGCCACCAGCCAGGACACTGCCGGATAGGCCGTGAGCAAGGTGAGGATGGTGAAGATCACCAGCAGGGGCTTGCGGCCCACGCGATCCGACAAGGCACCCATCAGCGGCAGCCAGATGAAGTTGGACAGCCCAACGCACATGGTGACGATCAGGTTGTCCACGTCGTCGAGCTTGAGCACGGTCTTGCCGAAGGTCGGCGTGTAGGCGGTGATCATGTAGAACGACACCGTGGTCATCACGACCATCATGCAGCCGGCGATGATGATGCGCCAGTTCTCAAGCATCGAGCGGTAGATCTCGCGGATGGCGGGGCGATGCTTGCGCGTCTTGAATTCCTCGGTTTCCTCCAGCGAGCGGCGGATCAGGAACAGGAAGGGCACGATCAGGCAGCCGATCAGGAACGGCACGCGCCAGCCCCATTCACCCATCTGCTCGGGCGACAGCATGGCATGCAGGACCACGCCGAGCAGGCCGGCAAAGATCACCGCCACCTGTTGGCTGGCCGACTGCCAGGCCACGTAGAAGCCCTTCTTGCCGGGCTTGGCGATCTCTGCGAGGTAGACCGACACGCCGCCCAGTTCCACCCCTGCGGAGAAGCCCTGCAGCAAGCGGCCCGCCAGCACCAGCAATGGCGCGGCCACGCCGATCGAGGCATAGCCCGGCACGCAGGCGATCAGCAAGGTGCCCAGCGCCATCAGGACCAGGGTCAGGATCAGCCCCTTGCGGCGGCCGTGATGGTCGATATACGCGCCGAGGATGATGGCGCCGAGCGGACGCATCAGGAAGCCCGCGCCGAAGGTCGCGAGCGAGAGCATCAGCGACGCGAACTCGTTGCCGCTGGGGAAGAACGTCTTGGCGATGGCGGCGGCATAAAAGCCGTACACCATGAAGTCGTACATTTCCAGGAAGTTGCCGCTGACGACGCGGAACACGGTGCGGAACCCGTGTTGCTGGGTGGGGGAGTTTGACATTTGGCTGTCTCTCGCAGATGCCGCCGGTTGGTTCCGGAGGCTTGATTTTGGTCGGCTGCCAGCCAGGATCCGGGATCAGCTATGCGGGGGACTGGCCTTGGCTGGGCTTGGGTTTGGGGGTGTCCTGCTGATGGCGGCAAGTTTGCGCCGGGGGGGCTGTCATTACGCTGTCAAATGGCTTTCAGTTTGATATCAAATGCTGTCGAAAGCCTGTCAGCGGAGGGGGGGCGGTGGGGTGTTGTTGGCGTTTGTGATTTAACGTCAACTGTAACTGCTTAACTTCAAAGTCAATGGCTTAAAGTCAAAGGCAGTTTCACCTCCCCTGCGGGGAGGCGACCTACTTTCTTGTCTCGCCAAGAAAGTAGGCAAAGAAGGCGCCCCATACGGGATGAGCAAACCTTCACGGCTCGCTTCGCATCGCGGGATGGTGTGGCCCGCCCGTCGGGCGCTTCTCACGGCTAAACCGAATCGCGGATCGGTTGCGGCGCCTTGATTTGAGATCTTGCGCAGTGCGAGCGCTGGGGTTTGGGGTCGGCGGGGCTGCGCGCGTTTTACGCCCGCCTGAAAAACGCACTGACAACCAGCCCCGTAGCCGGCGCTGGCCGGTTGGCCAACATCAAGCGCCCGCCATTCCGCTGCAGGATACGGTTGACAATCGACATGCCCAATCCCGCCCCCTTCGCTTCGCTGCGCGCGCCATCCAGCCGGTAGAACGGTCGCGTCAACAAAGGCAACTGGGCTTCTGGCACACCATTGCCATGGTCGGCCACCGTCAGCACGGCTTCTTTGTCTTCTATCCGCGTACTGATCTCGACGACCGCCACCCCGTTGTCTTCATCCTTGGCATAGCGCCGCGCGTTTTCAACGAGGTTGTCGAGGATGCGCTGCACTTCCATGCGGTTGGCAACGGCCATCACGGGGGCGCTGGCGCGTACATGCACGCGCACATCGTCGTGCGCGCCATAGACGCCGACAGCATCCTGGACAAGGGCGGACAGGTCGACGGGTTCGACCGTCTCCAGCGCCGGCCGGGCGTAGTTGAGGAATTGCCCGATGATGGCGTCCATCTGTTCGATGTCGGCAATCATGGCCTCGCGTGTGGTGTCATCCACGGGCGACATTTCGGTTTCCAGCCGCAGCCGCGTGAGCGGTGTGCGCAGGTCGTGCGAAATGCCGGCCAGCATGACCACGCGGTCGTCGTCGAGCTGGCGCAGGTCGCGCACCATCTGGTTGAAGCTGTGGTTGGCCTGCGCTACCTCGCTGGCGCCGTGTTCGGGCAGTGTGGGCGGGTCGCCCCCGCCGCCGATGGCGCGCGCCGCGTTGGCCAGCCGCTTGAGCGGGTGGTTGACCAGTGACGTGATAAAGGCGGCGCCGATGATCGACAGCAGCAGCGCGGCAATACTCCACCAGAGCCACTGGATGCCGGGCACGCGTTCGAACCGTTCGGGGCTGATCGCGACCCAGTAGTCGTCGCCTTCGATCTCGAAGCTGACCCAGACACCCGGGATGTCGTTCACCGTGGTCGCGATCACGGTGCCTTCGCCAAGCCGGCTGCGAATCTCCTGCTGCACCAGTGGGGTCAGGAAGGGATTTGTCGTCGCTACCGTGAAATCGTCGTCTTTCTCACGCGGGTAGACCTTGATGCCTTCGTTCTGCACCAGGTCGAGCAGCAGGAAGCGCCGCCGCGCGGGGTCGGAATAGAGCAGGGCTGCGCGCGTGAGCTTGACCACGCTGACCACCTGCATGGCGACCTGCTGGGCGCGCGGAGCGCGTTCGAAGAGCCGATAGCTCTGGAACCAGATACCCAGCGAGATCGCCAGCAAGAGGGCGATCAGCATGAAAGTTCGCCAGAACAGCGAACCGAACAGGCGCGTAGCCGTGCGGCTGATGACAGTCGCCACGATCCGCGGCGCCTTACTTCACGCCATCGGGGATGAATACGTAGCCGAGGCCCCAGACCGTTTGTATGAAACGCGGGTTGCCCGGATCGGGCTCGATGAGCTTGCGCAGGCGCGAGATCTGCACGTCGAGACTGCGGTCGAATACCTCGTACTCGCGGCCACGCGCCATTTCCATGAGCTTCTCGCGCGACAGCGGCTGGCGCGGATGCCGGGCGAAGACCTTGAGCACCGAGAACTCGCCGGTGGTCAGGGTGATCTCTTCGTCGTTCTTGGTCAGCGTGCGCGTAGCGAGGTTGAGCACGAAGTCGCCGAAAGCGAAGGTTTCCGGTGTTTCGGAGGGGGCGCCGGGGACTTCGGCGGGGCCCTTGCGGCGCAGCACCGCGTGGATCCGCGCAATCAGCTCGCGCGGGTTGAAAGGCTTGGGCAGGTAGTCGTCGGCACCCATCTCGAGGCCGACGATGCGATCGACATCCTCACCCTTGGCGGTAAGCATGATGATGGGCGTCTGGTCGTTGGCGCCACGCAGCCGGCGGCAGATCGACAGGCCATCCTCGCCCGGCATCATCAGGTCGAGTACTAGCAGGTCGAAACGCTCGCGCAACCAAAGCTTGTTCATCGCGGTGGCGTTTTCTGCTACCAGTACCGTGAAGCCCTGTTCGCCAAGGTAGCGGCGCAGCAGGTCGCGCAGACGGGGGTCGTCGTCTACGACGAGAATCTTGTGACTGGTATTTTCCATGGCGGTATCTTAGCGACAAACGCTTTCGGTCAAAATGGCTTAACAAAAGGTTACATACTTTACCGCGTGGTATGCGGGCGCGCATCTACCCTGCGTTTACACTGCCGCATACCGTTTCCGCAGCCAGTCCCACGGGTTTTTCGTGGGTTTCCGCCGTGAAAACTCACTGCCATGAGGCGGCGAGGCGGGGCTACCGGATTTCCGGCTTCCGGCGGTCCTGCTACTGCCGCTTCCGAAGCCAAAACCGCCATTATCAATGAAAGTCACCCGCAAGCGCGCCGGGCGTACCCTTTACCGCGCCGGCGCGGCTGTCGCGCTGCTCCTTGCTGCCAGTGCGGGATACCCGCAATCGCCTGGCATGGCGCACTTGCTGCCTGGTCCCGGCAAGGCCGGACTCCGTGAGGGCGGCCCGCACAACGGGCAAGATGAGGCGCGCGCGCGCGCCGGAAAGTACCGCACCGAGCGCGATCTGAACGAGCGTTTGCCCCGCGCACTCCCAAACGACAAACTTTCGCCGGACGATCGGCGCAAGCTGCGCCAGAACCTGTATGAACTGGGGCGGGAGATGTACCAGGGCGGCTAGGCCGCGCATATGACGCAGCTTGGCATAGTGCGCGGCATCCGGATATCGGGGTGCGTCCTACTTCTGCCCTGTAGGCCCGCCTGCAGCCGCCGCCAGCGTCCAGCCCGCGGCGTCCCGGTCCTTCCCAAGACTTTCCCGCCGGTTGCCGTGCCGGCGGCCTCTTTCAGGGCAGGCCGGCGTGCGGCACTTCCACTTCGGTCATCAGGATATGGCCCAGGCGGGAGGCGCGGCGCTCGGCCTCATCGAAATTCGGCGCCGCGGCCAGGAACAGCGTGGTGCCTCGCGGGCCACCCAGGGCTGCCGCGAATATGCCCGTCCCGCAGGCGATCTCTTCAGCGATATGGCCGCCGGGCATCACCCGCAATACACGATTACCGATAGCGTCGGCCACCCACAGCGCGCCTTCCGCGTCCTGCGCGCAGCCATCCGGCGCGACCTTGGCGCCGCCCAGCACCTGAGCCAGCTCGGTGCCGGCAGGCTGGCTGCCGAACAGCGCCCAGTCGCGGCGGGGGCCAAGCGAGCCATCCGCGTGCAGATCGAACGCCGAGATGCGGTTGCCAAGCGTCTCCCCAACCACCAGTGACTTGCCGTCCGGCGTAATGACCGAGCCGTTCGGAAAGAACAAGCCGTCGGCCACCACGGTGACCGTGCCATCGGGATCGACCCGCGCCAGGCTGGCGGTGCGCATGGGCGCGCCGGCCATCAGGTCGAAGCCGAAATTGCCCACATAGGCACGGCCGTGCTGGTCCACCACCATGTCGTTCACATGCCCGCTGGCCACTGCTGACAGGTCGGCATGCACGCTGAGGCTGCCGTCCGCTTCGCGCCGCAGCAGCTTGCGGTCGCGCATCGAGACGATCAGCAGGCGCCCGTCCGGCAGCCAGCCGAGGCCCGAAGGCTGCTGCGGTACCTCGGCGATCGGCTCGACGGTGCCATCCAGGCTCACCGCCATCACCCTGTGCGTGTAGAAATCCGAGAGCCAGAGCCGGCCCTCGTGCCAGCGCGGGCCTTCCAGGAAGGTGTGTCCCTCGGTCAGTACCGACAATTCGCGGCGCGCCATGCGTGTCTCCTTTGTGATCTTTCGATCTTTCGATCTTGTGATTGGATGTGCCTACATCCAATACGATTTGCGCCGGGATCGCAAGCGTGCCGCAGTGGGGTGTCAGGCGCGCGGCTGGAAATGCCGCAGGAAGTCGACGAAGGCCTCGGCGGCCTGCTGGGCGTCGTCCGCGGTGATGGTCTCGAGCGGGTTGTGGCTGATGCCACCGTTGCCGCAGCGCACGAAGAGCATCGCCACGTCGGTAATGCGCTGCATCATCATGGCGTCGTGCCCCGCGCCCGAGGGCAGTTCGTAGGCTTGCAGGCCGCGCTTTTTCAGCACCGCGCCAAACTGGTCCATCAGCCAGCGCGCGCAGGGCGCGTTGTTCACCGGCGCCACGCGTTCCACCTCGGCAACGAGGCCGCGGCGCGCGGCGATCGCCTGGATGCCGGCCACGATGTCGGCAATGGCGGCCTCGCGGATGCCATCCTCGCCAGCGCGGATGTCCATGGAAAACACGCATTCGGCGGGGATGACGTTGCTTGAGCCGTTCGGCACCTGCAACTGGCCCACCGTGCCGACCAGCGCAGGCACCTCGGCGCAGCGCCGTTCCACCAGCAGCACCATTTCGGCGGCGGCCGCGGCGGCGTCCTTGCGCATGGTCATGGGGGTGGTGCCGGCGTGGCTGGCCAGGCCTTGCACGCGTACCTGGAAGCGGCTGCTGCCTGCAATCTGCGTGACCACGCCGAGCGGCAGGCCGTGGTGCAGCAATACCGGGCCTTGCTCGATATGGACTTCGACAAAGCCATGCAGGGTAGCGGGGTCCACCGCCGCGGCTTGCAGGGCTTCAATGGTGCCCGCGCCCGGCAGGCCAGAGGCGGCCAGCGCTTCGCGCAGCGTCACGCCATCGGTGTCGGTGCGGTCCAGCAAAGCCGGGTCGAAGCGCCCGGCCAGCACGCTGCTGGCCAGGAAGCTGGTCTTGAAGCGCAGCCCTTCCTCTTCGGCGAAACCCACCACGTCAAAGTGATAGGGCAGGCGGATGCCGGCGGCATTGAGCGCGCCCACCACGGCAACCGGCAGCAGGATGCCGAGCCGGCCGTCATAGCGGCCGCCGTTGCGCACCGTGTCGAAGTGCGAGCCGGTCATCAGCACGCGCGCCGCATCGCCCACGGCCGGGTCGGCGGCATAGCGGCCGATCACATTGCCGATGGCATCGATGCGAACCTGCATCCCCGCCGCCTCCATCCATTCGGCCAGCCGCGCCTGCGCGGCGCGGTGGGCGGGCGTCAGGTAGGCGCAAGTCAGGCCACCCTCCATGTCCGAGAAGCACGCCAGGGCGGCAGCCTGGTCAAGAATGGCCTGGCCAAGCGGAAAGGGGGGCTGGGGAGATTGGATCATGGCAGTTGCGCGGAAGGGAAGGCAGAGACAATGCGGAAATCCTCACGCCCGGAAGCGGGCGTGAGGACTCGTGATGATACCCGGAGGCGGGCCGCCAGGAGCCCGTCGCGCCCGGCTGGCACTCAGGCGGCAGTCAGCGATTGCCCATCCAGGTCTTCCATGCGATCCAGAGCTTGCGCATCGGCGTCAGCGAGATGCGCTGGTTCAGTACCTGGAAGCCGCTGGCCTCGACTTCATCAAGCAGTGTCTGGTAGATCGCGCCCATCACCAGGCCGGCGCGCTGGGCGCGGCGATCGGCGCGGGGCAGCAGCGCCAGCGCTTCCCGGTAGAGTGTGCGAGCCTGTTCGGCCTGGTGGCGCATCAACGTCACGAAGCGGTCCGAATGGATGGCCTGGTTGATCTCGGACACGGGTACCTCGAAGCGCTGCAGCGTGTTGACCGGCAGATAGATCCGGCCGCGCCGGGCGTCCTCGCCGACATCGCGCAGGATATTGACCATCTGCAGCGACAAGCCCAGCTTTTCCGCGAATTCGAGCGTGCGCGCATCTTGATAGCCCAGGATGCGCGCGCTCATGGTGCCGACCACGCCGGCCACGCAATGGCAATAGCGCGCGAGCGCGATGTCATCAAGGTAGCGCGACTGGGTCAGGTCCATCTCCATGCCTTCGAGCACTTCGCCGAACATCGACTGCGTCAGGCCGTACGCCTGCACGTGCGGCTGGAGCGCCTTGGTGACGGGGTGGGTGGGTGCGCCATTGAACATCTGGCCAAGCTCACTGCGCCACCAGGCGAGCTGTTGGTGGGCAACGCTGGCGTCCTGGGTGTCGTCCACCACATCGTCGACTTCCCTGCACCAGGCGTAGAGCGCGGTGATGGCCTGCCGCCGCTCCGGCGGCAGGAACAGGAAGCTGTAATAGAAACTGGAGCCGCTCTGCGCGGCTTTTTCTTGGCAATACTGATCGGGCGTCACGCCGGTCTCGGGTCGGTGATTGGGGGGGCTTTATGACTGCGGGCGTCGCCGCGGCCTGTCTGGCGGAACATGGGGGCCGGCCTGGGTGCAACCGGCAGCACGCGTTTTCGCTGGACGCGCCATGGCAGCGCCAAGAGCCGGCAACGTGGGCGAAAGCCGCCCCGCGATCCGTGGCGAGGCCGCGCGAGCGACGGGCCGGATTGTAGCATTTGCCCTCTAATGGCCTTGCGGTGCGTCATCGGCGCCAGCCAGCAGCGATGGCTGGCGCGGCAGGCTGCGCGCCAGCCGGCAACAATGGCGTCTGCGACGTTACGCCGCGCCGCGCCCCGATTTTTTGCGCCACATTGGCTCGCCGGCGTGTTTGTCACCTGAATAGTGCTTTTTTCGTTGCATGTTCTTCCGGTGTGGTTTGACGCCTTCGGGTGGTCCCCTATATATTGCTGACCGGCGAGTTATTAATTAACGCGCCGCCTTCCGCAGTGCCCGCTGTTTCACCGATTCCTCGCTTAACTCATGCCAGTGCCTTCTCCCAGGCCGGAAGTTGCGGCCGTCGATGTGCCTTTTTCCACTCTGGTGGATGCCAGCGGAGCTGCTGCGGCGATGGCGGATACCGCTCGCCGCGCGCTGCCGGCCCGCGCGCGGCTCATGGTGCCGGTACTTGCCGGCTTGCTGGTGCTGGGTGGCTGTAATCGCCAGCCCGAGCGCCCACCTGAAATCCGCCCCGTGCGGTTGATGCAGGTGCAGCCCGGCGCGGGCAAGACCGATCTCGAGTTCTCCGGCGACGTGCGGCCCCGGATCGAATCACGGCTGGGCTTTCGCGTCGGGGGCAAGATCGCTGCCCGCCTGGTCGATGTGGGCGCCACAGTCCGCAAGGGCCAGCCGCTCGCACGGCTCGATCCCACCGACCTGAGCCTGGCGGAAGCGGGCTCGCGTGCCCAGTACGACGCGGCCAGGACCGATCGCGACCTCGCCGAGGCCGATCTCAAGCGTTACAACGAGCTGTTCGCCAAGAAATTCATCAGCGCCGCCGAGCAGCAACGTCGCCAGGCCACCTATGACTCCGCCGTCTCCCGCCTGCGCCAGGCCGAGGCAGGGCTGCGCAACCAGTCCAACCAGACTACCTATGGCGTCCTGACCGCCGACGCCGACGGCGTGGTGACGCTGATCGAAGCGGAGGTTGGCCAGGTAGTCGCGGCAGGCCAGTCGGTTGTCCGGGTGGCGCAAACCGCCGAGAAAGAGGTGGCGGTCGGGTTGCCGGAAGATCAGGTCGAGCGCCTGCGGGGCATTTCCGACGTGACGGTGCGGACCTGGGCCGAGCCCGGCCGTCCCCTGCCAGGCCGCGTGCGGGAGATATCCCCGATGGCCGACCCGGTTACGCGTACCTATGCGGCCCGCATCAGCGTGCCCAACCCGCCGCCGGACTTCAAGTTCGGCATGACCGCCGTGGTGACATTCACCCGCACCGGCGACAACGCCACGCTGCGCGTGCCGCTTTCCGCGCTGCTGCAGCAACAGGGTAGCAACCAGGTCTGGGTGTATGACGCTGCCAAGGGCACCGTGCAGCCGGTCGCGGTCACCCTGGGCGAACTGCAGGGCAACGAGGTCCAGGTCAGGCAGGGGCTGTCCGCCGGGCAAACCATCGTCACCGCGGGCGTGCACCTGCTCAAGCCCGGCCAGAAAGTGAGGCCGCTGCAGGCGGTGGCGTCCGCGCCGGCCGTGCGCAACTAGGGCGCGCAGCATGGACCATTCCCGTTTCAATCTCTCCCGCTGGGCCCTGGAGCACCAGCCGCTGACCCGTTACCTGCTGGTGGTGCTGCTGCTGGGCGGGCTCTTCGCGTTCTTCCAGCTCGGCCAGGACGAAGACCCGCCCTTCACCTTCCGGGTAATGGTGGTGCAGGCGTTCTGGCCTGGCGCCACCGCCGAGCAGATCGCGGTGCAGGTCACCGACAAGATCGAGCGCCAGTTGCAGGAGGTGCCCTACGCCGACAAGATCCGCAGCTTCTCCAAGCCCGGCGAGACCACGGTGATCTTCCAGCTCAAGGACACCGCGCCGGCAAAGGACACCGCGCAGATCTGGTACACGGTGCGCAAGAAGGTCGGCGACATCGCGCAGACGCTGCCGCCGGGCGTGCGCGGGCCATTCTTCAACGACGAGTTCGGCGACGTGTACGGCTCGATCTACGCGCTGTCCGCCGATGGCTTCAACTACAAGGAACTGCGCGAATACGCCGACCTGGTGCGCCAGCAACTGCTGCGCGTGCCGTCGGTAGCCAAGGTCGCGCTGATCGGGCTGCAGGACGAGAAGGTCTATATCGAATTCAACCAGGCACGCTTTGCCCAGCTCGGCCTGGACATCAATGCAATCGCGGACCAGATCTCCCAGCAGAACAGCATGACCGCCAGCGGCGTGCTGGTGACGCCCGGCGACAACCTGCAGGTGCGCCTGTCGGGACAGTTCGCCAAGGTGGCCGACCTGGAAAACCTGGTGCTGCGCGGCCCCAACGGCACCGCCAACATCCGCCTGGGCGATATCGCCCACGTCTACCGCGGCTATGTCGATCCGCCGGCGAGCAAGATGCGCTTCCAGGGCAAGGAAGTGATCGGGCTGGGCATCTCGATGGAGAAGGGCGGCGACATCATCGCGCTGGGCAAGAACCTGCGCGCCGCGACGGATGGCTTGCGCGGGCAGTTGCCGGTCGGCATCGAGCTGGATCAGGTGCAGAACCAGCCCGACGCGGTCGAGCGCTCGGTTGGCGAGTTCGTGCATGTGTTGATCGAAGCGGTGGTGATCGTGCTGGGCGTGAGCTTTGTCTCGCTCGGCCTGCATACCAGGCCGCTGCGGCTGGATGTGCGGCCGGGGCTGGTGGTGGCGCTGACCATTCCGCTGGTGCTCGCCGTCACGTTCCTCTTCATGAACATGTTCGGCATCGGGCTGCACAAGATATCGCTCGGGGCACTGATCGTGGCGCTCGGGCTGCTGGTCGACGACGCCATCATCGCGGTGGAGATGATGGTGCGCAAGCTGGAGGAAGGCTTCTCCAAGATGGAGGCGGCCACCTTCGCCTACACCTCCACCGCGATGCCGATGCTGACCGGCACGCTGATCACCGCCGCAGGCTTCCTGCCAGTGGGGCTGGCGCGTTCGACCGTGGGCGAGTACACCTTCGCCATCTTTGCCGTGACCGCGATGGCGCTGGTGCTGTCGTGGCTGGCCGCTGTCTACTTCACGCCCTACCTGGGCTACCTGCTGCTCAAGTCCCGGCCGGCCGGCGAGGGCGAGCAGCATGAGGTGTTCGACACGCCGTTCTACAACCGCTTCCGCCAGTTGGTGAACTGGTGCGTGACCTGGCGCAAGACGGTGATCGTCATCACCCTGGTGGCCTTCGGCCTTGGCCTGTACGCCTTCAAGTTCGTCGAGAAACAGTTCTTCCCGGATTCGAGCCGGCCGGAGCTGATGGTGGAATTGTGGATGCCCGAGGGCACCAGCTTTGCGCAGACCGAGGCCGAGGCCAAACGCTTCGAGGCCGCGCTGCGCGGGGACCGCGAGATCGCCAGCCTGACCACATTCGTGGGCAGCGGCGCGCCGCGCTTCTACCTGCCCCTCGACCAGATCTTTCCGCAGACCAATGTGGCGCAGGTGATCGTGATGCCGGCCGGGGTGGCACTGCGCGACCGCGTGCGGCAGCGCGTCGTCAGCCTGCTGGCGAGCGATTTCCCGCAGTTGCGCGGACGCGTCAAGCTATTGCCGAACGGGCCGCCGGTACCTTATCCGGTGCAGTTCCGGGTCATCGGGCCGGATGCCGCCGGCGTGCGCAAGCTGGCCGACGAAGTCAAGGCCGTGATGAGCGCCAACCCGAATACGCTGGGCGTCAATGACAACTGGAACGAGAGCGTCAAGGTGCTGCGCCTGGATATCGACCAGGACAAGGCACGCGCGCTCGGCGTCAGCACCACCGCCATCGCGCGCGTGACGCAGACCGTGCTGAGCGGCGTGGCCGTGGGGCAGTATCGCGATGGCGACAAGCTGATCGACATCCTGATGCGCGCGCCGCGCAACGAACGCGACGCCATGTCCGACCTGCAGAACATGCAGGTACCCACCGCCAGCGGCCGCGTGGTGCCGTTGACCCAGGTCGCGCGCATCGCTTTCCGCTCCGAGCCTGGCGTGATCTGGCGCGAGAACCGCGACTTCGGCGTGACCGTGCAGTCCGATGTGGTCGAAGGCATCCAGGGCCCCACCGTGACGGCGCAGATCAATCCCAAGCTGGACAAGCTGCGCGCCACGCTGCCGGCGGGCTACCGCATCACCGTGGCCGGGGCGGAAGAGGAAAGCGGCAAGGCTGGCGCGTCGATTGCCGCGCAGCTGCCGCTGTGCATCTTCATCATCTTCACGCTGCTGATGCTGCAGTTGCACAGCTTTTCGCGCTCGCTGATGGTGTTCCTGACCGGGCCGCTGGGGCTGATCGGGGCGGCCGCCACGCTGCTGCTGCTGAGCGCGCCGATGGGCTTTGTGGCGCAGCTTGGCATCACCGCGCTGCTGGGCATGATCATCCGCAACTCGGTGATCCTGGTCGACCAGATCGAGCAGGACATCAGCGCCGGCGCGCCGGTCTGGGAAGCCATCGTCGAGTCGGCCGTGCGCCGCTGCCGCCCGATCATCCTGACCGCCGCGGCCGCCGTGCTGGCCATGATCCCGTTGTCGCGCTCGGTGTTCTGGGGGCCGATGGCGGTGGCGATCATGGGCGGGCTGGTGATTGCCACGGCGTTGACGCTGCTGTTCCTGCCGGCGCTGTATGCGGCGTGGTTCCGGGTGAAGGCGCCGGAAGCGGGCGCGGCAGTCCTGGCGCGCTGAACATGCCCGGGATCGTGCTCGGACGGCTGGCGCCGCCGAGTACGCATCGCGCCTTACATCAATTCAAAACTCACATCCTGCGCCCCTTCCCACAGCACCTTGGTGCCCAGCGCGCGCAGGTTCTCCTTGCCTTCCACGATCGTCAGGAAATGGTTGCCCGCCAGTTGCCCCATCTTGCTGGCGAAGCAGCAACTGCCGTACGCCAGGATGATCTCGGTTTCGCTGTAGCCGCCGGGGTAGAACAGGATGTCGCCCACCGACGGGTGGCTGGTGTGGTTCTCGAAGTCCACGCCCAGCTTGAATTCGCCCAGCGGAATCCAGCAGCCTTCGCCGCTCCAGCGGACGTGGATCAGCTTTTGCCGGTAGGGCAGCAACTTGGTGAAGGCCGCCACGGTCTGTGGGGCATCGGGATTGGTTTCGGCGACAAACTGGTAACCGCCGGCGGTGATACGGATTCGGGCCATTCTGGCTCTCCTTGGGGGAATCGGGGCAGTGGTTCAGCTTAGTGCCATCACCAGCTTTTCTGCAAATGCAATCAGGCTGCGGTCGCTGCCGGCGGGGCCCATCAGCGAGACGCCGAGCGGTGCGCCGGCGCGGCCGGCCAGAGGCAGGCTCAGGTGGGGAAAGCCGGACAGGGGCGCCAGGCAGAGGGTCTGGGCGGAGCGGTTGCGGTAGGTTTCCAGTTCTTCGCCAGCGGCGTCCGACAGGGGCGCGATGTCCGGCATGGTCGGCAGGATCAGGATGCCGTCGTTGCCGAGCAGCGCCGCGAGGTGGGCGGTGAAGGCGCGGCGGATGGCACTGGATGCTTCGAACTGCGAGGCCGTGACGCTCTTGGAGAAGGCAAATCGTGCGGCCACGTCCGCGCCGAGCTGCAGGCCGTACTGTTCGATCATGGCGCCGTCGGTTTGCCAGGCTTCCCAGCCCTGCACGTAGCGGAAGGCCCACCAGATATCTTCCAGCGCGCGATCCGCGACCGTGACGGGGGTGGCTTTGCCGAAGGCGGCCTCGATGCCGCCGACCACCGGTAGCAGCGCGTCCAGCGCGGCAGGGGTGGGCATGCGGAACAGGTCTTCGGCGAGCAGCAGGCGCGGGCTGGCGGGCAGCGGCCTTGCATCGTCCCCGAGCAGCACGCCGGCCACGCGCGCAAAGGTGCCGATATCGCGGGCGAAGAAGCCGCAGGTATCGAAACTGTCACACAGGGCCAGGCATTGCGCGAGCGAGATGCGGCCGTGCGTGGGGCGGATGCCGAACAGTCCGCAATGGCTGGCCGGGGCGCGCACCGAGCCGCCGGTGTCGGTGCCTAGCGCGAAGTCGCATAGCCCGTTGGATACCGCCGAGGCCGAGCCCGACGACGAGCCGCCGGTGATGCGTCCCGGTGCCGCGCCGTTGACCGGCGCGCCGTAGTGGGCATTCTTCCCGTTCATCGAGAACGCCAGTTCATCGGTGTGGGTCTTGCCGACGAAGGCGGCGCCGGCGTCAAGCAGGCGCTGCACGGTTGGGGCGGTGGCGGTCTTGATGCCCGACATCGCCAGCACATGGGGGTTGCCCCCGCCGGTGGGGTAGCCGGCCACGTCGAACAAGTCCTTGGCGGCAAAGGTGAGGCCGGCGAGCGGCCCGCTCGCGGCGTTGGCGACCGGCGCTGCCGGGTAGGGAAGGAAGGCGTGGGAGGGATGGCTGGCCAGGTTCATGGATGCGGTTAGCGGTGTGGGAAGCAATCAGTAAAGGTGATATTGGCACGGACTGCACGGCGGGCAAAGCATGCAACTTGTGACCGTGCGCTCTTGAACGGAGCGCACGGCTCAAGCCACGGCCTGCGCGATGGCAACTGGCTCGGCGGCCAGTACGCAGCTTACGCGATGACCACCGCCCAGCGCGACGCTCTGCGGCACCGCCTGCAGGCATTGCGCACGCGCCTGCGGGCAACGCGGGGCGAAGCTGCAGCCGGGCGGCAAGGCGGACAGGTCGGGCGGCGAACCGGCAATGGTCTGCAGCCGCTGGCCCCGGTCCATGCCGTGCTGGCGGCTTTGCAGCAGTGCCATGGTGTAGGGATGGCGCGCGGCCCGCAGGATGGTGCGGATCGGGCCTTCCTCGACAATGCGCCCACCGTACATGACGGCCACGCGGTCGGCGATCTCCACCGCCGCGCCGATGTCATGGGTGACGAACACGATCGACAAGCCCAGCTCGCGCTGCAGTTCCCGCAGCAGGATCAGCACCTGGATCTGCACGGTGGCGTCCAGCGCGGTAGTGGGCTCGTCGGCCAGCAGCACCTTCGGGTTGGCCGACAGCGCCAGCGCGATCATGGCGCGCTGGCGCATGCCGCCCGACATCTCGTGCGGATAAGCCGCCAGCCGCCGCTCCGGGCTGGGAATGCGCACCGCCTCCAGCGCCCGCAGGGCGCGCTGGCGCGCTTCGGCGGCGGACACGCGGGCATGGGTGCGAATGCATTCGATGATCTGCTGGCCAACCGTGTAGACGGGGTCCAGCGCCAGCAGGGGCTCCTGGAACACCATCGCAACGGTGCCGCCGCGCAGGCGGGCCAGCCCGCGCGAATCCAGCGCGGTGACGTTGGCGCCGTTGATGCGGATCTCGCCTTCCATGCGGGCGCGGCGCGGCGGATGCAGCCGCATCAGCGCACGCAGCGTCACGCTCTTGCCCGAGCCGGATTCGCCGATCAGGGCGAGTGCCTCGCCCGGCGCAACTTCCAGCGATACGCCGTTGACGGCGCGGATGGTCTTGCCGCCGCCGGAGAAGGTGACGCGCAAATCGCGCACCGATACCATGGGCGCGGCAGTTTGCGGTTCTGGAGTGGGGTTGGATGCAGTCACGATGAGGCCCTCAAATCGTTGCAGCGAGCGGACCGGCGGCCGCCGGCAGATGCCGGCTGTGGCCGCCGTCGGCGTTGGCCATCAGGCAGGCCACGGGATGCCCGGCCAGCGCATCCGACAGTACCGGCGCGCGGCGCGAGCACACGTCCTCGGCCATGGCGCAGCGTGGATGGAAGCTGCAGCCGGACGGCGGGTTGATCGGGTTGGGCGGATCGCCCGCCAGCGGCGCGACCAGCGTGCGGCGGTCCGGATCCATTGCCGGCATCGAGGCCAGCAGCGCGCGGGTGTAGGGATGCGATGGGTTGGCGTACAGGGTCTCGGTATCGCCCACCTCCACCACCTTGCCCAGGTACATCACCATCACGCGGTCGCACAGGTAGCGGATCACGTTCAGGTCGTGGCTGATAAAGACATAGGTGAGGTCAAACTCGGCCTTGAGGTCGAGCAGCAGGTTCAGCACCTGCGCTTCCACCGATTTGTCGAGTGCCGACACGGCTTCGTCGAGGATCACCAGGCGCGGGCGCAGTACCAGCGCGCGCGCGATGTTCACGCGCTGGCGCTGCCCGCCGGACAACTCGTGCGGATAGCGTCCGGCGAAGCGCGTCGGCTCCAGGCCCACGCGATCCAGCAGGGCGCGGGCACGCGCGGTGGCTTCGGCGGCGCTGATGCCGTGCACGCGCGCCGTAAAGGCAATGGATTCCTCGATCGTCAGGCGCGGGTTGAGCGAGGAGTAGCTGTCCTGGAAGACCATCTGTACCTGGCTGCGGTAGCGCTTCATGGGCAACTGGGCCGATCCGACGCCCAGCGCATCGAAGATCAGCTCGCCCCTGTTTTGCTCGATCAGCTGCATCAGCAGCCGCGCGGTGGTGGACTTGCCGCAGCCGGATTCACCGACCACGCCCAGCGTCTCTCCCTTCCTGACTTCGAAGCTGACGCCATCGACGGCGCGAACCTCGCCGCCGCGCTGCCAGGGAAGCTTCGATTTGAGCGGAAAGTGCTTGATCAGGTCGCGCGCGATCACCAGCGGCTGCGCCGGGCCGCCCACATCGGCATTGAGCAGGGTATCGGTCATGGCATCGGTCATGGCATCAGTCCTTGATTTCCATCGCCGAGCGGATGCCGTCGGCGAGCAGGTTGAAGGAGATCGAGGTCAGGAAGATCATCGCGCCGGGCAGGGCGGCGACCCACGGCTGCGTATAGATCGCCGTGCGCAGCGTGTTGAGCATCAGGCCCCATTCCGGCTCGGGGGGCTTGACGCCAAGGCCCAGGAAGGACAGGCCCGAGGCCAGGATCATCGAGACCGAGATCAGGCTGGTGGCATAGACAAAGATCGGGCCCAGCACGTTGTTGAGCACATGGGCGCGCACGATGGTCAGCGACGACGCACCCGAGGCGCGCGCCGCGTCGACGAACTCGCGGTTGCGTACCTGCGTGGTCACGCTTTCCGCCACGCGCACGATCTGCGGCACGAACACGATGGTCAGCGACAACAACGCATTCCCCACGCCCGCGCCCAGCGTGCCCGACAGCGCGATGGCCAGCAGCACCGAGGGGAAGGCGTACAGGATGTCGACCAGCCGCATGATCACGGTATTGGTCCAGCCGCCGGCGTAGCCCGCCACGATGCCCAGCGCGCTGCCGACCACGAAGGCGATCAGCACCGGCGTGATGCCCATGAACAGTGACAGGCGGGCGCCCAGCATCAGGCGGGACAGCATGTCGCGCCCGAGTTCGTCGGTGCCAAGCAGGTAGTGCTCGGTGCCGACGGGCTTGAGGCGCTTGAGGATGGAAGCGGCGTAGGGATCCGCCGGCATCAGCACTGGCGCGAAGATCGCCATCAGCACCAGCGCCAGCAGGATCAGCGCGGCCAGCATGGCCAGCTTGTTGCGCAGCAGGCGCCGGCCTACGGTGGTCCAGTAGCCTGGCGAACGCTGCACGACAGGCAGCGCGGGCTTCGTCAAAGTTATTTCCATGGGGACTCCCGGTTTCCTTGATGGCGTCAGTTACGGCGTCAGTTGCGCTGGATGCGCGGGTCGAACAGGGTTTGCAGCGCATCGACCAGCAGGTTCAGCAGCACGAAGAACACGGCGAGCACGAGGATGGTCCCCTGCAACAGCGGGAAGTCGCGCTGGAAGATCGCCGAGTTGAGCAGGAAACCCGTGCCGGGCCAGGAGAACACGGTCTCGATCAGGATGGAGCCGCCCAGCAGGTAGCCGAGTTGCAGGCCCATCACCGACAGCGCGGTAGGCGCCACGTTCTTCAGCACATGGCGGAACACCGCCAGCTCCGACAGGCCGCGCGCCTTCAGGCCGACGATGAATTCATTGGAGAGGATTTCCGCAACGAGCGCGCGGATGGTGCGGGCCACGATGCCCATCGGGATCACCGACATCGTCACGGCCGGCAGCACCATGTACTGGATATGTTCCCAGTCCCACGCCCAGTCGCCGGAACCACCCGGGCCCGCTCCCGTGGCGGGCAGCCAGCCGAGGAAGACCGAGAACACGATCACCAGCACCATGCCCAGCCAGTAGTGCGGCATGCTCACGCCGAACACGGACAGGAAGGAGGCGGTGCGATCCGCGGCGGAATCCCGGAAGTAGCCGGCCACGAAGCCGAACAGGCAGCCGAAGGTAAAACCGATCAGCGTGGCCACCGTGGCGAGCCGGACCGAGTTGATCACCGCCGTCATCACTTCGCTCATCACCGGGCGGTTGGTGGCGATGGAGGTGCCGAGGTCCCCATGCAGCGCGCGGGTGAGCCAGTGCAGGAATTGTTCGAGAAAGGGCTTATCGAAGCCATACAGCGCGGTGAGCTGGCGGCGCAGGTCCTCGGAAGCATCGGGCGGCAGCACCGACACCAGCGGGTCGCCCGGCGCGATATGGACCAGCGAGAAGCAGAGCAGGGCGACCCCTAGCAGGATGGGGATCGCATAGATGAAGCGGCGGAGCAGGTAGAACATGATCGTGGCCGGGAAGGCAGGCGCGGGCGCCTGCCGTGGTTTGCGGGGTGCCTGGCCGATGCGTGCCGGCCGGACATTCTCTTGATTGCGCTGTGCGTGGCCGGCCCGGGACCGGCCTCGCACGCGAGCCGCGCAATGCGCTGCTTAGTCCATCGACATGGTGGCGATGTCGATAAACCAGCTCTGCGGCTGCACCACGCCCTTGATCTTCCTGGAGATGGCGCGCGGGCCGACGTCATGCGCGATCAGCACGAAAGGCGCTTCTTCCACGATGCGCGCATGCAGCCTGGCCAGCGCCGCGTCGCGCCCCTTGTCGTCAAACGAGGTGCGCGCGGTTTCGATCAGCTTGTCGAACTCCGCGTTGCCGAAGTAGCCCCAGTTGTTCGAGACCGGCGGCTGCGTCTTGGTGCTGACAAAGCGGACCATGGCGAAGAACGGGTCCATCGCCGCAAAGCTCACGTTGACCGCGTTGGCGCCGTGCGCGCTCGGGTCCTTGGCGCCGATGCGCCAGTTGGTGAAGAGCGTGTTCCATTCGACCACGTCGAAGTCGACGTCGATGAAGCACTCCTTCAGGTTCTGCTGCACGTACTCGTTCATCGGCAGCGGCTGCATCTGGCCCGAGCCCGAAGCCGAGACCTGCACCTTCACCTTGAGCGGCTTGGCGGCGGAGTAGCCCGCTTCCTGCATCAGCTTGCGCGCGGCGTCGGCGTCGTACTTGATATCGAATTTGGGATTGCCCCACCACGGGTTGCCCGGTTCGACAATGCCCTTGGCCTCGGCCATATAGCCGCCCAGCAGCGTCTTCAGGCCGGAACGGTTGACACACAGGTTGGCGGCTTGCCGCACGCGCTTGTCGAGCCAGGGCGATCCGGGCGCGAACGACAGCTGCCACGGCCACATATGCGGTTGCGCGTTGGCGTAGACCTCGAAGCCGCGGCTCTTGATCTGTGCCACCGCATCCGGTGCCGGCGCCTCGATCCAGTCGACCTGGCCAGACAACAGGGCGGCGGTGCGCGCATTGGCCTCGGGCATCGGCTGCATCACCACCTTGTCGATCCTGGGCACACGCCTGGCGTCCCAGTACTGCGCGTTCTTCACCAGTTCCAGCCGCTCGCGCGGCACGAAACGGCTCATCTTGAACGGGCCGGTGCCCGAGGCGTCGGCGGCGAAGGCTACCCACGCTTGCTTGGAACGCTCCGCCGGATCCGTCACCGAGGCCGGTACCGCGGCGAGCTTCTTCTCCCATTGCGTGGGCGAAGCCATGAACAGGTTGCTCAGGTTGTACGGCAGGAAGGAGTCAGGCTCCGAGGTGATCAGCTCAATGGTCATGTCGTCGATCTTCCTGGCTGAACGCAAGGTGGGCATGCGCGAGGCGGTCACGCCGACCTGGCTGGGATCGAACTGCCTGGCGGTCTTGTCGAGCACCTTGCCCACGTTCCACACCACGGCATCCGCATTGAACGGCGAGCCGTCGTGGAACTTCACGCCGGGGCGCAGCTTGAAGACCCACCTGGTCTTGTCCTTGGTATCGACTTTCCATTCCGTGGCCAGGTCGGCAATCAGCAGGCTCGGGCCGTTGCCCTTCGAGAGATCCCACTGGGTCAGCCCGTCGTACATCGGGATGCCGGTAAAGCGGTTGCCTTCGAAGCCCTGGTCGGGCTGGCCCAGCGTGCGCGGGATGTCAGCGGCGGTCATGCCGATGCGCAGCACCTTCTCGGCCATCGCCGTGCCTGGCAACGCAAGCAGGGAGACGGAGGCAATGGCAGCGGCGGCAGCGAAGGTTTTCAGGCCGGGTTTCACGCTTCTTACGGAGTCGGAAGAAAAGACGGTCACGGGCAAAGCTCCTGGGTGGGGGAAGGGAAGACGAAGGCAATCAAGCAAGTCACATGCCAGTTGCGTTTCGTGCCGCTTCCATCCTGGCCGCCGGTACAGCGCGGCCTCTCCATCGTTAGCCATGTATGAAACATGGACCAGAGGACTCGCATCGCCTATGGCCTGCTTTTTGCTGAGATCCCTGCCTGTCTCCCAACCAACCGGCTTCCCGACATGGACCAGCAATACCTTCCCCGCATCAACGCAGCACGCCTGTGGCAATCGCTGATGGACCTGGCGCAGATCGGCGCCACGCCCAAGGGCGGCGTGTGCCGCATCGCCCTGACCGAGCTGGATCGCCAGGGCCGCGACCTGGTGGTCGGCTGGTGCCGCGAAGCGGGGCTCGCCGTGCGTACCGACGAGGTCGGCAACGTGTTCGCGCGCCGCGCGGGCAGCGATCCCGATGCGCGTGCGGTGGCAACCGGCAGCCATATCGACACCCAGCCCTCCGGCGGCAAGTTCGACGGCAACTTCGGCGTGCTGGCGGGCCTGGAGGTAATGCGCACGCTCAACGACCAGGGCATCGTCACCCGCGCGCCGCTGGAACTGGCGTTCTGGACCAACGAAGAGGGCACCCGCTTTACGCCGGTGATGATGGGTTCGGGCGCCTTTGCCGGCGTGTTCGGCGCGGAGTTCATACGCGCCCAGCACGACCTGGACGGCATCAGCGTAGGCGAGGCACTGGAGCAGATCGGCTATCGCGGCGAGCAGCCCGTGGGCGAGGTGCCGGGCGGCATGTTCGCAGCCTACTTCGAGGCGCACATCGAGCAGGGGCCCGTGCTGGAAGCCGCCGGGCTGCCGATCGGCGTGGTCTCCGGCGCGCTCGGCCAGCAATGGTATGACGTGGCCGTGACCGGCATGGACGCCCACGCCGGCCCCACGCCGCTGGCGCTGCGCCACGACGCCATGCTGGCGGCGGCGCGCATGATCGACGAGGTCAATCGCATCGCCGTGGCCGAGGCGCCGCACGGGCGCGGCACGGTGGGCTATGTGCAGGTCACGCCGAACTCACGCAACGTGATTCCCGGGCGGGTGGATTTCTCGGTGGACTTCCGCAATCTGTCGCAGGCGGGGCTGGACCGTATGGACGCAGCCATGCGGACCACGTTCGCGGAGATCGCTGAACGCGGCGCGGTGAGCGTGGAGATCCGCCAGGTGGTGAAGTTCGAGCCGTGCGCGTTCGCGCCAGAATGCGTGGACAGCGTGCGCCGCGCCGCCGCCGCGCTGGGCCTGCCGCATATGGATGTGGTCAGCGGGGCGGGGCATGATGCCGTCTACGTGGCGCAGCGTGCGCCCACTGGCATGATCTTCGTGCCGTGCAAGGACGGCATCAGCCACAACGAGCTGGAAGATGCGCTGCCCGAGCATATCGAGGCCGGGGCGAACGTGCTGCTGCAAGCGATGCTGGAGCACGCGCGCTAAGGCGCGCCGCCCGCGCCGCCGCGCGTCAATCTCAGTGGGCGATCGAACGCGAGATCGCCCACGCGCATTCGATCACCATCGGCGCCAGCTTCTTCTGCGCCTCGGCCATGCTCCAGCGGCTAGCGGGCGGCGATACATGCACCGCGCCCACCGCCTGCCCCTGGCTGTTGACGATGGCCGCGCCCACGCCCATATCGCCCAGGAACAGCTCCTCGTTGTTGCAGGCATAGCCCACCCTGCGGCAAGCCACCACTGTCTCGAAGATCGCCGCCACATCGGTCAGCGTGGCCGGCGTGCGCGCCACGCGCGCCGAATTCTCCAGCATCGCCATGACCTGCTCGTCGGGCAGGGTGCTGAGATACGCGCGGCCGCTGCTGGTGCAGTACATGGGAATGCGCATGCCGACGGGCGTCAGCACCGGGATGTATTTCGACGTCATCAGCTGCGCCACGTAGACCATCTCCAGCCCGACCGGCTCGGTCAGGTTGGCGGTCTCGCCGCTGGCGTTGGCGAGCTGCGACAGGTAAGGGCTGGCGGCCTGGATCAACGCATCCGCGGACAGATAGTTGTAGCCGATCTCCATCACCTTGGGCGTCAGCCGGAAGCGCCGCGTCTGCGGGTGCTTGGCCACATAGCCCAACGTCTCCAGCGTATGCACGGTGCGTTGCGCGGAGCTCTTGGTCATGCCGGTCAGGCTGGCCAGTTCGGCCAGGGTGAGCGTGCGATGCACCGCGCTGAAGGCCCGCAGGACATCCAGGCCTTTCTCCAGCGACTGGTTGAACAGTGGGTCCGCGCGAGTGGCTTCTTCGCCGCTTTCTTCCGGGGTGGCTGGCGATCCGTTGCTGGGTTCCTGCTTGTCTTGCCGGGTCATGTTCGGGTTCCGCGTCGTCGTCGTACCGATCGTGGCGGCACCATCGCTGGGAGCCTGCACCACGATGAATGCATATTGCACCAATATACAACTGTATCGATTATCGATTCTATGGATTGCCATCAATGATATTCGGCCCGGCTTTCGTTGGGAATAGCGGCCCCGCTAAAACTGCCGGATTTCCGCCGCACGCATCTCCGGGATTTGCCGGGAACCATTGCCCGGTAAGGCTTTCCTGACGATATGAGACTGGAAGCGTGGTGGGCGATGACGCAAGAATATGACAAGGCAGCCCATGCGGGTGCCGCAGTTTTCAGTGTTTACCCGCAGCCCACACGGGTTGACGCTCAGTGAAATATCAGACTAGTATCACAACAACTTCAACACGCAGGAACCATCATGTCGAACCCGATCCGGCTGGTTGGCGGCGCTGATCACAATGCGGATCCGCCATCGCGGGCAGCGACCGGCGCCGCGATGCGCGAGCATGCCTATGCCGAGATCAAGCGGCGCATCATTTCCTGCGAGTTCCGGCCGGGCGAGCCGTTGAACGAGGCGCAGGTCGCGGCCTTGCTCGGATTGGGCCGCACGCCGGTGCATCAGGCGCTGCACCGGCTGGAAGTGGAAGGGCTGGTGTCGATCATGCCGCGCAAGGGCGTGCTGGTATCGCCGCTGTCGCTCAATGAAGTGCTCGACATGATCGAAGTGCGCGCCACCAACGAAGTGCTGTGCGCCACGCTGGCATGCGAGCGCGCCCACGAGAGCGATCTCAAGGCCATGCGCGAGATCGTCGACCGCTCTCCCGACCTGATCGCGCGGCGCGACATCGCCGGCCTCGCCGCGCTCGACCTCAAATTCCATACCGCCATGTCGGCCGCCTCGCGCAATCGCGTGCTGGCCGACCTGCTGCGCAGCCTGCATGAGAAGCAGGCGCGCTTCTGGTTTCTCTCGCTATCCGACCCGCAGCACCTGGAAAACGTCTACCAGGAGCACCGGGTGATCATCGACGCCCTCGAGCGGCGCGACGTACCGGCGGTGCGCGAGGCCATCCGCGAACACATTGACGAATTCCGGAAGAACATCATCCGGACCATCTGACCGATTTTCTCCGCAATAGATAAGGTAGTAAGCAATGCCGACACTTCACTTCCAGGTAGCCGGCGAGGGCGAACTCGTCCTCGATATCCAGCGCCTCATCATCGCCGGCTGGACTGGCCGCGACGCCGACGCCGTCAACCATCACATCCGCGAGCTCGAAGAGATCGGCGTCAAGCCGCCCACCACCGTGCCTTGCTTCTACCCGCTGGCCGCCTCGCTGCTGACCACCGACGCGCTGCTCGAAGTGCCGCGCGAGGATTCCTCCGGTGAAATCGAATTCGTGCTGCTTGCGGCCAAGGACGAGATGTACATCGGCGTAGGCTCCGACCACACCGACCGCAAGGTCGAAGCCTACGACGTCACCGTCTCCAAGCAGATGTGCGCCAAGCCCCTGGGTACCGAACTCTGGCGCTTCGCCGACGTGGCAGCGCACTGGGACCAGTTGCAGATGCGCTGCTGGCGCACTCGCAACGGTCAGCGCGAGCTCTATCAGGAAGGCCTGGTAACGCGCCTGCTCGACCCGCGCGACCTGATCCGGCGCCTGACCGGCGAAGACAAGCTGCCGGCTGGCACCGCCATGTTCTGCGGCACGCAAGCCGTGATCGGCGAACTGGGCAGCGGCGAAGCCTTCGAAGTGGAACTGCATGATCCGGTACGCAAGCGCACGCTGCGCCATGTCTATCGGGTGGAATGCCTGGCGGTGGCGCCATGAGCGCCGCGCTGCCAACCATCGCCGCGCTCGCCGCCGATCTGGCTGCCGGCCGCACCACCAGCGTTGCGCTGACCGAGCAGGCTCTGGCCCGTATCGACGCCCACCGCAACGGCGGCGGCGCCGCGTTCCTTGAAGTCGACGCCGCTGGCGCGCTCGCCGCGGCCCGCGCAGCCGACCAGGCCCGCGCCGCGGGGCTGGTGGCATCGCCGCTCGCCGGGCTGCCGATCTCCATCAAGGACCTGTTCGACGTGCAAGGACAGGTAACCCGCGCTGGCTCGAAAGCGCTGGCCGGCGCCCCCGCGAGCGCCGACGCACCCGTGGTGGCACGCCTGCGCGCTGCCGGCGCCGTGCTGATCGGGCGCACCAACATGAGCGAGTTCGCGTTCTCCGGGCTCGGCCTGAACCCGCACTACGGCACGCCGCGCACGCCCTTCGACGAAGCGCGCATCGCTGGCGGCTCCACGTCGGGTGGCGCGGTCAGCGTGGCACTCGACATGGCCGTGGCCGCGCTCGGCACAGATACCGGCGGCTCCATCCGCATCCCCAGCGCGTTCTGCGGTCTGACCGGCTTCAAGCCAACCGCAAGCCGGGTGCCGCTGGCCGGCGCCGTGCCATTGTCGACCTCGCTCGACTCGGCCGGCCCGCTGGCACGCTCGGTTGCCTGCTGCGCGGCCTTCGACGCCATCGTCAGCGGCGAAACGCTGGACAGCCGGCCAGCGCCGCTGGCAGGGTTGCGCCTGCTGGTGACGCGCGATTTCGTTTGCGACGGCCTCGACGCCGAGGTGGCGCAAGCCTTCGACGCAACGCTGGCCACGCTGTCGCGGCTCGGTGCGCGGATCATCCCGTTCGACTTCCCCGAACTCAAGCGCCTGCCGCAGATCAACGCCGGCGGCGGCCTGACCGCGGCCGAAGCGTGGCACTGGCACAAGCAACTGCTGGCCGAGCGCGGCAACGACTACGACCAGCGCGTCGCCATGCGCATCCGCCGCGGCGAACAGCTTGGCGCGGCCGACTACATCGAACTGCTGGCCGAACGCCGCGCCATGCAGGCCCGCGCCGCCGGCCTGCTGCGCGAAGCCGACTCCTGGCTGATGCCCACCGTGGCAGTACGCCCGCCGCGCCTGGACGCGCTGGAAAGCGACGAAGCCTTCTTCGCCACCAACGGCCTGGTGCTGCGCAACCCCAGCGTGCTCAATTTCCTCGACGGCTGTGCGGTATCGCTGCCGTTGCTGGCGGCAGGGCAGGGCATTGGCCTGAGCGTAGGCGGCCTGAACGGAAGCGACGCGCGCGTGCTGCAGGTAGCCGGCGCCATCGAAGCCGCGTTGCGGTAAGCAGGCAAAAAACCGAGGGCCGCGACCAAGCAGCGCGGCCCCGTCAATCAACACCCAAGGAGTACCACCGATGTCTTCCGTGATGACCGGCGCCCCTGTCGCCGTGGAGAACCCGGCCCACACCCCGGCCGAGCGCAATGAAGCCTACCGCAAGATCGCGGTACGGCTGATCCCCTTCCTCGTCTTCCTGTTCGTGCTCGCCTGGATTGACCGCGTCAACGTCGGCTTTGCCAAGCTGCAGATGCTGCAAGACCTGCAATTCAGCGAAGCCGTGTACGGCTTCGGCGCCGGCATCTTCTTCATCGGCTACTTCCTGTTTGAGGTCCCCAGCAACCTGCTGCTGGAAAAGATCGGCGCGCGCCGCACGCTCGCCCGCATCACCATCCTGTGGGGCTTCGCCTCCATGGCGATGATCTTCGTCAAGACGCCGATGCAGTTCTACGCCCTGCGATTCCTGCTGGGCGTATTCGAAGCCGGCTTCTTCCCCGGCGTCGTGCTCTACCTGACCTACTGGTTTCCGGCCCAGCGCCGCGCACGCATCAACGGCCTGTTCATGACCTCCTTCGCCATCGCTGGCGTCATCGGTGGCCCGCTGGCCGGCTTCATCATGAGCAGCATGGAAGGCGTCGACGGCCTTGCCAACTGGCAATGGCTGTTCGTCATCGAAGGCATCCCCTCCGTACTCGCCGGCATCGCCGTGCTGATGTACCTGCCCGAAAAGCCCATCGGCGCCAAATGGCTCACCGCCAGCGAACGCGACCTCGTCACCCGCGAGATCGAAGCCGAAAACCGCGACCCCGCCAAGCACTCCTCCCTGCGCGCCGCCTTCACCAACTCGCGCGTTTGGATCTGCGCCGCCATCTACTTCTGCGTGGTCAGCGGCAACGCCACCATCGCCTTCTGGTCGCCATCCATCATCAAAGAGCTAGGCGTACAAGGCAACCTGCAGATCGGCCTGGTCTCCGCCATTCCCTTCATCGCTGGCACGCTTGCCATGGTCTGGAACGGCATCCACTCCGACCGCACCGGCGAACGCCGCCTGCACTGCGCGCTGGCCACGCTGATGGCCGCTGCCGGACTGGTCCTGACCGGCATGTGGCTGCACAGCGCGGTACTGGCGCTGATTGCGCTGACCATTGCCTCCATCGGCATCCTGGCGGCTTTCCCGGTGTTCTGGTCGTTGCCCTCAGCCTTCCTGGCCGGTACCGCCGCAGCCGGCGGGATTGCCCTGATCAACTCGATCGGCAACCTGGCAGGCTTCGTTGCGCCGTACATGATCGGGTGGTTCAAGACCAGTACCGGGCAGCTCTCGGCGGGCTTGTACTTTGTCGCAGCGCTCGAGGCGGGCGCCACCGTGCTTGTGCTGGCGTTTATCAAAACCAGGCGCTGAACGGAGGCGACGGCCAGCCGGATGCCTTAGGTAGCACGAGGGGGCTGGATTCCCGCGGCGCTTTGCGCTAGAATCCGCTGCCTCGTTGCGCTGCATGCGCAAAGTGCGCCGGCAGCACGGGTAACACAAAGCCAGGCGGGCAGTTTCAGCCGCCTGTTTGCTTTTGTGCTTTGTGATCACCCCCATCGCTGCCTGGCCCGCCTGCAAATCAACGAGCACAGCGGCCTCCCGCCAGGGATGCACGCCGCAGGGACTGCGAGGGTGGCGAAATTGGTAGACGCACCAGGTTTAGGTCCTGACGCCAGCAATGGTGTAGGGGTTCGAGTCCCCTTCCTCGCACCACAGTTCCTTATTCAGCACTTTTCACCTCGCCGCACTTCACTGCACCAGACACCACCGATAGCCCGCTAAGCCAAGCCCAGTAAAGCTTTGCGGCAATTTTGTGTGTCCACCGGTCTGCACCTGCCCCCACTCGTTTTCACCTTATAATCGGCGCTCCGCCCCCAGAAATCCCCCACGGAGCCCCCACGATGGCATCGTTTCAGAAGACCGCGAAAGGCTGGCGCGTGCAGCTCGACGTAAAGGGCCAGCGCGAGAGCCGCACCTTTCCGAACAAGGCGAGTGCCCAGGAGTGGGCGGACAGGCGCCAGACCGAACTGAGATCGATCGGTTCGGGGCAGGGAAGCAAGACCTACACGGTGGGGGATGTGCTGGACGAATACCAAAGGAAGGTTAGCCCGACAAAGCGCGGCAAGCGCTGGGAGATCCTGCGGCTGGAGCTAATCGGGAAGCGGAAGGTAGCTGGAGTGCAGTTCCGGGACATCCGCCTGGCTGACCTGCAGCCGTCGCACATAGCGACGTGGCGGGACGTGCGTGTGCGGGAAGTCTCCGGCGCGTCGGTGTCCCGGGAAATGTCACTGATCTCCCACGCGCTGGAGGTGGCCCGCAAGGAATGGGGATGGCTCGTCACGGACCCGATGAAAGATGTCCGCCGGCCGCCTGACAACCCGCCGCGCGACCGCCTCATCACCCAGACCGAGATTGAGGAAATTACAGCCGCGCTTGGGTACCAGGAGGCCATGCCGGTGGTGCTGCCATCCCAGCGGGTGGCCGTAGCCTTCCTGCTGGCTATCGAGACGGCCATGCGGTCCGGGGAGATCCTGGGGCTGACGGCCGCCACGGTGAACCTGGACGTGCGCGTGGCTCATCTGCCGTTGACGAAGAACGGTGGGGCCAGAGATGTGCCGTTGACCACGCGGGCCGTGGAGTTGCTGAAGAAGCTGCCGGAGGTAAAGGCGGGGAAGCCCCTCTTTGCGCTGTCGCCGGCAAGTCGGGACGCTCTCTTCCGCAAAGCAAAGGCCAAGGTCGGCATCACCGACCTTACCTTCCACGACACCCGGCACGAGGCAATTACCCGTCTGGCGAAGAAGCTCAATGTGCTCGAGCTGTCGCGCATGACGGGGCACACGAATCTCTCCGAACTGCGAACCTACTACAACGAGACGGCAGCCGAGATCGCCAAGCGGCTCGACTAGTCCGTTTTCCGAGGCCGTCCCATGGCCTTCTCTTTGTGCGTGCGCGCCCAAGCGATGACCTCGGCGGCTTCCCACAGCGGGTTGCTTTTGCCTTCGCCGCCGGCCTTGCCGGCCGTGGCTGCCGGCAGTCGGATGGCTTTGGGGAAGTCCGGCAGGCTGACGATGCGCTCGCCGACCACGCGCGGCGACCGTTGCAGGTAGGCGCCGATCATATCCAGGTTCCATAGCTGCACCGACAGCGGAAGCGATGGCTTCACGCGTTTTGCCACTTCGTCGGCCAAGCGCTCAATCAGGTCTGCGTCGCTCACTTTTCTTCTCCAATCCGCCAAGCCTGGCGCGTCAATTCGATGATTCGTTGTGCTGCTGCTTCCACTGCTTTCCTTTTTCTACTCACCACACGGGTAAATGACATTTACCCATGTGGTTGGTGTTTGTTGGGCTACGGGGTGAAGCGCTGAGGCCGGACTTTGGCCGCGATATACAGCGGGTGTTTCGGGCTCCCATCCTGGTTCAGCCCGAGGTGATGGAGTAGGGTGCCGCGCCCGCACAACCGGATAATGCGAAGCACCTCGGCCGCCCGCGCGGGAGCGGCCTTGTGCGCGCCCCAGGCGCAGATCACCAGCGAGCAGCGATCCAGAGCGCCCATGATCGCGCCGTCGTTCCGGTCAGCACGGTCGCCGAGCGGCGCCGGGTGGGCCACCAGGCCGTCCGGATCGGTCGAGCGCAGCGGGAACAGGTTCGCCACCTCCAGCCGGCCATAGCGGCCGGCTAGCGCGCGCTGCAGGCAGCGGGTGATCGTCGGGTCGTTGACCTGGTGATCAGCGGTAGACGGGTTGAGCATGATGAAACCCAGGGCCGCCTGGGTGCGATCCCACTCACGCCAGAGGCGATAGCGGTATTGCTCGCAGTCGGAAAGGATGCAGCCGGCTTCGCCATCGATGGTCAGGTGCTTCATGCTACGATCCTCCAAAACAGGGGGCCACCATGGGCATTGAGAGCTACAAGGACTACACAGTTCGTGGCTTTGCGAAGCAACTGGCTGATGGTTCGTTCGAAGCCTTTGGCACCGTGCAAAGGGACCATCTCGTTCTGGAGGCGTCTGAGCCTCTGGGCTCCTATGCAACGTTCGATTTTGCCGTCGCGGCAGGCATCGCATGGGCGAAAGCGTGGATCGAGGATCAAGGCTGAACCCTCCGGAACTCCACCACCCACACCCAAGGATTGGTTTCCCAAGCGCCAGCGCCGTTGATGCTGTCCCAGAGGCTCCGGTAGGAATCGATCGGGTTCGTGCACATCTGGCAGCTCGGATTGCTGTAGTCCGTCCAGCCATCCAGTTCCGGTGCGATGCCTTCTGCGATCGCATCTGCCTCGCCGCAGTCGTTCAGTCGTTCGACGCGCACGGCGGTGACCTCCAGCAGGATCCGCGACAGCGCGCGCGGCATGTGGATGCTCGGCTTCCAGGTGATGGCCTCGGCCGACGGCAAGTTCTCGTACCTGCCAAGCACGTTGTCCGGATAGTCGGCTCGGTAGAACGTCGGGCCCGGGTCCAAAGGGACCGGCTGCGCCCAGGTCTCGCGCACGTACAGGCGGTCGCCGGGTTTTCCGTAGGGACAGAGCGTCAGATCGCCGCTGGCCTCGATGAAGTGGTAGCGGTGACGCTCGCTCATCACCCGCCGCGTCTGCGTCTTCCGGCTGTCGAGGATGGCGCATACCATGGCGCCGCTGAAGAGGATGGGGCGTTCTTTGGTCATGCTAGGATTTCGTCAAACATTGGGAGAAGGCTGTGCTCGGCGACGCAATTTCTGGAAAACTAAAGGATGAGGAACGCGCTGAACGAGCAGTGCGAGCCGCGGAGATTTCCGCTGCTGCCGCGAGAAACTCCGCCAAATGGGCCGGATGGGCAGTCGTTATCTCGATTGCCGCCCTTGTCGTTGCCGCGTGGCCACACGTATTCCGGTAGGAACTCATAGAGCCGACTCCGGGAATCCATCGTGCCGCACGCCGTCGAGCAGGCGGCCGGCGGCCTTCTTGCCGACGCGGTCCATTGCCGCAATGGGGTAGGGCTGGCTGGCGCTGTAGTGGACGAAGGTGTATCCACGCTCGGCCGCCTCGACCTGTGCCATCGTGCGGTTGTTCGGCGCGTGCTCACCCCATTGCTTAAATAAGAACGGGACCCCGGCCGCGGCGCACTGATCGCGCAGGCTGGCGGCCCAGTCCGGATGCATCGGTCGTGCGCTGGCGCCGCTCTCGCCGCCGACGATCACCCAGTCGATACCTTGAGGCCTGCCGCTCGCGTGACCGTGCCGGTTGATGTGTTGCGGGAAGCCGAACGCGCGAGCCGGCAGGCGCAGGTCCACCGGCCCCAGTAGCGGCTCCATGCTGAGAAACCGCACGCGCGCCGGCACGGCCAGCAACTTCGGGATGTCACGGTCGGCTTCCTCCTGGTTGCAGATCGTGGCGCCGAGCCAGACATTGGGCATGTAGTTGTCGCGCCAGCCCTCTCTGCCGTGGGTGAGCGCGCGCATGGCCTGTTCCAGCATCTCGGCGGCGTTGCCAATGCGCTTCGTCAGAAGCAGCCAATCCAGGTTGGGCGTATCGACGATCATCCGGAGCAGGTCAAAGCGCCACTGCGCGCTGACGGCGTTGTCGAACACGTCGGCCAAGCTGGCGCAGAAAACGCGGCGGCGGCGGCCGTGCGCCGCGTAGAACTCTTCGTGCTGGGCGTTCCAGCGCAGCGGCAGCTTCCAGTTGCCCGCAGACGTGCGGTGCCGTTCTTCCTTAGCGCCCCAGCTCACACCCAGCGCGCGCGCCGGTGTCGACACCTCGGCATAGCAGTGGTCGCATGCGGGCGACACCTTGGTGCAGCCGATCCATGGGTTGAAGGTGGCATCGGTCCATTCGATATTTGTGTTTTCGCTCATGTTTCCTTCATCTCCGTTTCTTCGATGCCGTCACGACGTGGGTGCGTTGCAACATTTCTTTACATCTCGCCGCGTGATTTTTTGGTGATCGTTACTACCCTTAACCCTATTGCGATCGACAGCTGAAGGAGCCACGCAATGAGTTGGCGTGAAATTGCGGCCATCACCTCCGGCTGGGTTGTTGTCTGCCTGTTTGCAGGGTGGGCGCTTGCAATTGCGGCGGACACGATCCGATAGCCCCGCCTTGCGCATGCCAGTTGCCTAAAGGTTTGCTTGCCGGTCGCCGATAAGGCGACCATGACAAAATTATTCGACAAGAAGCTCGAAGAGGAACTGGGTACCGGTGCTGCCGTCGAGATTGCCGGCATTGCCTCGGAACTCAACGGGTTCATCGCGGCAAGCAACGCCATCCGCGTGGCGAAGGGGCAGCCAACGCTCGAGCAGCAGATGGCCGAGTTGAAGGCTGACGAAGAGAGCGCGATCGAGGCTGGCCATGCCAAGCCGGAAGACTTCGATTGGGAGCCGGGGCTGACTGGGGTCACGCTGTCTCCAATTGAAGCCCAGCCTGACGCGTCCGCGCCGCCTGAAGGGCAATGTAATCCGGATTGAGTTCGGCACCGAGCCATCGGCGGCCCAGGCGCTGCGCCACGCTGGCCACCGTGCCCGAGCCCATGAATGGGTCGAAGACGATGTCGCCCGAGCGGCTGCCGGCAAGCACGCAGGGCTCGACCAGCGCCTCGGGGAACGTGGCGAAGTGCGCCTCGCTGTAGGACTGTGTTGGGATGGTCCAGACGCTGCGCCGGTTGCGCGTGTCGACCAGGTCAGTCACCGCAGCGCTGAACGAGGCGTTCTGCTTAGCGCGTGGCTTGGCGACCTTGTCGTAGCCGCGGCCGAAGCCGACACCCGTACCGGGATACCGCCCCTTCAGCGCCCGGTGGCCGCCGGCGGACGTGTCCCAGCCGCTCGGGATCTCGGCCTTCGGATTTACGCCAGCGCCGCGCGCGTGGGCGCCACCGGCGACCGGCTCCTGCATGGCGGCGAAGTCGTAGAAATAGCGCTCGCTCTTCGTCATCAGGAACACGTACTCGTGGGCCTTCGTGCAGCGGTCGCGCAGCGTCTCAGGCATCGGGTTCGGCTTGTTCCAGATGATGTCCTGACGCAGCCACCAGCCGGCGTCCTGTAGGGCGAACGCGAGCCGCCACGGCTGACCCATGAGGTCCTTCGGCTTCAGGCCATTGGACCGGCTTCCGGCATAGCTGTCACCCATGTTCAACCAGAGCGTGCCGTCGTCGGCAAGCAACTCGCGGCACAGGTCGAATACCTCGACCATATTGGCCAGAAACTCGCGCAGCGTCGGCTCCAGCCCGAGCTGGCCGGCCACGCCATAGTCGCGCAGGCCCCAATACGGCGGACTGGTGACGATGCATTGCACGCGCACGCCGGCAGCAATCAGGTCGCGCATCACGGCGCGGCAGTCGCCTTGGTAGCAGTGGTTGGTCAGCATGCTAGGATCCCTTCTGCCATCCCGACATCTGCAAGGAGACAACCATGGTTCTGGCATTCTTTCCGTCCATTCACAGCGAGCATGTAGGTGAAGCCGACGGGATATCTTTCACCGCCACCGTAAAGAGTGAGGGAAACACGTGGAACTACCGGGGAATGGCTGCCGGTACTGCGCTCGCGATGCTGGGCGGAAACCGCGATTTCATGGAGATATTTTCCGAGAATCGGTTGAAGTTTGCGGCGCAACTTGGGCATGCGTGGCGTGCTCAGCCGGAGACGACCTTGTACGTGATTGACTCGACAAACGTTCATGAAGGCGGTGGTTTTGTGAACAACGGGTAGCATCACGCTGCCTCCCCCTGCTGTGCCACCGACAACGCCACTGCCACCGGCCGCACCCACACCGGCGTGGCCGACAGCATGAACGTCTCGCCGGTTTCGGCCAGCAGCAGGGTGGTGCCCATCACCTCCGCGATTGCGCGCGCGGCGTCCGGCGGCACAGCGTTGCCGATGCGCTCGCGCCAGGCCTGATCGCTCAGGCCGTCCAACTCCAGGTATTCCTCCGGCTCGATCAGCGACTGCAGCGCTGCCAGCTCTAGCGTGGTGAAAGGGCGGTGCCAGGTGCCGTCCAGCGCGCGGATGACGGCGATCAGCTTGTCGTTCGCCGCGGGCAGGCGCGGATCAGCGACCGACCAGCGGCCGTTGTCGTGGCCAGCAGCTGCCGACACGGCGCCACTCGACTGATCCCATGCCACGACGCCGTAGTGCCCGCCAGTCAGATAGTGATCGCCTCGCTCGCGTCGCATGCCCGGGCGCGGGTCCGCAACGGCATACGCCCCCTGGCCGGTGTCGCTGCGCGCGATGACCGTGCCCGCCGGCTCGTCGAAGCCGGTGACGCGGTACTTGCCCGCGCCCTCGAAGCCGGTCGACGCGCGTGGGTCCTGCACACACTGCCCGGTACCGTGCGCGCTGGTGACAGCACCGGCGGCCTGGTCCCACGGAACGATTCGGAACTCGTTGTAGTGCTTGGCCGGGCCGGCGTGGCGCGGATCGGCGACGGTGTAGTAGCCCTGGCCGGGCATCTGCTGCGCGGCGATGGTGTTTGCATGCTGGTCCCACGGCAGCACGCCGTAAGCATGGCCATCGTTCCATTTCGCGCTTTTGGCGAAGCGCGGGTCGGCGATAGAGAAAGCGCCATTGGTCGGCAGCGACTCGCCGGCCACGGTGCCCGCTGGATCCTTCCAGTCGATGACGCCAAGGTGCCCGGACCTGCGTTCCGGCAGGATCAGGTAATCCCGCAGGTGCCCGTTCTCCACCGCCAGCTTGTTCAGGCTGCGCCAGTCACTACCGGCCTCGACAAACGCCAGCCGCACCCAGGTCTTCCACTGCAGCGACGGCACGCGGTGCATCGGCCCGCCGGCCAGATCGCCCGGCAGCGGCATGCGACCTAGCACCGTTCCGACACCCTGCAGGCGTCGCAGCTCAGGCTCGTACAGGAACGCCGGGACCTTCTCCATGTGCCGGGCCACCAGCAGGAAGCGCTTGCGGCTCTGGGCCAGCCCGCCGAGCTCTCCACAGTCGTGCGTGGTCTCGTTCACGGCATAGCCGTAGTGCTGCAGGATCTGCTTGATCTGGTCGAGCAGGTGCCGGCCGCGCGTGGCCAGTCGCGGCACGTTCTCGAAGACGATCAGTTCGACGGGGTCGTCCTTCCAAGCCTCGCACATCAGCCAGACACAGCGCAGCGTCAGCTCGTTCAACGCCTGGTACTTTGGCGTGCGGCTGAGAGCTTCGGACAACAGGCCGGACGCGCCCTTGCACGGCGACGAGATGAACACGCAGTGCGGGTGCTCGTTGTTGGCGGCGCGCCGGATGTCGGCAGCCGTGGCCTCGCGCCAGCCCGCCGGCGGTTCCTTGCCGTGGAAGGCGGTGTACATGGCCCGCGTGAACAGGTCCATGACGGTGCAGGGCACGCCCACGAGCTGCTCGAAGTCGCGCGCGGCGGCCGGGTCGACGTCGATGCCGCCCAAGCAGCGCCAGGTGGCGATCATGTTGCCCACCTGGGAGGCTGCTTTCTTGAAGCCCTTGGCGCCGCCGCCCAGGCCGGAGCACATGCCGAAGGTGGTGTATTCGCGGCGGATCATGCGCGCACTCCTTTGGCGGTTTTGCGCGGCAGGTGCTGCATATCCACCGTAGGCTGTGCCAGCGCGTCGATCTGCTCGCACGGCCACATGCGGTCGGTGTCGCGATCGCAGATGCGCGACGCCTCGTCGAACGTGTACTTGCCGGCCTCGTTGAGACGGGTAACGTAGCCGCTGCGATTCTTTCCCCACCACATCACGCAGTTGCCGACGAACTGGCGTGTGTCCTGGACGTAGAACATCGGCACGGCGGCTGCCGGGTGAGCGGGAAGAGGCGAGTGCTTTGGCTTCGCGGCCTGTTTCGCGCGGATCTGCTCGACCCTCGTCCAGATGCGCTCCAGCTCGATCTCGCCCGCGGCATGCATATCAATGTCCTGCGCCAGGCACAGCGCGGCGAGCGTCACCATCACGCCGCCAATTTCCTGATGCTTGTCCCCGACCGGCCGCCCATAAACGTAGTCCACCAACTGGTGCGCCTCGCTGGCCGTGGCGCCGCAGGCTTGCACCAGTTCCAAGGCTTCCTCGAGGAAGCGGTGGTTGCGCTCCTGGGTGTCGGCGGCAATCTCTGCGCCGAAGCAGGCAAGCATCCACGGCTGCACGCGCTGCTGAAACGACACCGGCTCTCTGCTCTGGCTGGCTACCTGCTGCGACGATGGGGCGGCCGGATATGTCTGGCCATCACCGGTCTGCAATTCCCCGGTTTCGATATGCCGGCGGACGTCGGCCATGGCGCGCTCGATCGCTTCCAATCCTTGAATGTTGGCGAACGTGAACAGGATGATGGTTTCGCCATCATCGGCAACGCGCATACCGTTTCGTGTCGATCCAAGCATCCCGTTGCCATTCCGACCGAACCACAACGCCGGCAATCCATCGTGGATCGCGTCTCCCACGTCAACTTTGCCGTAACCCATCGCGATGGTTTCGAAATGCGGCGCATGCGATGCGGCGGGCGCGGCGAGTAGCGTGCGCCTTGCCTGCCATCCAAGCCAGCGATTCTGGACCCACTCGATGTATTTCCCATCAACGTCGCGACGCAGGCAGAACTCGATGAACCCCTGACGTTGGCCTTCGGCAAGCTGCCATGAAGAAATCCACGCTTCGAAGGTTGTGCGCTCATCCGTCAGCCCATCCCCCACTGCGGGTAGCGAGGTGGCGGCGCTCGCGTTATACGCCATGGCGGCATCCCATGCATCGCGCATCAGGCGTTGCTCGAAATCATCGATGTCGCCGGCGCGACGCAGTACCGTCTGGAATACTCGGTCCGCCGTTCGCCGCTCAGCGGCGGTCAGTGCCTCGCGCGTGTCTTTGTTCTGTTCGCTCATTGCTCGGATTCCTTGTTCTGTTCAAGAGAGCGGTTCATCCATGCCGCCTGGAGGATCACTGCGACGATACCGAGGGCGGTGAAGATCAGGCCGGCTGCGGCGACGATGATCAATGCCGTGTGGCAGTTCATGCCGCCGTGGCGAGATGCCGCTTGATGCCGTAGTACACGGTGCGGCAGGCGGCCAGGTCGATGGCGGCGTTGTGCGCGCCTACCAAGTCGTTACCGGTGAAGTGCCGGAAGGCCTCGCCGAGATTCGGCGACTTGGGCGTGCGGCGACCGGCGGCCAGCATCTTCTCGGTCGGCGGCAGGTTGATGATCTTGGTGCTCTTCGACTGCGTGCAGAAGGCGGGGGCGGTCTTCCACTCATCGTGGATCGGCGCGTCATGGGTCATCAGACGCATCATCTCGATGCGCACCATCCGCATGTCGAACGACTCGTTGTGGGCGATGCGCAGCTCTGCCTTGCGCCACATGCTGAGAAGGAGCGGCATCGCCTTCTCGATAGGCACGCCGAAGCGCTGGGCCTTCTCGTTGGTGATGCCGGTCAGCGCTTCAAGATCTTTGGGGATGGTCCAGCCGTCGGGCCGGATCAGCAGGTCCATGAAGGCCAGCGTGGTGCCGGTGTCTTCGTCGTGCAGCTCGGCCGCGATCTGCGTGATATGCGGCTGGCTTGGGTCTTCGCTGGGCAGGCTCCATTGCGGCAGGCCGGAGGTCTCGGTGTCGTAGAAGAGGATGGGCGTCATGATGTCGTTCCTGTGGGGGTAGTGGCGGGGGGTGCTTCGACCTGGGCGGCTCGTTAGTGAAATGAGACGGCGCCGTTCTGTGCGGCCATGTCGAAGGCCTTGCGCCATTCGGCGTATTTCTCGCGGAAGTACTCCGACTCGTGCGCATCGGCGCGCGCCTGGAAATTGGCGAAGTCCTTGGCGAGCTTGGCGCTCACCACCGGGCCGATGGTGCCTTCGCAGTCCGAGAAATTGATCAGCTCGTAGAAGGGGCCAGCGCCGGCCTTCCAGGCGCCTGCATCGTGGCGTTGCTCGACCGTGCCGAAGGATTCATAGCCCACGGCAGGGTAGCCGGCCAGCTTCGCAAGGTCCTCGCGCCAGCGGTTGTATCTGCTGTACGCGCCACAGCCGAAGCCGTCGCATTCCTCTGCGCTATAGACGGTGCCGGCTTCGATGCCCTCCATGCGCCCCGGGAAATCGGGGTTCTCGCGGAACATGCGCTCGCCGTCGTCGTCGTGCTCTGGCTGGCCGTCGGCGTCCAGTTCCGGGTTCTCCACCTTCGTTAACCCGCGATATACAGTGATGTCCAGTCCCACAATTTCTCCTTTGCGCCGGGTCTCGGCTTGTTGATTGGTAGGCCGCTGTCTTAGCGCCGTACGGTCATGCAAAGCGCCTCAAAGCGGCGCAGGCCGGCTTCCCAGCCGCGCAGCTCGCCGCGGCCGACGATGCGTTCGGGGCGGGGCTCGCTGCTGCCCGGGGCGGCGACGAAGAACACGCGGGTGGTGCCATCGACGCCGCTGCGGATCAGCTCGTTCGCATGCAAGTCGTCGAGCACCTCGCGCGCCTCGGCGTTGCTGCGCTTGAAGTTGTTCGCGATCTGCGTCGGCGTGAAGCGCTGGCCGGCCCGTTCCTGCAGATATGTCAGCACCGCCTTGCGGGTGAATTTCATGGCGCGCGGCATCAGTGGTCTCCACGAGTGGCTTTGATCTGCGCGTCGATCCACGCCTGAACCTCTTCCTCGATCCAGCCGCTGGCGCGGCCGAGCTTGATCGGTGAAGGAAACTTCTTCTCCCTGATCCGCTCGTGGATGGCGCCCTCGCTCAGGCCGACAAGGGTGCGGACCTCCGGCATCCGGATGATTCGGCGTTGCGGTGTCGCGCTCACGAGAAGTGCCTCCCATGCAGTTCGTCCAGCTTGTCGACCTGGTCGCCGCTGAGCTTCGTCACCTCGCCGGCGTGCATGCGTGTCGCGAGCGAGCGCACGAAGCTGGTTTCCCAGTCGTTCAGATCTTTGGTGCCCAGCAGCCCTTCCAGACGCTGGATCATCACGGTGGTGCTGACCATCACGCTGCCTCCCGCACGGTGCCCACCTCGTGATCCGCGATCCAGAACGAGGTGATCGACTCGGGCAGCGCGCCCGGGGGCGACTTGAGGCTCATGAAGATCAGCGCGGTGTCGATCGCGTCGGCGGCGGCCAGGTCGTCGAGCCAATACAGCAGGCGATCGCGCTCGGGTCCGATCAGCACGTCCGCACGGTCCAGCACCAGCAGGCGCAAGCCGGTGAGGCGCGAGATGGCTTCGGCGATCATCGCGTCGGCGCGCCAGCGCTCGGACTCGGACAGCAGGGCATAGGGCCGGCCGCCGTCGGCGGTGATGGTCATGTCCGCCTCGATGCCAATGCGCATCCATTCGGATTCGTTCGCGGCGGCCGACAGGCGCTCGTTGATGGGGTCCAGCGCTTCGGAAAGCAGGTCGGCGGGGATGCCGCTGGGGCCAAGAGCTTCCGCGAGCGCATCCCATGCGGCCACGTCGGCGTGGTGCTGGGCCGCCTTCTTGGTGATCTCGCCGGCTTGGGCTGCGGTGCGCTGCGTACCGCGTGCCGCGTCCAGATCCTTGCTGAACTGCGCGATGCCGGCCTGGATGGCGTCCAGCCGGCTCACGATGGCGTGGCGCTCTACTTCGTCGGCGCTGTCGGTGGCCTCGGCTTCCGCTTGCTCTTGCAGCAGGCGCAGCTGCTTCGCCGCAGTGTCGGCAGCGTCGCGCTCGGTGGTACGGCTCTTCAGCGCGTTTTCCAGCACGGTCAGGCTGCGCTCGTATTCGGGCAGGCGGCCGGCCGCTTCCGGGTCGATCTTCGTCGACTCGTATTTGGCGAGCTGGCCGGCCAGGAAGAGCAGGGCGGCGCCGCAGTCCGGGCAGGCGCAGGGCATGCCCACCACCTTGCCACCGGCGGCAGCGCGCAGCGCCTCTACCTTCGGCAGGAAGTCATCGCGCTCGACCATCGCGCGCATAGCGCTGTCTTGCGCCTTGGGCAGCAGCTCGGCCTTGGCGCGCAGGTCCGCGATCTGGCTGGCGCGCTGCGCGCGCTGCCGCGCCGCTGCGTTGATCTCACCCAGCTGGCGCTGCAGCTCGCCGGCCTCGGTGGACAGGATCCGGATGGTCTCTTCCGACTCGGCGATCAGGCTGGCCAGTTCTTCGGGGTCCTCGGCGCAGGCGGGCAGCGGCGCCACCCAGTCCGCGGCCTTCACGCTGCCATAGGTGTCGCCGGTCAGCTCGCGCCAGGCAATCTTCGCCGCGGTGGCCTTGCCGCCGGCTTCCTTGGCAGCAGCATCGAACCCGGCGCGCACCAGCGGCAGGACGGCTTCGATTTTCTTGGCGTTACAGCCGCGCGCCACCAGGCGTTCGCGCACCTGGTCGGTACCGATCTTGAGGCCCATCAGGTCGAACAGAAAGGCGCGGCGCGCCTTCACGTCTAGGCTGGCAAAGCGCTGGGCGTCGAGCAGGTATTTCACGCGCTCGTCCGCTGGAACACCCTTCGAGATCTTCCCCGACGGCAGCGCGATGCTGTTCGATTGCGGGCCAACGGATACCACTATCGAGCCGGACTCGGTTCCATCGCGCAGCAGCTTGCTGTATTCCTTCTTCAGGCCGACGCGCACGGTCTCCTCGGTGAGTGCCATGCGGACGGCCTCTTGAATGCTGGACTTGCCCGCGCCGTTGGGGCCGCAGATCAGCGAGACCGGCGTGGCTGGGATGATGTCGGCTGCCCGGATGCCGAGGAAGTTGCGGGCGTGGATGGCAGTGATGCGCATGGCGAGTTACTCCGTTTCCTCGGTCGTCTTCAGCACGTTGCGGTGGCCTTCGAGGTCCAGCGTGCTCACGACGCCATCGGCTTCCATCTGTTCGATCAGGCGGGCGGCGCGGTTGTAGCCGATCTTGAAGTGGCGCTGGATGAGGGAGATGCTCACCTTCTGCTTTTCCACCACGAAGGCCACGACCTTGTCGTAAAGCGGATCGGCGCCGGCCTGCTCTTCGTGCCAGCGCTTCCAGCCTTTGACCCACGCGATGCAGAGCGCGCCGGCGAACTTCGGGCAGTCAGATTCGGGCTTGCCTTCGCTGGCAGCCTGGTGGCCGGCCTCGTGCGCGGCTTCGAGTTCTTCCTGCAGGGGCTGCTGCTCGATCGCCAGCGGCGTTTCGGTGAATTCGGCATCGACGATGTTGTCGTCGTCCGTCGGGCCGTTGCCGTCGGGCATGCCGTCGCCATCACCGTCGGTGTATTCCTTGCCGAGGTCGAAGGCGCGCTGGTCGGATTCGCCGCGAACTTCCTCCATGCCGGCAGTGAAGCCTTCGTCGCCGCTCAGGACCAACATCACGGCTTGCCCCTCCGCATCAACCAGACCATGTAGATTTGGTGCGGACTTACCGATCTTGATAGTGGCCTGCGCGCCTCCCTTAAAAGTCACCTTGTCCAGGTCGCCCACCACCACGGTGCGGCCCTGGCTGGCGATCAGGTGCACGGCCATCTTCACGGACGTGTCAACGCGATTGCGCAGGCGATCAAGGATGTCGTCCTGCTTCTTCTGCGACAGCTTCACCCAGGTGTCGGGCAGCATCTTCAGTTCCAACACGAGAGCGGACAGCAGATCCTTGCCCAGCGTTCCGGCGGTCATGTTCAGGGTGTTCTTGAATTCAGGGGAATGGCTCATTTCTGTGTCCTGTCGGGTGTTGGGGTGGGCTACTCGCTGCACCGCGAACCTGATACGCCAGGGCTGGCGCACCTGGCAGTCATCGTCGGCATCCGCTTTCGCCCGTGATCGTTCAGTCCGCGTTGATCGGCGCGCGTGCGCGGCGGGCGGGCTGCGCAGCTGCCGGCTCATCGGGCGGCGCCAGTTCGCGCATGCGGCGCGCCGCCACCGAGTTCAGCGTCGCCTTGGCCTTCTCATCCGGGATCTGCTTGATGAGGCTGCGCGCGTAGTCCAGGTCGTCGATGGTCTTTGCCGTCAACAGTTCGCGGTTCACGTCCTGGAACGAGAGGGCGGGCTCGCCGTCGGCGGTACCGGACTCACCATCCTGTTGGTTGCCATCCGGCGGCAGTTCGTCGCTGGCCGGCTGGCCCGCAGTGCTCACTTCCTGTTTTTCGTTCTCGGTTGAGGAGCTGGCGGCAGGTTCGGAAGCGCGTTTGACCACCTCGGCGGGCTGGGCCGGCTGGGCGCGCGAGCTGCCACGCAGCTCATCGACCGAGGCGCTGGCCACCGTGTACGAGCCGTCCGGGTTGAGGTCGATGATGTCCTGCGCTTCCTCGACGGATTGCAGGCCCATCAGCAGCTCGGGCGCGTAGAGCTTCCCGAAGAAGCTGGCGGTGCGGTAGCGCAGCATGACCTCGTCCATGGTCTGCCACTTGCTGCCGTTCTTGGTGTACCAGCCTTCCTTGACGGCCATCTCGATGGTGACCGGCGGCGATTCCAGGCGCTCTTTGGTCTCGCGTTCCACCGCCCAGGCAATGGCCACCTTGTCGATGATCTCGACCTTCTTCGTGACGATGCTGCGGTTGCCGTTCTCCCACACGGTCTCGACGCGTTCGACGACCTTCTTGCCCAGCACCTTGATGTCGAAGCGCAGCGGCGAGAAGCGGCCGCAGCCGTTCACCGCGGCGATGATCCACTGCGACGACCAGGACGGGCGGCCCTCGACGATATAGAGGTTCTGCATCACCATTAGCGGGTCGGCGCCCATGCGCTGCGCCATGTTGAGCGCCACAACGCTGTTCGCCAGTGCGTTTGGGTTCTCGCGTGATTCCTTCACGTTGCCGAACTTGTCGAGCTTCTCAATGACCTTGCGGTAGGCCGCAGGCACCAGGGTGGACGAGGACAGCAGGTTGGCAGCGCGCTGCATCAGTTCGAAGGATTGCGACGAGCCGAAGCCCATGGTGATGATCGGCGCGGGTTCGCGCACGGCGGGCGCGCGCATTTGTTCGAGGGTGGCGGTGTTCATGGTGGTGGTCTCGCTCAGGATTCAGGAATCGGGGATCAGGACTTGTAGGGGCAGGTGGCATGCCGCGGGCAGTACTTCGGCGAGCACAGGACGGATTTGGCGTTGCCGTAGAAGGCGCCGGAATGGATCAGGCGCGAGGCGTGCTGCAGCAGGCCGGGCCGCTCTTCGGTGCCCAGTAGCGCGGCGCGCGGCGATTCGATCTCACCCACGCCAACTCGCTGCGCCGCCGCAGTCTTGCCGGTGTTCAGGCCTACGATCTGCGCCGGCGCGGTGATGGGAATGCCCACGGCGTGTTCCGCGAGTAGCTCGTAGACGCCAAGCTGCGGGCCGTGGCCGGCAGTGACCGCGATGCCGTCGGCGCTCACGGCGCGCCCGCCGGACTTCAGGTCCGAGATGCCGGCGCCGGCGGCGGTGGTGCGCACGCGGTCGGTTGTGCCGGTCAGCGCGATGCCCAACTCGGGGATCTCCAGGCGCTCGCACGCCACCTCGACGCCGATGTAATGTTGGCTCGGCGCGATCTCCGCGCAGTAGCGCGCATGCAGGGCCAGCCCGATGCGCTCTGCGTCGGCGGGATTGGTGTCTTCCCAGTCCACCTCGGCGTTCTTGTCGCGCAGCGTGGAGACCAGCGCGCCGGCGGCGTCATCAGCCGTGATCGGCTGGCCGTCCAGTTCGGCCTGGTCGAAGGCGGCCGTGCCGGCATGGATTGACGTGCCAAGGTGAGCGGCCGGGCCGGAAGGCATGCGCATGCCCAGGAGGTGCTTGGCCTCCCAGCGCGCCGGGCAATCAAACAACTCGGCCAGCGAGCTGGCGCGGATGGTGACGATGTTCATGGTCTTGTTTTCCGTTGATGTGAGAGCGTTACAGCGCGCCGGCGCGGATAGCGACGGTCAGGTACCAGATCAAGCCAGTCGCCAGGCCGAAGCCGATGGCGCCGGCCCATTGCTGGGCACGCGAGCATTGAGCTGCGCGAAGCAGATCGTTCGATGCCGGGTCGTAGGTCATGTCAGCTTCCGGTGGGCCGTGGGCTTGATGGGGCTCGGTTTGGCCTGGGCCGCGTCGTAGATACAGAACAGGGCGGCCATGGCCACGGTGGTGCCGACCCAGAGGGCGATCAGCTGAGCCACCGGGTGGCGCGCGAGTTTGCGCAGACCGGAGTTCATGCGACTAACCCCGTACCGTTGAACAGCAGGTGGTTCGGGGTTGCCTGGCGCATCACGCGAGCCTCGACGGCGCGTTCGCGGTCCATCTCGATGCTGGCGCGCGCCATGGCGACCAGCTCGTCGTGCAGATCCGGGTAGTGCCCGAGCTGGACGATGTCGTGGTCTTCGCGGGTCATACCCGAGTAGTCGAAGCACTCGATCTGCAGGAATTTCGCCAGCGCGTCGGCCCGGTCTTGCGGGGACAGGTGGCTGAGGATTTCGGCGGGGGTCATGGCCAGGTCCCGCTCAGGCAGCCAGCAGCTCGGCGGCGAGCTTGGCGGTGTCGATGACGCGGTTGGCCTGGGCGGCGGCGCGGGCCTCGGCCGCGGCGTGCATGCGCTTCGCCTCGGTAACCAGGTCGCGCGCCTCAGCGTGGTCGATCTTGGAAATGCCGTTGTGCGGCATGAAGGAATAGAACTGCTCGCTGCGCACCAGGACATAGGCGTCCGGCGCACCCGGCGTCGGGATCTTGGCGATAACCGTCAGGCCGGCCAGGAACCCCACCTTGACCTGTTGACCCACTTCCCACGACTGCTTGGCTTGCTTGCGCATCTCTGTCTCCGGCGAACCGCTGCGAACTTCAGCGGCATGAACGAAGTTTAGAACGCTAATCTGCAAAAGTAAAGAAAACTAAACCTAAAAGTTTAGTGTCCTACTCTAGTGGGTGCGAGGAGGCGTTTCGAGCCGGCGAGGCGCGAGCGAGGCGGCGACGTGATACGCCAGTTCGAGCAGTTGGCGCTGGACGACGAGACCGAGCTACCGATCGACGACGCGATCGCCGGCCTGGCGATGCTGCTGGCCGACCCGGCTATTCAAGGGAAGGAGAGGGTATTGCTGATGGAGGTGGGGGCGACGCTCTACCGCCTGGGCCTAAACGAACGGGTGAGGGCGGCGCTGCGCCTGTAACCCGGCCCCAGACAACAAAAAGCCCGCTGGTGGCGGGCTGGGATTTGACGACCGGCTCTTAGTGCCGATGAATCAGGTGGTCAAACCAAGTCTGGACGGCACGCTGTTGTGTCGAAAGCAGGGTCGGATTGTGCTCACGGAGCACCCAGACAACGATCGCGCACAGAGCCAATCCGATGAGCAGGACGACTAGCGAGGCAACCATAGCGGCCTCCTATTGGGTGGCTATACAACCAGTGTAGATCGATTCTGCAGGGCACTACGGAAGTTACGTCGGGCGAAGGACGCAAAAAAAGCCGCCTGGAGGAGGCGGCTAGAGTAGTTTGCAGCGGCATGGAAAGGAAAGCCGCTGCGTGCGGGCGTAAGGATCTAGCTGCTCGCAGCCGTGACCCCTTTGTGTACCCAAAGCGTGAGGCTTGAATATTCAATGTCGTCGTCATCAAATTTGCAGAAGACTTTGAGCTTCCCTTCTTTCGGCAAGACAACCCCCTGCAACTGAAAGACGCAAGGCAGGACGAGGGCAACCCCGTCAGGACGCTTGTTCGCGAGGATCGTCTCCTTCGACGGCGCTTCAACTGACGATTCGAACAATGTCTCGTCATTGAACACTAATTTGACTGTCGCCGAACTAAAAATCCTATCCAGAGGCGTGATCAGCTTTGCGTAAAAAGCAAATTGACCAAGTTGGATAGGGAAATCGCCTACAACCATGTCGTTGAAATACGTGCCTACAATCAACAACTTGCCACTTGCTTCGGTCCTGATGTCGTCGCAAAAAAGGACTTCGATGCGACGTTGTACGGAGTTCATCCAGCAATCTCCTCTGTGGAACACAAGGCACCAAGAATGGTGTTGGCGTCAACCCCAAGGGCTTCAGAAAGGCGGCGGATAGTCGTTGCGCGTAGATCGCTGTTTCGGCCGGACTCAATCTTCCCAATGTACGGCTGGCTCACTCCAAGCGCCTCGGCCAATTGTGCTTGTGACAGGCCACGTGCCATGCGAAGTGCTGCAATCGTCGGCCGCCCCTCGCCTTCCTGAATGTGATTCGATAGACGAATTCGAGCTCTCTCGATGGCAATTCGCTTTCGCTCATCCTTGGCTGCGTCCGTGGCTATTCCACTAATTGAGCGACCAGCGCTACGAGGATTCTGCTTTTGCTCGTTGACGTGCGTGCCCAGACGAACGTGAACCGTAGCCAGGAATACAACCTCTGTGCTCGGCCGGCCCTCAGAAGGTAGGCAGGCCAAGATGTTCGTAGTCAGCGATGACTCGTTGAACGGTAGGGTGATTGCTGTCATATGCGAAGTTCCGGTCGATGATTGCGAGAGCATGGTAGCTTTCGTATCTCGGATCGTAGGCGTAGAGAATTCGGTAGGGGACTAGCGCCCCGCCTTCGTCCCAGATTTTCAGGCGCAAGAGATTCAAGCCTTGGCGCCAGAACTCTTCGAAATGGTCTACGTCAAAAGCGGGGTCCTCAGTGCGGCGGAATCCTCGTCGAAATAGGCGCTCAACCTCTGGTGCACCATTTTCCAGTTCCTCAAGCAGCACAATGATTGTGGCGGCCGCGTCCTCGTCTTGATCCCAGAGTGCATCAAGGTCGCGCTCGGCACCTGTTTCAACGATGAATAGCGGCATTATAACCAGTTGGGTATATTCGGCAAGAGGCTTTCCTCCTTGACCGTGTGCTGCAGCACAAACTGCGTGGCTGGACGCTAGATTTTGCCAGCCTTCCAGGGAACGAATACCCCCAACGAGGGGGAGGGCGGACAGATGGTCACATCAGATCGCTACCTGAAGCGCGCATTTGCAGCGATTCAAAGTGATTCAATAGACTTTACGGCGAGCGCGGGTCTGTCCGAAGCCCATCGAGTTCGCGCAGAGCAGTGGTGTGGCGACGATTGCTTTCACGGAACTCCTTTGGCCGCTAGTCCGGCCGCCAGGCCGACGCCTTCACAATGCCTGCGACGTAGTGAAGCCGCTCGATCTGTTCCCGAGGGATGCGTAGCATCCCGAAGCGCTCATTGACCGACGAGAGACTTACTATCCCATCGCGCTCGTAGGCCAGTTCCTTGACCATGACCCGGCCGTCCTGTGACTTCACTAGGACCTCGTCGCCGTTCGTCACCGCACGGTTGGGCTCGATCACGACAAACTCGTTGTGCTTGACGCGCGGCCGCATCGAGTCCCCGTTGCAGCGCAGACCGTACGCGTCGGGATCATTCGTGGGGAATGTGAGAAAGCCATCGCCGTGGCCGACGGGATACTCGATGTCCGAGAAGTGGCCGTTGTCGCCTAGTTGTGCCATGCCAACCACTGGAATGCGCTTGAATCTGCTTGAAGGGATTGTGACGATGTCGAACGGCAGGCTGGGTTCGTCCAGCTCAGCTTCCAACAGATTGCTGAGCATCGGGGCGCCGACGCCATTGATCAGCCATGTCGGGCTGTAGCCGTAAGCCTCTTGCAGCTTGACCGCATGGTGCAACTGCAGCTTTGGCGCGGCCGGCTCAAGCCAGCCTCTAGCCACCGCGGTCTCGATGCCCAGCAGGGCCGAGAGTGTGCCGACGTCCAGATGCTGCTCTGCCATCACGATCAGCAGTCGTTCGGGCGGCGTGCCACCGCCTTCTGCGCCGGGCGTGAGCGTGATGATGGTGTCGAACTCGGAAGGCAGTCGGCGGCTTTCCGCTGCCAGGCGGGGGCTGATCGCGTCGATCTCGACGCCGAGGCCTCGCGCGAAGGCCGTGGCGATGGTCACGCTGAGCGGCAGTTGCCCGGTCAGATACTGCGCGATCTGGGCGCCGATCTCATGGCGGCGAGCGAATTCGTTGACGCTGAGCCGGCCCTTCCGCTCCGTGAATAGGGCGCACAGCCGTTCAGCGTCCTCGCGCTGCCAGGCTTCCAGGGTCTTCCGAACGCGCCATCTAGGTGCACTCATGGTCCGATCGCATCAGGCGCTTGGCACATGTAGAGGGGATCCGCGCGGGATGATGGCGGCGATCCGATGGATCGTCTGTACCGTTTCCAGGGGGCGTGTCATTGGGGGTACGCCGTTATTGATCGAGCCCAGGCACACTTCGTCGTCGCGGACCCAGAGCAGTTCCTTGGCGACCGCGCTGCCATCCCGGAACTTGACCACGACGTCGTCGCCTGGCTGCGCCTCGAAGCTGGGTTCAACCAGGATGAACTCGCCGCTCTTGATCCGGGGGCGCATGCTGTCCCCGCGGACGCGCAAGCCATAAGCCGACGGGTCGCGGGTGGGCATGATGATCCAGCCGTCACCTTGATCCGGCGGGTAGTCGTGGATGCTGATGTATCCGTCGGGGCCGCCCTGGGCTTGGCCCACTACCGGAACTTGTCGGCCCTTTGGCATGGGCTGGAAGTCGCTGCCGGCGAATGCCTTCAGTTCCTCGTCCGCCTGTGCGGCGCCGTCATTAGCCGCTGCTGCCGCCACCTTCTTTTCGCCCTTTTCCATGACGATCCACAAGGCGTTGTAGCCGTAGGCATCTTGAATGCCAACGGCGTATTCCAGCTTGATGGATTTGATCTGGCCGCTCAGCCACTGGCTCACCGTTCCCTTGGTAACGCCGGCGGCCTTCGCCAGCGCCACCGCTTCGGCGCCGGTTTCGTCCAGGATCACTTGCATTCGTTCGCTTAGGGTCATTTTTAGAAATCTAAACCAAAGTGGGTTTAGAGGGCTTGATAGCAATGGTTTAGAGTTCTATACTGAGCGGCATGAACGCACGCGAACTCATCCAGGCCCTTGGTGGCCCCCAGGCTGTCATCAGCGAGACAGGTCTCAGTAAGGGCCGGATTTCGCAATGGCAGACGAGCAACCACATACCTCGGCCGTGGGTGATGTTTCTGCGTGCGCGATTTCCAGATGCCGTTGACTGGGATCAGGTGGACCTGGCGGACCGAGAGGAATTGAAGCCCTCGAAGAAGAAGGCGCGCCCCAAGTCCGCCGCCCACGAAGACCATCCCGAGGCCGCCTAAAAGCGACCCGACCAATACGACCTTCGCCGCGCCTCTCGGCGCGCCACAACTGAACGGGCTGCGGCCCGACCGGGGGAATCACCATGCTGCGACGTACGCAGATGGCTGCACATGACCAGAGCAGGCGCGTACGCGCCGTCCGGGCCGCTTCCTGCAGAGGCGCCCGGTGAAGGCATCCGTTTCCCATTTTTCCCTTTCCCGGCCGGCGGCTGCGTCGTGCCGGCTGCGTTGTTTCGTTGGAATGAATCGTATGAAACGGTTACAGCACTTGGGAGCATCACATGCCTAGCCTGGAAAGCGCGGTCCTCAGCCGTGTTGCTCCCATGACCCAGAAGCGCGTCGCAGAGTTGATCGGGGTCGAGCCGACCAACTTCTCACGCTTCCTGAACAACAGCGGGCACAGCCTGTCGTTCGCCAAGATCTGCCAGCTGTTCGAAGTGCTCGAGCTGGATGTCGTTGCGCCCGGGGACGGCAGCACCGTCTGCGTGCCGCGCGCCGAGTACGAGGCGCTGCGCTGCCTGGCGAAGAAGGGATTGGAGAGCGCGTGATGGACGAGCAGACCTTGTGGGCCATCCACATCGCGGGCCCAGATGACATCGTCCCTGCGCCGTCGAAGGACGCGGCAGATCGTGAGGCTGCGATCTTGAACCGCTATTTCGCGGCCATGAACAAGCGCGAGAACGCTCCGACGTTGCGCGCCGCGGTGGTCGAGTGGCCATACGCGGTGCTGGACCACGCGAAGCTGCTCGGCCGCGATTGGGATAAAGAGGGGAACCGGAAATGAACTGCAAGCCCGGCGATCTAGCCTATATCGTGCGCGACCCGTACCCCGAGAACGTCGGGCGCGTGGTGCGCGTCATCGGGCCCGCTGAGCGGCCTGAGGATGGACCCGAGTGGGATTGCGAGTCCTGTGGCGCGCCGCTGCGCGTGCTGGATCCCGCGCGGCCGTGGGTCCTTGCCGTCGACGTGCGATTTGACTGCTATGACGCGGATCTGCGCCCGATCAGCGGCGTGCCGGTGCACGACGAGGTGTGCGACGAGGTAATGGCGTGATCCGCGATGTGAGCCTAGTCGTAGGTTTCCCAGAAAAAGCCTCGATCGAGGTCTCGCTCGAACTCGACGGTCCAGGACGTGCCGCTCCCAGCAGCGTAGCGCTGGCGGGCGCCGGTGAGATTTGCCGCTACGGTCACCTGACGGGGAATGCGGCCTACGCCCTCCTTGGGCGGCCTGCATTCGTCAAAGGCAACCGTGAATTCTTCGCGGATCCGGCCATGCTTCTTGCATGCTGCCTCGAAGTCCTCTTGCTCGTCCACAGGCAGTTCTTCGAAAAGCTTCTGATCCATGGCAGCACCTCCAGTAACTCAGACGATCCTAGCATGAGCGTCGACACCTGCAACCAAGGCGGCTGCCGCACTCATCGGCTGGGTCTGTTGCTGGAGGTTGCTGCATGAATTGGACCCACGACGCTCTGCAGGAAGACCTCGCGCAGTACGTGCGCGAGAAGACCCAGCGCATGGTCTGGACGAACATGCAGATGGGCCCAGTCGGCTCGCCGCGGCCCGACGCTTACAGCCTGCCGTTCAGCTTCACCCGCTTCACGCCGCTGGCCTACGAGGTCAAGATCTCCGTGGCCGACTTCCGCCGCGACGTGACCGCGGGCAAGTGGCAGAGCTACCTGCGCTACGCCGCCGGCGTGACCTTCGCCGCGCCGGCCGGGCTGATCACCAAGGGCGACATCCCCGAGGGCTGCGGCCTGCTGCTGCGCAGCGAAGCCGGCTGGCGCTCCGCCAAGGCGCCCACGCTGCGCCCGGTGGAGAACCTGCCGCTGGAAGCCTGGATCAAGCTGCTCATTGATGGGCTTGAGCGCCAGGTGAAGCTGCGGTTGCCGCAGGCTGGCGACGAGTACTCGCTGATCCATCGCGTCGAGCAGCGCCTCGGCAAAGAAGTCTCACGGCTGCTGCACGATCGGCGCGCCGCGCGGTACCGCTACGAATCCGCGACCGAGAGCCTGAACAAGAGCGCAAAGGCGGCCGAAGCCGAGTACCGCAAGAACCTGGACGACGCGCGCAAGAACGCCGAGCGCGACGCAGCGCGGATCGACGCCGCGCGCGCCGAGCTGGCGCAGGCGCTGGGCCTTCCGCCCGACGCCCGAACGTTTGAGATTACCAACGCCGCGCAGGCAGCAGCGCGCCGGCTAGAAGAGGACGCCGAGGTGCAACGCCTGCGCAATCAGCTTGAGCGCGTGCGTTGCGCCTTGGAAACAGCAGGGCAGCCAATGCCTGCGATTGCGAGAGCAGCATGAAATCCGAACACTTACCCCTGACGCCTGCGGACTGCGATCTGCGGGACTTCCAGTTTATGCCGCTGGATGTCGTGCGACTGCGCGACAGCGACATTGCCGTAATGGTCACCGGCGAAGAGTTCCGCAGTGCAGTGATGTTGTGGTGCGCGGCGTGGCATCAGGTACCCGCCGGATCCCTCCCCAACGACGATCGCTCGCTATCCTCGCTGGCTGGCTATGGGCGCGCCGTGGGCGAATGGCTGAAGGTTAAGGAAGGCGCCCTTCGTGGCTGGATCGAATGTTCCGACCGTCGGCTCTACCACCCTGTGGTGTGCGAGAAGGCCCGCGAGTCTTGGGACTCGAAGTTGCAGCATGCCTACGACAAGCTGGTCGATCGGCTCCGGAAACTGAACAAGAAGCGGGAGGAATCTGGACTGCCTTCCGTCGTTTGCCCACCGTTCGACGTCTGGAAAGGTATCGGCCGTCCGCTGGAAGACAAGCTCATTTCCAGCGGAAATGCACCAGCTTTCCCCCGGAAAGCCGAGGACGTTCCAGCGGATGGTGATCGAAACGGTTCAGGCGGCATACAAGACGCGGGGCAGGACGGTAACGGCTTGCGCGATGGAGATGCAACCCGAGGGGCACATTCCCATCATTCCGCCGGAACTCTGGATTCTTCCGACGGATTATCAGAGCCTTTCCGCCAGAAAGTAGATCCCATTCCGCCGGAAAACGCTCTTAAGGGAGAAGTAAGGGAAGGGAGAAGTAAGGGAGAAGTTAAAAACAAAAGCGATAGCGGCGGCGTAGGTAGTTCGAACGTGGTGGGCCCTGTGGACAACTCGGATTCGCCGCCGCCGCTTTCTGCCGATGAAATCGGAAGCCACCTGGTGCTGCTGGAAGCCGAGCGGGGCAAAACTGTCGCCCTGTCCTCGCGCGCGCACGAGGCGTTGCTCCGGCTTGCAGGCCGCAACATCGCCATGCCGGTGTTGCTCCGGGCTCATGCCCTCGCGTGCGCGCGACGAACGGCCGATCAGGACCCATCCCCGGTGAACCCGGGTTTCCTAGAGCCGTTCGTGGACGAGGCGCTGGCCGAGCTGCGCACCGCGCCGCCGGCGCCAGGATGGGACGAAACCCCCGAGGGCGTGCAGGCCAAGGCCGACGAGCTGCAGCTTGCGCCGCAGCGCGCCGACGAGCACCCGATCTGGTTCCGCCGGCGGGTCATCAAGGCTTCGGGCGATCAGCACCTGGTCGAGCGCGAGGTCAGCAAGGCCGAGCGGATGAACCCGAACGAGTTCGAGGTCGTGTACCGATTTTTTCACGGCGTGACGCCGGGGCAGGTGGCCGCATGAACCAGCTCGAGCAGTGCGACCTGTGCCGCCGGCAGGGCGGGCGCCTCGACTTCAACCACGTCTGCTGCCGCGTGCGCTTCTTGCTGAAAATGCCACACGTCGAGATCCGGCGGGCATGGATAGAGTACTGGCGCAGGCGGGACGGCGACACCATCGCGACGCAGATCGAAACCGAGGTCAAGGCCCGCTGGGCGGAAAGGAACCGAGCATGACGACATCGCTGTTCGACAACGCTCGGCCACTGCGCCGGGTTGAATTTTCGGTGCCTGGCCAGCCTGTCGCTAAGGGGCGCGCCCGCAGCGTGCCAGTGATGCGCAACGGGAAGGCGGTCACGAACGCCAACGGACGCCCCGTGGTGCAGCACCACACACCCGAGAAGACCGTGATCTTCGAGAACCTGGTGAAGCTGGCTGCCACTAAGGCGATGGCCGGTAAGCCGCCCATCGAGGGACCGGTGGAACTGTGGCTCGACATCAACCTGCAGATCCCGAGCAGCTGGTCGAAGAAGCGGCAGCAGCTGGCCGCGGCTGGGCAGGTGGCGGCAACGAAGAAGCCGGACGCTGACAACGTGCTCAAGGCGATCAAGGACGGCATGAACGGAATCGTCTGGGTCGACGACGCCCAGGCGGTCGAGTACCGCATCAGCAAGCGCTACAGCACCGCGCCCGGTGTGTGCGTCAGCGTGGAACAACTGCCGCTTCAGGCGGCTTGAAGGAATGAAATTGACTGGGGAAACCATGACCGAAGAACGCCTGTTCGACAGCTCTCACGCGGCGCTCGTGTTCGCGTTCAACTTTTCCGGGCAGCAGTACCAGGCGTCGGCGATGAACAAGGCCATGACGCCGCAGATCGGTTCCGGGAAGGGGCTGGTCGGTGTCGACGGCGCGGCGCAGGCCGGAATGATCCGTCGAGAATTGGGTACGCTGCCCGACCTGCACCAGGCTGTGCTGACCGCGCGCGTCGCGCCGCGCGATGTGCCGTGCGAATGCGGACGTGCCTGCTGCGTGGGGAAGCAGCTCAACGCCGAGTGGGCCGACGCCATCGTGTGGCTGACCGAGCGCGCTATGCAGCAGCTCTCCGGATCGTTCTCGCACTACCGCGTGCGCCGGTCGATCCTCGAAAAGATCTTCGGGGTGAAAGTCAACCTGGCCGACATCGCCGAAGCCTGCGGCGCGCACCGCAACACGGTCAGCGACCAGAACGCGAAGCTGAAGCTGTGGATCGAGGGAGAGAAGGGGCGCAAGGGCTTGAATGCCTCGCCGGGCGTTGAGGCAGTCGCCTGGATGGCGATTGACGGCCGCCTGAAGGCAGCGCGGATGGTCGGCGTCGAGGAGGCCGCGTAGGGCGGCTTTCCGGGTTTTTCTTGACAATGTGCAAACCGTGCACAAAAATGGCCCTCATTCGATACACCTGCGAATTACGTCCAAAGCCCGCGCAAGCGGGCTTTTTGCTTTTCTGAGGCCTGCCGCCATGTTCCTGCCGACCTACTGGTTCCTGCTGTGGGGCGTCCTGCTTCGCGCGCCTTGGCCGAACAATGATGGCTGATTCCAGCCCCCTCACGCAACCCGCTTGATGTGTCGCATACGAATCAATAGGCTTGTGCAGGCGGCTAAGGTGCCGAATATGGCACAGGCCAACCAGTGTCTCCTCCACCCACCCCGTGGTGGATTGCCCGGCCTCCCGCCGGGCGTTTTTATTCCCCACCCGCGCATTTTTCCCGTCTATGAAAAAGACCGAAGAGCTGGCCATCCGCTATCACGCGGCGGCAGACCTGCGCCGGTACGACAGGAATGCGCGGACGCACAGCGCTGGCCAGATCGAGCAGATTCAGGCCTCGCTGCGCAAGTTCGGCTGGACCAACCCGGCGCTGGTCGCTGGCGACGACTTGCTGGCCGGCCACGGTCGCATTGAGGCGGCCACGCTCATGTGGGCAGCTGGCGAGACAATTGCCAACTGCCCGGTGCCGGGCCAGGTGCCCACCGTCGATCTGTCGCACCTGTCGGCGGATGAACGGCGGGCCTACATCCTGGCGGACAACAAGCTGGCCGAGAACGCCGGCTGGGACCTGGACCTGCTGACGATCGAACTGGCGGATCTGCGCGACGCGGACTTCGACCTGTCGGTGATCGGCTTCGACGCGGGCGAGCTGGCCGAGCTGCTGGACCCACCGCCACCGGGCACGCCCGGCGGTGGGGCTGGCTCGCTGGCCGAGCAGTTCATGGTCCCGCCGTTCAGCACGCTCAACGCGCGCGACACGGACTGGCAAGATCGCAAGAAGGCGTGGCTGGCGCTGGGCATCCAGTCCGAGCTGGGCCGCGACGCGCCGGCATTCTCGTCGGCGTCCGACCAGCAGAAGGCGGATCGCGGCGCGCCGGCGCAGCACCGCACCAGCATCTTCGACCCGGTCCTGTGCGAGCTGGCGTATCGCTGGTTCTGCCCGGCCGATGGCCTGGTGCTTGACCCGTTCGCCGGCGGCAGCGTGCGCGGCATCGTCGCGGCACGCCTGGGGCGCCAGTACATCGGCATGGATCTGCGGGCCGAGCAGGTGCAGGCCAACCGCGCGCAGCTGGATCTGTTGCGTGCCGGCGACCCCGCACCGGCCTGGCACGTGGGTGACAGCCGGCGCATCGGTGCGCAGCTGGCCGACGTCGAGGCCGATTTCGTGCTCTCGTGTCCACCGTACGTGGACCTGGAACGGTACTCGGACGACCCGGCTGACCTGTCCACGATGGACTATCCGGCCTTCCTGACGGCCTACCGCGAGGTGATCTCCGGCGCCGTGGGCCAGCTCAAGCCGGACCGATTCGCTTGCTTCGTGGTCGGCGATGTGCGCAGCCACCGCGGCACCGGTTGCTACCGCAACTTCGTGGCCGATACCATCGAGGCGTTTCTGGACGCCGGCATGCAGGTGTACAACCACGCCGTGCTGCTGACTGCGCTGGGCAGCCTGCCCATCCGCGTAGGCAAGCAGTTCAGCGCCAGCCGGAAGCTCGGCACGGCCCATCAGCATGTGCTGGTGTTCGTGAAGGGCGACTGGAAACGGGCGGTGGCCGCGTGCGGCGACGTGGATGTTTCTGACGCTTTATTCCCCGAGGCCGAGGAGTAAGCCCGGTACCGTCGCCTACTAAGGCAGGCGCCAGTAGATCAGCATGCACCCGCCGACGAAACAGAAAAGTGATGCCACCCCGGCCCACCAGATCAGCTTATAGAGGTTCTTGCGCGCCATTTCGGCATGTACGAACGTCGGCGTATCCAAATCTTCGGCTTGAGCGTTGCGTTCCGCGCGTAGGCGCTCGACGCCCGAGAACATGCTGAGTATTGGAAAACTGAGGCCAGTCAGGAAGATGCAAAATCCAAGCGGCAGCCAGAAGTCGTTCCTGAGCCTTTCCCAGGCCGACAGCGTGCCCAAGGCCGCGAGCCCAAAGCTGTTCAGCAGGACTAGGTGCTTCAGGCCTTCAAGTTGCCAGTTCCAGTATTGGGTTAGAAGGGTAGTGTAGAGAGCGATTCTCTCGGCGCGGATATGCGGGGCCGGCCTCGGCTCATCTAGTGTCCAAGCCGGCATCACTTCCCTAAGAGCGGTATTGCTCGGCCGCCTGAGCGTTCGTCGTTGCTGTGTCATCTTCGTTTTCCCTGGGTTACCACTCGGATGTCGGAGGGCGCGGCGGGATTCTTTACCCGTCAGAAGCCGGGTATTCGCAGCCATTCAGAGGCCGATATGGCAGGACGCAAACCATTCGTGCCGACGGACGAAGACCGCCGCTTGGTCCTGTCCCTGGCCGGTTTCGGCGCGCCGCATGAGTACATCGCCAGCCAGGTGACCAACCCGCAGACCGGCAAGCCGCTTGACCCAAAATCGCTGCGCCGGCATTTCCGCGTCGAGTTGGACACCGGCAAGAACAGAACGAATGCCCTGGTGGCCCAGGCCCTGTTCAAGCAGGCCACCGGTACCGGCCGCGGCGCCGTCCCGGCTGCAATCTTCTGGATGAAGACGCAGGCCGGGTGGAAGGAGCCCGCGCAAGGCGTGGAATTGACCGGAAAGGATGGCGCCCCGGTGTCCTCGGTGGTGGTGAACACCACTCCGGAAGAGTACGCGGAGGTGGTGAAGCAAGTCCTCGATGAGTACTGAACTTGAACGCCAAGCCGAACGCGACCTAGCGCAAGCCGACCTGTATTTCTACAGCCGCTTCATGTTTTATCGGCGCAAGCACTTCAAGTGGCGCCGGAACTGGCATCACAAGGTGATCTGTGACGCGTTGATGGACGTGTTCCACGGCCGGCGCCGCAATGTCATCATCAACCTGCCGCCGCGGTACTCGAAGACTGAGCTGGCGGTAACGAATTTCTGCTCGTGGGCGCTCGGCAAGGTGCCGGACGCCGAGTTCATCCACACCAGCTACTCGACCATGCTGGCGGTGAAGAACAGCGCCGGAGTGCGCGAGCAGATCCAGCACGAAGCGTTCGGGGAGATATTCCCCGGCGTGCGCCTGGCGCTGGACGCCACGGCCAAGGACCACTGGAAGACCACCGCCGGCGGCGTCTTCTACGCCACCGGGTCGGGCGGCACACTGACTGGCTTCGGCGCCGGCAAGGCCCGGGAGGGCTTCGGCGGTGCGATCGTCATCGACGATCCGCACAAGGCAGACGAGGCCACCAGCGACACGATGCGCGGCAACGTCATCGACTGGTACCAGAACACGCTGGAATCGCGGCGGAACAGCCCCGAGACGCCGATCATCCTGATCATGCAGCGTCTGCACGAGGACGACCTGGCGGGCTGGCTGCTGGCTGGGAAGAGCGGCGAACACTTCGACCACATCATGATCCCGGCGATCAGCGTGGAGGGTGAGGCGCTGTGGCCGTGGAAGCACGATATAGAGACGCTGCGCGTCATGGAGAAGAAGAAGCCGTACGTCTTTGCCGGGCAGTACGGGCAGCGACCCGCGCCGGCCGAGGGCGGCATCTTCAAGCCCGACCTCATCACCATCGTGGACGCGCTGCCGCGCGGGCTGCGGCTGGCGCGCGGTTGGGACTTCGCGGCCACAGACGAGAACGAGAAGGGGAAGAACGGCAAGGTGAAGGCCGAGCCGGACTACACCGCCGGGGCCAAGCTGGGCATCGACGAAGTGGGGCGCGTCTTCATCACCGATATGAACCACTTCCGCGGCAGCCCGCTGGAAGTCGAGCGTTCGCTGAAGAACACAGCCGACCGCGACGGCCACGGCACGCTGATCAGCATCCCGCAGGATCCGGGTCAGGCCGGCAAGGCCCAGGCGCAGATGTTCGTGCGCATGCTGGGCGGCTACACCGTCGAAGCCACCGTGGAAACGGGCAGCAAGGCCACGCGCGCCGCGCCGCTCGCCTCGCAGGTGGAGGCCGGCAACGTGTTCATGCTGCGCGCACCGTGGAACGATGGCCTGATCAGCGAGATGCGGATGTTCCCGAACGGGTCATTCGACGACCAGGTCGATGCCTGCTCGCGCGCATACGCGCGGCTGGTGTTGAAGAAGGGCGGTGCCTTTGGCAGCGTATAGGAACCACATGGCATTTCTCGACCGACTCAAGGCGCTGGTAGCGGGCCGACTGCGTAAGGCGCCCCAGCGCGACACGCAGGCCTACGCCCGGCTGATGAGCCTGGGCGGCCAGCGGTACATGCGCGACCGGCCGCTGATCAAGCCGACGCCGACGAGCCTGCGTAAATTCGCCTCGACGCCGTACGCGCGCCGGGCCATCAACTACATCAAGAACCCGATTGCACAGTTGGAGTGGGAGGTATCGCCGATCCCTGGCGTCAAGGGCAACAAGGCGCTGCAGCAGCAGATCGACGTCACCACGAACTGCTTGACGTCGCCGAACCGCGATGACAGCTTTCGCTCGTTCGTCGAGCAGCTCGTCGAGGACCTACTGATCGGCGCGGCCGGCACATACGAGCACCAGGTCGGCAGCGACCCAGCGCGCCCGCTGTGGATGTGGCCGGTCGACGCGCTGTCGATCCAGATCTATCCCGGCTGGGCCGGCGGTCGAAACGAGGCGCGCTACTGCCAGGTGATCGGTTATGGCAACGTCGGCGGCGTGCAGGGCCAGGATCTGACGGATGACGAGCTCGTCTACATCCGAATGGACCCGAACACGTCCTCGCCGTACAGCGCGGGGCCGCTCGAGGTGGCTTTCCAGTCGATCAATCGCCAATTGGGGGTGGGCGAATACGCCGGACAGCTCACCACGAACGCGCAGCCGGAGAACCTGCTCAACTTCAAGGGAATGGACGCGACGTCGCTGCAGGCGTTCCGGAACTACTGGCGTGACGAGATCGAGGGGCAGGGCCAGACGCCGATCATCGGCTTCGATGACGCCCAGATCCTGAAGCTGCGTGGCACGAACGACGATGCGCTGTTCCTGAAGTACCAGGAATTCGTGATCCGAGAGATTGCCATCGCGTTCGGCATCAGCCCCATGAAGCTCGGCGTGGTGCAGGATGTGAACCGCAGCACCGCCGAGGTATCGGACGACGCCGACTGGGACGTGACCATCACGCCGCTGGCGCGTTTGATCCAGTCGTACATCAATCGCAAGTCGATTCATGGCCGGCTGGGCTATTCGCAGATCTGGTTTCGCTTCCTTGGCCTGGACCGCGACGATGAGCAGGCAACGGCCGACATCTACACGAAGTACTACCAGAACAACGCCATCACCCCGAACCAGCAGCGCGAGAAGCTTGGCCAGCCGCCAATGGAGAGCAGTTGGGGTGACATGACGTACGCCGATGTCCAGATCGCCATCAAAGGTGCCCAGGGCGCCAAGACGATGAATCCGGACCTCGCCACCAAGGAATAGGGGCGCTTCGCCCACCACCCCAGCCGCCTTCGGGCGGTCTTTTCATTGGGCGCGTGCCCACACAGGAGAGCCCATGGGCTTCGACACACATACCGTATCGGCGCCCGATGGCGCCAAGCCGCAGCTGAACGACCGGGTTGTCCTCGGCTCGATCATCGGCATTGCCAATGGCGTGGGCGGGGGCGCGGGCGCCGCGGTCACCGTCGCGGTGAGCGGCCTGAAGCTGCCACCCAAGTACGCCGTCGTGGTGAACCCCGGCCAGGATGCCACTTGGTTCGTCAGCGCCAAGACGGCCATCGGCTTCAACGTCACGCTGACGCCGCGTCTTGCTGCTACCACTCTGGCCGCCGGCGCCTTCGACGTCGTCATCACCGCCTAAAGGAGCCACTCGTGGCAAACGGACACCAGCAGGTCGCTGCAGAGCGCCTGGCGGCCGAGAAGGCCAAGAACCCGCAGACCGCCGCGGCCATCAACGAGATCGAGATCCTCGTGGGCCAACTGCGGATGAAGCTCAACCAGGTTGGCGCCCTCGGCACCAACACCGATGCGCTGGTCGCATCGATCAAAGCGCTGCTCTAAGGGGGCAACATGGCAAAAGCCACCACGAATGCTGCCGGCGCCAAGCCGGACACCACCACGGCGGGCGCGGCTGCCGATGCCAGTCAGATTGACCTGGGCGCCGGCACGTCCGGTGCCGCTGGCGAGCCGGGTGCCGCGGGGCAGGGCGGCACGCCGCCGGCCGATGCAGCCGGCGCGGGCGGTACGGTGCAGCTCAACACGGATACCGCCGCTGTCATGCCGCAGCCGAAGCCGGATGAATCCGTCGACGACCCGCTGGCCGGGGCAGTCAGCGACGTCAAGGAAGCGGCTACCGAAGTCTTTCCGGCCGCCCGCCAGACGCTGCGCGAAGCCGTCGGTAGTGCAGCTGCCCACGCCGCCAAGGCTGGCGAACACGCCACGCACGGCGTGCTGAACGCCATCGAAGTGAAGCTAGCCGAGCTGCGCAACACCATCGTCGCCAGCCAGAGCCAGGTGGCCGAGGAATACCGCCACGTGCTCGACTGGTTCGAGAACCTGCTGTAAGGGAAGGACATGGCGCTCACGAAAGAACACCGCGACCGCCTGCCGGGATCCGACTTCGCAGTGCCAGGCAAGCGGGCGCTACCCATTCACGACGCGAACCACGTTCGCATGGCGTGGAATATGGTCAGCGACACCAAGGGCCTGAGCGACGCGGAACGGAGCTCGGCGCGCGATCGCATCCTGACGCGGGCGCATGACCTCGGCATCAGCACGGCGGACTGGCGCCTCACCGCGTCGTTTTCCTTCGTGGCGATGAGCCTCGCCGTGCCCGAGGTGGCTGGCCACCCGAACCGGCACCCCTTCACCGGCATCCTGACCCGCCTTGATACGCCTTCCGATAACCCGGTCGGCGGTGCGAACGGGCACAAGACGCTGATCCCGAAGGCGGTGGCCGAGGCTGCGATCGATACGCTGCTGGGCATGGCAGTCGACTTCAAGCCGAAGCTCGACGGCCATGACAGCCGCTCAAAGATCGGCCTCATCACCGAGGCATTCGTGGAGGGGGACGCGGTGCACATCGCGGGCTTCCTCTACGCCAAAGACTTCCCCGAGGAAGTCGCGCTGATTCAATCCGAAAAGGACGACCTCGGCTTCAGCTATGAAGCCGACGCCCGGATCCGGAACCTGGAAGCCGACCCGTGGGTAGTTGATCACATCACCTTTACCGGCGCCGCCGTCCTCTACAAGGACCTGGCCGCCTACACCACTACGTCACTGGCCGCACAGGCCGACCCGGAGATCAATATGGACGAACTCAAAGAGATCATGAAGGCCGTTGGCGATCTGGCCAATTCCGTCAAGGTCATTGGCGAGAAGGTCGAGGGCATGGAAGCCGGCGCCGCCAAGGCCGCGCTGGAAGCCAGCGCCACCCGCGACCGCGTGAAGCCGCACATCGATGCGCTGCGCTCGTGCGCGGCCTCGATGGAAGCCGCCGGCATCGGCACCCACGCCACTCATGGCCACGCCAACGTGCTGCGCCACATGGCCGCCGCGATGGAATCGGATGCCATCAAGGGCAACGTCCCGCACATCTACACCGATCACGACTACCTGAACCGCCGGGTGGAAGCCGGTGCCGAGAAGGGCGGTGACGGCACCGAGAAGGCCATCGCGGACGCCGTGGCTGCCGCGCTCAAGCCGATGCAGGAAATGCTCGACGCCGCGACCACCCAGGTGAAGGACCTCTCGGCCGCTGCCTTCAAGAACGCCGAAGACCCGGGCCGCAAGACGATCAGCCCCGAGGTGAAGGCGCTGCTCGAGAAACACAGCCTCTCGGCAGCCGCCGAGGCCGGCACGCTGACCGCGACCGACGTCGACAAGGTGCTCGAAGCCCAGGGCATCAAGGGCCGCCCGGCCATCGAGGCGAAGCTGAAGCTGATGGCCAGCGGCGTGCTGGCGGTCAAGTAAGCAGCAGCGGCACCCATCCAAGGAATCAGGAGAAATTATGTCCGTAGACGCCAAAGTCATGTCCCTGGCTGCCGCCGCCGATTTTCTCGGCACCGGCGCCATCGAGGTCCCGATCTTCGAACGCGAGATCATGGACGTCATCCGTCGCACCAGCGTGACGCTGCAGCGCGTGCCGCAGGTGCCGGCCACCGGCCACCCGCACCGCTACTTCGAGCAGACTGCGATCGCATCCGCTGCTGCCGTCGACCCGCGCAATCTGTCCGCGACGGCCACCGGCCCGACCCGCGTCGAGCGCCCGGCCTTCATCAAGGCCGTGACCGCCCAGTCCAACCTGTCCCTGTTTGACAAGGACGTGACCGAGCAGCAGGGCCAGTTCGCAGCTGTTGTCGCCAAGGACGTGGACGACATAATCAGCGGCATCGAGGTGAAGCGTGCCAAGATGTTCTGGGCCGGTACCGACACCAGCATGAGTTCGCCGACCACGCTCGAGTGGATGGGCGCACTGGCGCAGATCGGTGTTACTGCCACGGTTGCCCCAGGCGCTTCGATCATCGACGGCCTGAAAACACAGGTCGCGGCCCTGCTGGCCAACCAGACGTACACCGTACGCCCGACCGCCATCTACCTGAACCCGGTGCTGGCCGACTACATCGACCAGGAGGCCAAGGCCTCGCGCATCACCCTGGACAGCGTGGAGGTGACCGCCGGTGTGACGGTGGCTGCGATCTCGACCCAGGCCGGCAAGCTGCCGCTGATCGCAGACCCGTTCATGCCGACCGACACCACCGCCAAGTACGGCGCCAGCGCACCTCCGGCGAGCAACCAGAACTACTACGCGGCCATCCTGATGGAGTCGGAGATCGAGATCCCCGTCATCTCGGGCGCCGATTACAACCCGAACCCGCGCATGTTCCAGCTCGGCCTGGTCGGCAACCTGTCCGGCCAGTTCGTCGGCGTCAAGTTCGACACCCTCATCGTGAAGGGCGCCAGCTACGCCCACGCGCTGGTGGTGGTGAACCGCGCTTAACCAGTCGTTGCCGTGGGGGTAGCGTTCGCCCCCCAAGCTTCGCTGCATCCCTCTACATGGGCCGGGCACTGCACCGGCCCTGACCTTCGAGACCCCCAGCAATGAAAGTCTATCGCCCTGGAAGCCGCGGCAAGCACACCCTGATGGTCGCCCCCGGCGTCGCGCATCCGATCTCCGAATTCGTCGAGGGGAAGGATCGAAAGCCAAAGCAGTTCAACGTCGTGTTCGTCGAGGGCGTGGCCGAGGTGTCGGAAAACCTCGGGCGCTACTTGCTGAACAACGATCTGGCCAAGCGCAGCCCCATCATCGTGCCGGAGTGATCCATGCCGAGCAGCGTCTACCTGCAGTCCAGCGACCATGCGGCGTTCGGCGTGCCGACGGCCACGGCCGACCAGGTGGCAGCGGCATCGACGCTGATCGACGCCTACCTGTGCCGCCCCGAGGGGCTGATCTGGGCGCCGGACGCCAACGGGCTGCCGGCGTACATGAAGGGGCTCGATCCTACGTTCTCGTTTCAGCTGCCGGCGGCGATCGCGCCCGGGTCGAACGTCCCGGTCAACGCTGGGCCGCTGGCCGGCATGCTGGAGGTCGGGGACGTGGTGGTCCTCGATCGCGCTACGCCAGCTGCTGTCGAGGCCTGCGTGATCGCCTCCATCACCGGCACGACGGTGTTGCTGCAGCAGGTGCTGTTTGCGCACGCCAGCGGCGCCACGGTCGAGACCGACATGGTCATCAAGGAACAGCGTCGTATCCCGGATGGCAGGCCGCAGACAAGCACCAGCCGCCGCCCGCTGATGCGACTGATCGCCGGCACGGGGCGCTACGGGTACGGGCGCCGTGGCGACTCGAACCGGTTCAACCTGGACGACTTCAACCTGATTGCGTCGCTGCAGAAGTTCGGCGGCCCGCCGGCGTGGGAGCTGTTCAACGTCACCGCGGCCGGGTTCGACGCGGCGACCGGGAACGTGTGGGTGCCGGCGGGCATCCTGCTGGCCTACTACACCGAGGTGAAGTTGCGGTACGTGGCCGGCTACCAGTACGCGAATCTGCCGGCGCAGATCAAGGGCGCTTGCGCGACGCTGATCCAGGCGCTTCAGGCGTCGCCCGAGATGGGTGACATGAAGAAATACCGCGCCGGCGACACCGAGATCGAGCGCTTCAGTGCGTCGCAGCTCAACCCGGATACGCGGCGCAAGCTCGATCCGTTCCGTATTTCGGCCTTTGTATGAGCTTCGTCTACCCGCGCACTGTCAGCATTTTGCGCCAGGCGGCGCAGATTGGCTTCGGCGCGCTGCCCCCGTCCGGCGCCGGCCTGGCGCCCGAGCAGGCGATCGCAACCGGCCTGCCGGCGTCGATCCAGCAGAAGAGCACAGGCGCGAAGCCGGATGCTGGCTTACCGGGCGATGCCACAAACCGGACCTTCTGGCGCGTATTCATCCCTCGCGGCCAGCTGGCGCTGGGTGCCGTGCAGCGGGGCGACATCGTCGTGGACGATCTGGGGCAGCGGTACCACGTCACGGCGCCGTACTGGAATTCATTGGGGCACAACCTGTTGGTTGAGCGGTTGGAGGCGTAATGGCAGATCTCTCCGACGCCTCGCGCGCGCTGGTGGCGCTGATCGCACAGACCGTGTATCCAAACGGAACCGGTCAGCCGCCGGTGGCCGGCGTCGGCGTGCGCGTCTATGCGGGCTGGCCCATGCCGGCGCAGCTCGACGCGGACCTGCCGCAGAACATCATCAATGTTAGCGTCTTCCCGCGCGCGGTGAAGCCGGTGGACAGCGCCATTTCGAAGTGGCGCACCGTGGCCCCGCCTGTTCGCACCGTTACCTTGACCGTGGCGGGGCAGGCGGTGACGGTCGGGGGCAGCGTCTCTACACCGCAGAACGTGTCGCTGGTGATCGCGGGCAGGGCCTACGTGTATTCGGTCCAGCCTGGCGATACGCTGACCGGCATTGCCACGGCGCTCGCGACACAACTCGTGGTGGATTATCCCGGCACCACGTCGAGCGGGGCGGTGATCACGATCTCGCAGGGCGCCACGATGATCCTGGACTTCTTGAATCAGGTCTACCAGAGCGATTCGCTGCATGAGGTCTCGATTTCGCCCCGGGTCGGCGGCGTGGCCACGCGCCAGCGCGAGGTGCGGCGGCAGGATCAGGAGTTTCTGATCACCGTCTGGGCAAACGGCTTTGACAGCCGGGACCTTCTCGGCGGCGCCGTGGACGCCGCGCTGGCCGGCACCAATCGCATCACGTTGCCGGATAGTTCTTTCGGGACCGTGCGCTCGCGCGCGCTGTCCAACTCCTGGGGCGACGGGGCGCAGAAGCAGCGCGTCTACCGCCGGGATCTGGCCTGTTGGATCGAGTACTCGACCACGGTGCAAGAGCAACAGTACGAGGTGACGCAGGGTCAGGTCGACATTGGGAACGATCTGTCCGCTGTTGCCCGAACCATCATTTTGTGAGGCCACCATGATTCTTCGTGTCATTTCGCCGTTCAACGGCTACCAGGTCGGCGACGAGATCACCGATCCCAAGGCTGTGGCCGCTGTCCTGGCGTCCGAACAGTCGAACAACGTCGTCAAGGTGGCCGCGCCGCCGGCCGAGACCGCGTAATTCCTTTCGCATATTGCGGGCCACCTGAGGGTGGCTCTTTTCATTTCTGGAGCCATCCATGACGGTTGTTCAAGCAGGGCAGGTGAACCTGACGGCGCAGCAAGTGCCTGGCGTTATCGTCGCCATCCAACCCCCCGGCCCGGCGCCCATCAACGGCGTGCCGAGCAACATCGGTGCCTTCGTGGGCACCGCCACCTGGGGACCGGTCGGCGTGCCCGTCATGGTCTCCGACTATGCCGGCGGCGCCGCGGTGTTCGGCCCCATGCAGGCGCGCAAGTACGACATGATGACGCTGCTCAACTGGGCAGGCATGCAGGGCAACGTGGGCGCCTATGCGCTCGTGCGCGTGACCGACGGCACCGACGTGGCGGCTACCGCCACGTTCAGCACGAACTTCGCTACGCTCACTTCGAAGTACACGGGCACGCTGGGCAATAGCATCTCGGCGATTCTGGCCGCCGGCACCGCGGCGAGCACCACGAAGCTGACGATCACGCTAGCCGGCTACCAGCCGGAGGTGTACGACAACATTCCCGGCACTGGCGCCACGCTGCGGGACAACATCGTCAAGGCGGTGAACTTCGGCAACAGCCAGTTCCGGGGCCCGTCGACGATGTGCATTGCCACGGCCGGTGCGGGCACCGCGCCGCCCACGCTTCCCGCCACCATCAATCTGGCGAGCGGCACGGACGGTGCCACCACCATCACCGGCTCGGTGTTGCTGGGCGTGGATACCGCGCCGCGCAAGGGCATGTACGCGCTGCGAAAGTCCGGCGCCAGCATCATTGCGCTGGCGGACTGCGACGATTCCACCACCTGGTCCACGCAGGTCGCCTTTGGCCTGGTCGAGGGAGCGTATATGCAGTTGGTGGGGCCGGCGGGCGACACCATCGGCAATGCCGTCACAGCGAAGGCTGCAGCAGGCATTGACACCTATGCTGCAAAATCGATTTTCGGCGACTGGGTGTACGTGAACGATACGACCATCAATCAGGTTCGCCTGATTTCGCCTCAGGCTTTTGCGGTGGGGCTGATGGCAAATCAGTCGCCCGAAAAGAGCTCGCTGAACAAGCAGCTGCAGGGCATTGTTGCCACCCAGCGCACTTACAACAACCAGCCGTACTCGAATGCCGAGCTGTTGCAGTTGGTGCAGGCCGGCATTGATGTGCTCACGAACCCGTCACCGGGAGGCAAGTACTTCAGCTTCGTCCTGGGGCTCAATACGAGCAGCGATCAGGCGCAGCGCGAGGATAGCTACACCCGCCTGACAAACTACATTGCCTTCAGCATTGATGCTTGGGGCGGGAAGTTTGTTGGGCAGCTGCAGGGTTTCGACGACGAGGACGATACCCGTTCGAATGCGTTTGCCGGGCTGGATCAGTTCATGTCGAACATGGCAGACGTGAAGCCCAAGATGATCGATGCCTACAAAGTCGTGCTCGACAGGACCAACAACCCGGACGCACGCATCCGCGCCGGCTGGATGCAGGCAAATGTCCAGGCGCGCTACATGGCTGTGGTCCGCAACTTCCTGGTCAACCTGCAAGGCGGGCAGAGCACCGTGATCGTGCAGTAAGCACCCGATAATACCGCCCGGCTCGCCGGGCTTCTCTCATTCTGGAGAAAGACATGCCGCAACAAGGGCTTTCCGTCGGGCGCGATACCACGCTGGTCATCCAGACCCCGACCGGTCCGCTGCCGATCCCGAAGCTGACCTCCTTTCGCAAGAAGCAGGACACCACGCAGGAACGCGTGAAGCTGATCAACGGCATCTCGCAGCACCTGCGATTTTTCGACGGCTGGTCCGGCTCGTTTGGCATCAACCGCGCCGGCCCCGAGATCGAGTCGTACTTCGATCAGCTCGAAACCGACTACTACTCGGGCATCAATGAGCAGCCTTGCCAGATCTACGAAACCGTCTCCGAGCCGAGCGGCGCCATTTCCCAGTGGCGATACGACGGCGTCGTGCTGTCGCTGGACGACGGCGGCGAGGCCGCCGGCGACGCATCGGTCAAGCTCTCGCTCACTTTCATGGCCTCGCGCCGCATCCGGATCAGCTAATACATGACCACTGTCACCCTTCGCCCCTCCGAGGAAGTCGTCGCGCGCGCCGCAGCGGAAACCACGGTGCCCGACTCGACCGGGCGCCAGATCACCCTCAAGAAGCCCGGCATCCTGGCGCAGTTCCGCCTGGTCGAGGCCATGGGCCCCGAGGCGGCTGAGAACAGCGTCTACCGGTACATGTGCATGCCGGTGCTCTACGTTGCCGCCATCGATGGCGAACCGGTGCTGCCGCCCACCACCAAGCGGGAACTCGAAGCGCTGATCCAGCGCCTGGACGAGGTCGGCATGCTTGCTGTGCAGAAGGGCATGGCCCAGATCGATGGGGCTGCCGGCGGCGGGGGCGCGGAAGCCGCAAAAAACTAGCGCGGGCCCCGGCGTTCAAGCAGGCCATGTGGCTGATCAAGAATGGCGTGCCGTACGACGTGGCCTTTTCCTACACCGCCGAGGAGCGATTCGCGGCATGCGTGGTGATGAGCGAGTTCGAGGGCAAAACCTTTGACTGGGAGGCCATGGCCTTCAAGGAGCGGGGATGAAGACCTTCCGCAGCATGGCCGATTTCGCGAACCACCTCACCGCGCTGGCCGCCGAGGCCCCCGCCGTCACGCACCACATGACGGAGAAGGGCGCTGAACTGATCCAGAAAATCGCCAAATCGGAGATCGCCCACTACCAGCCGGCCGTGGGCCCGTTCGCGAAGTGGGAAGAACTGACCGCCGAGACCGAGTTCGACAAGATCCGGCACGGTTACCCGGTTGATGCGCCGCTGCTGCGCACCGGGGAAATGCGCGAGAGCATCGAGCGGACGGTGATCGGCAATGAGGCGGCGATCGGCTCGAATGACCAGAAGATGGTCTGGCACGAGCTGGGCACCGAGCACATTCCGCCGCGCGCGGTGCTAGGCCCGGCGGCTATCCGAGCCGGTAAAGACATTCAGGCGCGGCTTGGCCGAACCATCGTTGCCTGGCTGGCGGGGCGGGGCTGGCGCAATCCCCGGCTCAAGTAGGGCCGAGATTGCCCCGCCCAGCGCGGCGCCCCCGCCGAACACCAGAAAGATCGCCGCGGTAATCCACATCGCGCGGCGGTTCAACTGCTTCATCCGCTGCTGCGGCGTCGGCGGCTCGGGAATCACCAGTTCAGGGTACTGCACCCACGATATGTGGTCGGCAAGCCATTCGTGAATGCGGATCTTCAGCGGGCGCATAGGTTCGGCAACGGACTCTAGAGCGACGAGTATAGGCCACCATGATCGACGTATATAAGATTGGCGCGACCCTGGTTCTGAACGACCTGATCGCGCCGCAGTTGCTGAAGTTGGCGGGCGAGTTCAAGAAGGTCGACGCGCTGGTCTTGCAGGTCAATAAGCGCCTGCAGAAGATGGGGGCGGAAGCCGCCGGCGTGCGGAACCTCGTCACGGCGACAAAGCAGCTGGAGGGAGGCTTAAGGGGCGTCGGCGGCAACGCGCTGCTGGTTGAGCGGAATTTGCGGCGCATCCGACGCGCTGTTCCGGCCAGCCTCGGAATTGAAGCCGAGATGGTGCGCGCCAATGCTGAGTCTGCGCAACTGGCCAGGAACATCCATGCTATCCACATGGCAGGCATGGCCGCATCTCGGTCGTCTTTCATGGGCCATCTGGGCGGCGGCGCGGGCGGTGGCCAGCGCCCACCGGCGCTGCCTGGCCCCGGCGGCTACATCTGGGGCTTGCCACGTCGTCGCGGCGGTGCGGCCGCCGGCGGCAGTGGCGGAGGCGGGGGCGGAGGTGGTCACGGTGGCAACGTCCATGTCGGCCCAGGCGGCTTCGGTGTTGGCGCGGTGGGCATGGGCCTGCCCGGTGGCGCGTTGGCGCCGGTGGCCGCTGGCTTCGCAGGCCTTTACGTGACCAAGGCCCTGTACGACGCCGGCAAGGAATACCAGTTGGCTGCCGCCCGCTTCAAGACGATGAACCTGGGCGACGAGATCAACAGGGATGCGGACAAGTTCGCCCGTGGCACGAAGGTCTTCGGCGCATCGAGCGCAATGCTGATGGAGACCCTGCGGGAATCCGTGGGCATGTTCGGCAACCTGGACCTTGCGAAACAGGTGGCGCCAACGCTGGCCGCGCTGAACGCCGCCAATTCCGGATTGTTCAGCGGCAAGGTGGGTGCGCTGGACGAGGGCGCCGTGCGAGCGGTGATGCGCTTCAATGACATGCGCGGCAAGACCAACAGCAAAGAGGAATTCATGGCTGGCCTGGATCTGGCCCAGCGCATGGTGACCGGCTCCGGTGGCGCGTTGAAGTTCACCGATCTTGAGCAGATGGCGAAGACCGGGGGCGCCGCGTTCAAAGGGCTCAGCGACCAGGGCATCATGAACCTGGCCACGCTGGCACAGGAGCAGGGTGGCTCGCGCACAGGCACCGCATTGATGTCGCTGTACCAGAACCTGATCGCCGGCCGCACGCCGAAGAAGACCATGGCTGCGCTGGCCGATGCCGGTCTGGCTGAGGTCACCGAGGTGACCAGCGGCAGTGTTGGCGGCAAGACCATCAAGTCGATGGCGCTCAAGAACATCGTCGACGAGAAGATGCTGCGCGAGGATCCCGCCGGCTGGATCATGAAGTACATGGATGCGGCGGCCATGAAGGCTGGAGCTAAGACCGATTCGGAAAAAATTGCCTTTGCGAACAGCCTGGTTTCGAACCGGCAGGGCTCGAACATGGCGGCGAATTTCACCACCCAGCAGGCGCAGGCACTGCGTGACGCCAAGCTGGTGAAGAACGCCAAGGGCGTCGAGGGCACCATTGAGGAATTCAAGAAAACGGCGCCGGGCGCCGAGGCTGATTTCGTTGCCGCCTGGACGTCTCTGAAGGCGGAGATGGGTAAGGGCATTCTGCCCACGGTCACGAAGCTGCTGAACACCGGCACCGACTTCTTCCGATCGGTGAACGAATGGGGCCAGAAGAATGCTGGCCTGAATGAGAAGCTGAAGGGCGCTGGCACACCGTTCTCGCTGGATCCGCGCGATATCGGGTCCGGCGGCGTGCTCGGCTGGGCCTGGCGCACCGGCAAGGCGCTCTTGTCGGGCGACCCGACCCCAGGCGGCGGAAAGGATCTGGCCAAGGCCGACCCGGTGTCTGGTACCGCGCCGTCCATGGTGCAGGTGAACACGGCCATCAAGCTGGATAGCCGAGTGCTGGCCGAGGCGACTACGTTCCACCAGGCGCGAGACCTTGCCCGGCCGCAGACCGGCCCGAGCGGCTTTGACCCAGGGATGTCATTGCGACCGCCCGCACTGAGGAATTGAGATGGCTGACCTTGTCCTGTTCCTGGGTGACATGGAGTTCGAGGGGGCAGAGGTGCCCCCGCAGATCACGATCGGCGGGGAACAGCGGCTGGTGACGCACGACCTGGTCGGCGGCCTGAGGCAGATCGACGCGATGGGCGGCTTCTGCCTACCCATCGAGTGGTCGGGCTGGCTGCGCGGGCCCCAGGCGCTGAAGCGCGGGCGGTACCTGGACACCATGCGCGCCCAGGGGAAGCTGCTCACGCTGATGTGGTCCGAGTTCATCTACACGGTGGTGATTCGGCGGTTCAGCGCGGATTTCCAGCGTTTCTACCAGATGCCGTACAGCATCGTGCTGGAAGTGGCCGAGGACCTCGGGCAGCCGGTGCGGTCGCTGTCCGATGGCAGCGTGGACAGCCTGATCAGCGGCGACATGGTGACGGCCGGCGGCCTGGTGGATAGCCTGGGCCTCAGCAGCATTTCGGGGGTGTTCGATACGGTCAAGTCGGCAGTCGCGAGCGTGACCTCGTTTGCCAACGCGGCGCAATCGACGCTGAACAGCGTGCTGCAGCCCATCGCTGCGCTGCGCAACGAGGTGCAAACCGCCATCGCGCAGGTGAACAACGTTCTGGTGAATGTGACGACGCTGGGCGGGATTCTGCCGAACAACCCGATCGCGCGGCAGGTGCAGCGGATCTCGGGTCAGATTCTGGCCGCTCAGCAGTTGCCGATGTTGGTGCAACTCGACCGGGTGATGGGTCGAGTGCAGGGGAACGTCGGCAGCGTCTACAACAGCGCGCGGCGCGTCACGGCGGCCGGCGGAAACCTGATGGATATGGCGACGAAGGCCTACGGCGACGCCATGGCCTGGACTGGGATCGCCAAGGCGAATGGCCTCAGCGACCCGGAAGTGACCGGCATCAAGGAACTGACCATCCCGGCTACTGCGGATACGCAGGGTGGCATTCTGAACTCATAGGGTTTCCATGCAGAACACGTTGCCCGTCGTCCCGGCTGTCCGGGCGCCGCGGGGGATCGTGCGCGTTTCCGATGAGCAGATCCAGGGCTGGGAAAGCTGGTCCGTCTCGTGCAATACCTACTACCAGGCTGACACCTTCCGGGTGACGTTTGCGGAATCGATGCTGACGTCCGCGCGGAACGCGGCATGGTTTTCGGAGTTGGTTGAGGGGTTCGTCGAGATCTTCGCCGGTTTCCCGCTGGATCCGTCCAACTACAGCGAGACAGACCTGCAGAGCCAGATCTACGGCCGCATCGACGATATCGATTATGACCCTGTGCGCCGCACGATCGAGCTCACCGGGCGTGACCTGACGGCTGTCTTCATCGACGCTAAGACCTCGCTGCAGTACCAGAACCTCACGTCGTCGCAGATCGCGACGAAGCTGGCCGAGTCTCACGGGCTCACCGCGGTGGTGACGCCCACGAAGGATCTGGTCGGCACCTACTACGCGCGTGACCACGCGCGGATGCAGGAAGAGCGCAGCGAGTGGGACCTGCTGACCTATCTGGCGGCCAACGAGGGATACCTCTGCTACGTCAAAGGCAAGACGCTGTACTTCCAGCCGCGCCCCATCGAGCAGGGCGACCCGTATGTAATTCGCTGGGAACCACCGACCGATGAGCGCGCCGCATGGCAGGCCAATGTGCAGGAGATGGAATTTTCGCGCAGCCTGACCGTCGCCAAGGGCGTCTCGGTGGTGGTCCGGTCCTGGAATGCCAAGCAAAAGGCTGGCTTCACCGCCTATTACCCCAGCAAGGGTAAGACCACGCAGGCTGGCAAAGCGGCGCCATTTGGCGGCACGCAGCTCTACAGCTTCGTGTTCCCCGGCCTGACGCAGGAACAGGCCACAAAGAAGGCGATCGAGCTGCACCGCGAGATCACATCGCACGAGATGAAGTTTCGCGCGCGGCTGCCGGCGGACAACATCCTCGACGCGACGATGCCGATCCTGGTGGAGGGTACCGGTACGAAGTTCGACCAGACGTACTTCCCGGTGTCGATCACCAAGCAGATGAGCATCTTGGCCGGCTACACCATGCAGATTGAAGCCAAGAACCACAACCCCGACACGGTACCGTCGCCATGATGCAGGCCATTCGAAACCAGATGCGTCTGGCTGCGCAGCTCGCCGGCGGGGACGTGGCCGAGTCGCGCGCGGGCATCGTGCGCAGCTACGACCCTGACATGGCGGCCGCGCGCGTCGAGTTCGTGGACCGGTCACAACCGGAGAGCGGCGCCGAGCCGTTTCTGTCTGGCTGGCTGCCGGTCACGTCGCCCTGGGTGGGCAACGGCTGGGGTATGGACGCGCCGCCGAGCGTTGGCGACCAGGTCGAGGTGAAGTTCTTTGGGGGCAGCATCGAGAACGGCTACGTCTGCGGGCGGTTGTACAGTGATGCGGACCGGCCACCGGGCGCGCCGTCTGGCGAATTCTGGGTGGTGCATAAGTCCGGGTCTGCCCTGAGATTCAAGAACGACGGCACGGTAGAGGTGGTGGCGCAGACCACCGCCAAATACACCGCTCAGCTTCACCACTTCGTCGGTGCAGTCCAGATGGACAACACGCTGCTGGTCGAGCAGACCATCACCGGGCAGGGCGGCATGGCGATCTCCGGCGACAACGGCACCGGCGTCACGTCGACGGTGACGGGCGACCTGGACACCACCGGCACGATCAAGAACAACGGCAAGGACATCGGCAGCACGCACCGCCACAGCAATGGCAACGGCGGCGCGGACACCGGCACCCCGATATGACCCAGAAACTCGTGAACGACATCGACCACTGGGTCGGGAACGACCTCGGCGTATCGCCGACCGGCGACCTTGGCCAGGTCAGCGGCGAGACGCGGACGCAGCAGCGCATCGTGCGCCGTCTCATCACCAACCCGGGCGAGTACATCTTCCACCCCGACTACGGTGCAGGCCTGCCGGCCAAGATCGGGCAGAACGCCGATCTGCCGGCACTGCGCGCGCTCATCCGCGCCCAGGTGCTGATGGAAGAAGCGGTGGCCCGTCTGCCCGAGCCGGAGATCGACCTGCTGCAGATCAACGCCGGCTTCGCCGTCACCATCCGGTACACCAGCGCGAGCACGCGCAAGCCGGTAACCCTCAGCTTTGACGTGAACCGCTGACATGGCAATTTCCACGAAGGACTTCACCACGCTGGTGCGCGAAAGCGTCACGGCGATCCAGGGCTATGCGAGCGTCCTGATCGACCTGACCGTCGGGTCGATCCTGCGCGCCCTCGTCGAGGCGAACGCCGCCGTGACGGTCTGGCTGGAAAGCCTGATCATGCAGGTGCTGGCGATCACCCGCGCGGCGACGTCGAGCGGCGCGGATCTGGATAGCTGGGTTGCCGACTTCGGCGTGTCCCGGCTGCCGGCCACCTTCGCGACGGGCCAGGTCACCTTCGCGCGATTCACGCCGACGCAGCAGGCGGTGGTGCCCGTGGGCGCCACCATCCAAACGGGGGATGCGTCGCAGCAGTACACGGTGGTGGCGGACACCACCAACCCAGCCTACAACGCGACCCTGGGCGGCTACGTGCTGGCGGCCGGCACGGCTACAGTGAACGTACCGGTGCTGGCACGGGTCGCCGGTGCGGCGGGCAACGCCGTTATCGGGGCGGTCTCGGTGATCGCCGGCGCGATCCCGGGCGTCGACACGGTGACGAACGCGGCCAGCTTCGCCAACGGCGCCGATGCTGAGTCGGACCCGGCGCTGCGCACTCGCTTCATCGCCTACATTCGCAGCCTGTCCAAGGCCACGAAGGACGCCGTCGGCTACGCTATCACCTCGCTGAAGCAGGGTGTCACCTATTCTCTGGTCGAGAACCAGAGCTACGCCGGCGCGGTGCAGATGGGCTATTTCTACGTGGTCGTGGACGATGGTACCGGCGTGCCAGGCAGCACCTTTCTGGCGACGGCCGCGAATGCAATCGAGGCGGTACGCCCGCTGTGTAGCAGCTACGGCGTGTTTGCGCCGGTGCTGGTGAACGCTGCGGTGACGATGACGTGCACGATCGCTGCCGGCTACGACGGGGCCGCTACGCGGCAGCTCGTTGCGACCGCGGTAGCGAACTACATCAATGCGTTGCCGCGCGACCCGGCCACGCAGACCATGACGCTGCCCTATAGCCGCCTGGCCCAGGTCGCCTATGACGCCTCGCCGGGCGTGACCAACGTGACTGGCGTGACGCTCAACGCCGGCACGGCCGACCTGGTGGCCACGGCCAAGCAGACCATCAAGTCCTCTACCGTCTCGGTGGCATAAATGGCAGTCGGAGATCAGAACGATGTCTACCGCCGGCTGCGCGGATACCTGCCGCGCTGGTTCCCCGATGAGAGCCAGTCTCCGGTCATCACCGGCCTGCTGCAGGGCTTGGCCTATACCGCGTCGTTCATCTACAGCCTGCTGAGCTACGCACGGTTGCAGACGCGCATCAAGTCCGCAACTGATGGCTGGCTGGACATGATCGCTGCCGACTTCTTCGGCTCGATGCTGCTGCGCGCGGCGAACCAGTCGGACGACTCATTCCGGGGGCGGATCCTGATCAACCTGTTCCGCGAGCGGGCGACGCGCGCGGGGCTGATCCGGGTGCTGCAGGACCTGACTGGGCGCACGCCGGTGGTGATCGAGCCAACTCGGCCGGCGGATACCGGGGCGTACGGTGGCCCGCTGCTCGGCTACGGCTATGCCGGCGCGTACGGATCGCTGTCGATGCCGTTCCAGGCGTTTGTGATCGCCTTCCGACCGGCGGGAACCGGTATCCCGAACATCGCGGGCTATGGCGTTTCCACCGGCGGCTACAGCACGCCGTCACAGGCCTCGTATGCGTCCCTGTCGATGATCCAGGGCGGCGTCTCGGACGCCGACATCTATGCCGCCATCGACAGCGTGAAGCCGGTGGCCACCATCGTGTGGACGAGCATCGTGCAGAACCTGCCCGAGCCGCCGCCGGTCATCCCTGGCATTACGGGGCCGACGATGGTGCTCGACTTCGCCAACCAGACTTACCAGTCCATCTAACGTGGAGCAGGCCATGCCCGATCCGTTCCAGAACACCCCCCCGAGTCTTACCGATCCCTCGTTCGACTATTTCGTGATCACGCCGAGCGACAGCGCAGCCAACAACTTTGCGCGGCCGGCGAACAGCATCCGCGTCGGCACCGGTGGCGATGTCGTGGCGATTCGCCGCGATGGCACGGCCGTAACCTTCAAGAACTGTCCGTCCGGGGAGACGCTTCCTATCCGGGCGATCCGGGTCAACGTCAGCGGCACCACCGCGTCCGATCTGGTGGGCCTATGAGGCTCGGCTTGGGATTGTCGGTGGTCTGCCGCAGGCGTGCCGGCCAGTACGATGGCGACGACCTTCGGCTGGGAACGTTGTCGCTGGACTTCCTGGCGCTGAATGAGCCGACAGCGCAGCTCGATTTCGTCGCCAACGTGTACCGGGCGTGGGTCGATGACCCCACCTGGTCGTATGGCACCGCTGGCGTATTCAAGTCGAAGGGATGAAGCATGCTTTTCAATCGAAATTTTGCTGATCTGGTCACCTTCGCGCGGGCCTCGGCCGGCTGGAGCTACAGCGCCGGCGGCGTGCTCGTGCAGGCGGCGGCTAATGCGCCGCGCCTGGACTATGACCCGAGCACGCTGGCCGCGCGCGGGCTGCTGATCGAAGATCTGCGCACGAATTTGCTCTGGCCGAGTATGTATGGCTTGGGCGTCTCGCCCACTTATTACACGATCACCAATGCGACTTCGTTTGTTCCTGGTCAGCAGGCAAAAAAGTACACCATGTTGGGTGTGGGCGCGCCCAATGCTCCAACCGCAAACGGGGCGCAGTTCACGGCCACCGGTGCAATGTGCACGTGGTCGATCATTGAGGCAGATCCTGGCTCCGTGGCGGGTGCGGTCACGCGCCTTCTCTTTTACAAGACCAGCGGTACCCCGGGGATTTGGGGCGGGGTGAACTTGGACCTGACAACCGGTGTAGCGACCACCGCAGGCGGCACGGTCACATTCGGCGCAATCAAGCTGTCGAACTCGGGGCCGAATGGCGGCGCAGTGTACCTGCTTTGGACGGCCACGACTAACGCCGGCGGCGAGACGCTCAACGCCTATCCATACCCAATTACGGACGGCACGGCCTCTGGAACAGGGAAGTCCGTAATCGTGCATCACCACCAGATGGAGGCGGGTGCGTATCCCTCTTCGGTGATCGTTACCACATCTGCCCAAGCAACCCGCGCCGCCGACAATGCCACCATTACCGACCTCAGCAAGATTGGCTTCAGTCAAGGTGAGGGGACTGCGTATGCTGAGTTTGTCGTTCCGCGCCTCGCCGCCGGCATTGTGGGTGACACGATGCAAGGCGTTCTCACAATCACGGACGCAGCGTTGAACAATTATTTCGCGGTCGGCGTCGGAGCAACCGGGGCATGCAGCCTCTACCGTAAGGGCGCAGCGTCGCCGGCAGCGCTGAACGGTGCCAATTCACTCGTGCCTGGCAGCGTGGCAAAGGTCGCATTCTGCTATGGCTCCGCCCAGAACGACGCGATCTGTCTGAACGGCGGTGCAGTGGCAAGCGGTAGCGCGGGCAACCCCTCTGGCATGACGGAGATGCGGTTGGGGCGATTCGCTGGTAATCCTGGCTGGTTGAACGGCTGGTTGCGCAATGTCCGTTACTTCCCGCGCCGCCTGTCCAATTCCGAACTCCAAGCCCTGACCGCGTGAGGTGACTATGTTCCACGACTACTACTTGCGCGGGCCCGACCGCGACACCACGAGCGCCGCGCTGCTGGCGGCCGGCCTGACGGTCGAATACACCGAGGAGGGCGAGCCGGTGCGTATGCCCGCCGAGGGCGTCAACCTCTCGACCATCGGCACGATCTACGAGGGTGGCGAGTGGGATGCCGACGGCAACGTGATCACGCCGCCGACGGCTGTGCCCGGGTGGCATGTGAACCTGCGGCTGGAGCGCCCACTATCCGCCGGCGAGACGGCGGCGCTGGGAAGCATTATCGTTGCGCCGGAGCCCGGCACGCCGTATCGTGTGTGGGCATGAGGGAGAGAGCTATGGAAGACCAAGACTTGTCTCCGGCGCAGCGCCTATTGCTTCAACTCTGGACCCCGGTGTCCGAAGGGCTGCCGGAGGAGGGCCAGGCCGTATTCGCCTTGGGCCCCGTCCGCGACAGCGGGCGCTTTGACTATGGCGGATGGGGAAAGGTGGAGGTAATGCCGGCAAAGTTTCAGATGCGCGACGGCAAGCCGCACTTCAGCTATCTGTACGCGCGGCACTATCACTGGGACGTGTGTGAGGCCACCCACTGGATGCCGATGGTTGTGCCGACGGAGGAAGCCGCCAAGGGCATCAGGGATGAGCCCTCATACTGATCGAAAGGTATCCAAAGCTGCCGAGACCAGTTTGCCAAGATCGATCTCCGCGATCAACGTATCGCCGGCATCATTCTCTTTCTCATAGCAGACGATAGAGGTGCCATAGAACTCGTAGGACACCTCCCTGGGCTCCCAAGCCTGATACACCTGATTGGCGAAATCAAGGCTAAGTGTGGGTTCATCATGGCCCGGCTTATCCATGGCAGTCGCTTGTTGCTGCGGTATCTCGATGCGCTCAGCGTGCAGGATCTTGTTGCAAGCAGCTCGGAAGTTCAGGTCCGTGCCGCGGTTGTAAGTTCCTTGCCGCATCGAGCCAATGATCTTCGGCGAGATGCTGGCAGGCCTGATGCCACGGCCGTCGCCGTCCAGGCTACGAAACGCCCCAGCGATCGAGACAAGGAGCTTTGATACTTCCGTCGGGAAGAAGCGATCCTGCAATTCCTGAAGGTGTCTCAGGCCCTCGGCGTTGGAGAGTCTCGTAATTTCGGCGTCCGCGCAGATAAGCACCATGAGGCGGTGGACATCCAATAGGAGCTGATTTGCCTCGAATTTGTACGCCTCTGGCGACTGTCTCATGATCCCCACCCCCATATTTTGAGTGGAGGAATCGTACCGTAAACAAAATTTGCCACCTTCGGGTGGCATTTTCATGCCCGCCGCGCCGGAGGCGGGGACGCCGTATCGGGTGTGGCTTAGGAGTCGTTATTGTAGGAATCGGGCGAGAGCCGGCCCGGCGATCGATGCCAGGGATGCTGCGATAGAGAAGCCCTTCTCAAGCCCTTCGATATGCGGCCACAAGCGGCTCTTTTTCACCACTTCGATACGCTCCTCTTGCGCTTGCGCGGGGGTGTTCTGCAACGCTGATAGACATTCTCTCAAGTCTTCGAGAGGCGCCCCCTGCGGGAAGTGAAGCTTCTGTGCGAGTTCATCCCGAAGCAATTCAATCGGTGCGACATGAATGTTGCCGCTGAGAGTTGCATCCTTAAGGCTTGCCCCTTTCCCAACAGTTAGGAAATCTCCAACGCCGATTGCCTTGTTGTCTGTTACTACGAGGCCTTCGACATCGCCTTCGATTCTTATGAATCCTGACATCAATTTGTCTCCGTTGTCTTGAGAAATCCCATTCTGGGGCATGTCGGTTGCAGCCTCTGACACGCTGTTGTTCTCACGCAACGCATCAAGCCCGCCATGCGCGGGTTTTTTTTCGGAGCCTAAATGGACCGCCAAACCGTCTACCCCGGGCAGATCCCGCTCGAAACGGACCTGCTCAACACCAACAAGTACGCCATGATCGCGCTGGCCAAGCTGGCCGCGGCGATGCTGGGGACCGCGACGGTCGTGAACGGCCTCGGCTGCGTGCCCACCGGCCCCGCGTCTCTGCAGGTCGTCGTGAATCCCGGCGAGGTCTACAGCCTGGCCAATATCGATGCGATTGCCTACTCGTCGCTGCCGGCGGACACCGCGCACAGCATCCTGAAGCAGGGCATCTCGCTTGACGCCGTGACGCTGAGCTGCCCGGCACCGGTCACTGCCGGGCAGAGCGTGAACTACCTCATCCAGGTGGCCTACCTCGACACGGACACCGGCCTGGTCACGCTGCCGTACTACAACGCCAGCAACCCGACGCAGGCATGGGCGGGCCCGGGCGGGACGGGCGCCCAGCAGGCCACGGTGCGCAAAGGCATCGTCAACATCAGCGCTAAGACGGGCGTCGCGGCCACCACTGGCTCACAGGTGACCCCGACGCCGGATGTCGGCTACACCGGCCTGTGGGTGGTGACCGTCGCCAATGGCCAGTCGACCATCACGTCGGCCAACATCACACAGGCGGCGAACGCGCCGATCCTGCCTGCCGACCTACTACATGCGGTCCAGCAAAGCGCGCTGACCACCGCGGTGGACACCGGCTCGGTAAATACCTACGTGGTGAGCTACAGCCCGGCTATCACCGCGCTGACCGACGGCATGGTGCTCTCGTTCAAGGTGAAGACCGCTAACGCCGGCGCTTCCACGTTGAACGTCAACGGCCTCGGCGCGCAGCCACTGGTCGGTGGCGCCCATAGCGCGCTGCAGGGCGGAGAGATGGTCGCCAACGGCAAGGCCTCGGCGATCTGGCGCGCGGACATCAGTTCGTTCGTGTTGCTCGAGTGCACCGGCGCTGCGCTCCAAGTCGCCCCCGGCACGCAGAGCAACCATGCGACGCAGTTCAGCCAGGTGCAGAGCCACGGCATGTGCCGACTGGCCAAGTCCGGCGCGAACCTAGTGCTGTCGCCGCTCAATGGCAACCGCCTGATCATCAACGGTGTCACGCAGGCCGTGCCGGCCGCCGGGGTGTCTCTGGCGCCCGCCGGCCTGACCGCCAGCACGGTCTACTACATCTACGCCTACATGAACGGGGCAACGATGACGCTGGAGGCCAGCACGACTGGCCACAGTACGGATGCGGGGACCGGCATCGAGATCAAGACCGGAGACGCCACACGGACGCTGGTCGGTATGGAATACGCCTCGGGCACGACGACTTGGGCGGGGCTGTGCAGGTCGTGGTTCAACGATCCGGGCTTTGCGGCGACCAACGCGTTGACTGCTGCCGTAACGGTCAATGGGAATGTGACAAATGTCGAGGTTTCAACCTCGCTGCGAACCGCGTTCCTCTGCTGGGCGGGTGAGGTTGTTACTGCGGCGGCAGACGGCACAATCAACCCCAACGTGCTAGGGCAGACCGGTGGGGCAAGCATCGGCTTCGATGGCACCACCGCGGAAGAAACCGTTGGCGGAACAACGCAGCCCTATGCTGCGAACGCAAATGTCTCGGTCAACTGCTACGTGCCGCGGTCGGGCCTGACTGAGGGCTATCACTACGCCACGCTATTGGGGAGTGCAGCTGGCTCGTTTAGTGTGTCATTTCAGGGAAATGGCACCAAAGGAACGGCGCGCAATAGTGTGAAAATCAGCATTCCGCCGCGGCGCTAAGGAGCCCACATGACGAAGAAAATTGGACCATCTTTCGTGGCCGAGCTCAACGCCGCCGGCCTATCCAGCCTCCCGTTCTCGTTCTCGGAGGATGGCGAGTTCAACTTTGATCCGCGCATGGATGCGGAGAAGGTGGACGCAGTCTTAGTGCTCTACGCAGAGCACGACCCGAGCAAGGTTTCGATTCCGCAGCAGGCGATCGAGGCGCTTCAGCGTGGAATTCGGATCTCGTGCGCTGGTGCTCCGGGCGTCGATGGCACCTACTCGATCGACGCGCTCAGTCAGGTCGACATTATCGCGATTGAGACCGGCCTGAAGGCTGGCGATGGGTTCCCGGGTGGGGTTGACACGCTTCGCTATCCCGACGAGGCCGGCGCGCTCCACCCCTTCACGCAGGATCGCTTCAAGGCGTTTGCGGCGGCGGTGCGCAGCTACGTGTACGCACTCCGTGCCGCGGCCGGTGGCTCTCTCGATAGCTTGCCGTCGACCGATCATTCCATTTCATAGCGACTGCAGCGGCAGCGGGTCACGGCCGACTGTCGCTGCTCGGCGGCTTGCCAGCCCCCTGCCGAACTTCGAGAGCGGGGTCTCTACGAACCTGAATGTGGCCTCACAGAGCACCAAGGCGGTGATGATGCCCAGCGGGAAGCCGACGGAGATGCCGATGGCGTTGTCCCAGTGATCCCGCATGCCCGCCCGGATCATGATCTCTCGCACGATCAGAAAGCATGGGAGGTGGCACAGATACAGCGAGTACGAGCGGTCGCCTAGCCACCCGAGGACGCGCATGCCCGGGCCGTTGGAGGTGCCGGCGCCGAGGGAGCATATCCAGACCGCGACCCCAGAGAGCAGCGTGACAACCGAAACTTGGTCGAGCGCGCTGATTTGGTTCGAGACGGCGATTCCGACGATGGATGCGGCAAGCAAAGCAATCCGAAGCGCGCGGTTCTTTAGAAAGGCCTGGGCTTTCGCGTAGAACGGCGTGGTCGAAAGCGCATAGATTCCGGCGCCCACAACCATGGGCTCGAACCGGAAGAACCAGAGATGGACGTTTCCTGTTCGATGCATCGGTAGCGCAATGGCGGCGGCCACTAGGCCGATGATGAGGACGGTGCGGAACCGGGTGAACAGCATCAGCACGGAGAGGGCGAGGTAAAACTGCTCCTCGAGCGAAAGGCTCCAAAAAACCGAGTTCGAGTAGAGGCTCGGACATGTCGTTCCGATTGCTTGGTCTACCGCGCAGTTAGCCCAGTATAGATTGGCATAGCCGAGCATCCCCGCAATCGCGCCTTTTATGGCCAGCGCTGGTTGAAGCCCCTCCATGCTGGTAACGAATAGGCCAAGCACGACTGTGACTGCGGCCCAGAGCCACGCCGCTGGCATTAGCCTGAAGATTCGTTTTACCCAAAAGTCCGCGAAGTCGCGCCGTGTGAGCCGCAGATTCAATCCCATCCCCGACTTATCGAGCAGAGACTTGGAGATGACGAATCCTGAGATGACGAAGAACAGATCCACGCCGCTCCGCAGGCTGGTGGCATGGACGACTTCGTAAAACCAAGCCGGAGCCGGGAGGGCCGGATAGTAGTGCTGGACCAGGATGAACGCAATCGAAATCCCGCGGAGCATCTGAATTTCTTGGTTTTTCCCGCGCTGCTTTTCTTCGGTCATGCGTCGGCTTCTCATTTTTAGCGGCGTATTGTAGTACGGATACACAAAACTACTTTGATGGCAGCCGCCTCCGGGCGGCTTTTTCACGCCCGCTTCCAGCGGGCATTTTCATTTCCGGGGTCACAAATGTCCGAACCAATCAGCGGCGGTGCCGCAGCGGGGGCCGCTGGCGCGGCTGCATTCAAAGCAATCGGCGGTACTGCCGGCGTGGCGGCCGGCGCCAGCGGCCTAGCCGCAATCGTGGTGATGATCATGATGCGACCGCGCAGCACGGCGGAATGGGCTGTGGCGCTCATCTCGACGGTGGTGTCGAGCGTGGGCGGCGGGGCGGCCGTGGTCCAGCACTTCAGCCTGCATGCCTGGACAGGCGACTACATCGGGCTGGTCGCTCTGTTCGGGCTGGTCTTCGCCTGCGGGCTGCCCGGCTGGGCGGTGGTGCGCTGGCTGTTCAACTTCATCGAGCGCCGGCGCGACAAGGACCTGGCCGAGGTGGCCGAAGACGTGCGCGATGCAGTAACGGGAGGCAATCATGGCTGATATGGACACTCCGAACATCCGGCCGTTTCTGGACACCATCGCGGTGTCCGAGCTGGGCCTCGTACTGCTGGCGAAGTCCGACAACGGATACAACGTGCTGGTCGGCAGCACGCCGGACAACCCGCTGCTGTTCCGTAGCTACGCGGACCACCCGCGCAAGCTGATCCAGGTCCGGCAGAGGAGCGGCAAGGTGATCCCCAGCACGGCGGCTGGGCGCTACCAGTTGCTGGCTCGCTGGTATGACCCCTACAAGCGCCTGCTTGGCCTGACCGACTTCGGCCCGGCGTCGCAGGATCGCATCGCCGTGCAGCAGATCCGCGAGCGCCTGGCGTTGCCGCTGATTGCCGCCGGCCGGTTCGACGAGGTCGTCGCGCGGGTGCGGAACATCTGGGCCAGCCTGCCAGGCGCCGGCTATGGCCAGAACGAGCACTCGCTGGACTATCTGCGCGGCGTGTACGTGAAGGCGGGAGGCCTGCTGGCATGAGCGCGCTATCGAAAGTTCTGCGGCAGCCTGCCGCAGGCTGCCTGGCCTTCTGGTGTCCGGGTTGCGGCATCTCTCACACGATCCAGCATGGCGACGGGCCGGGCCCGCGCTGGGGTTGGAACGGTGATGTCGAGCGGCCGATCTTCAACCCCAGCGTGCTCGTGACAGGCAGGGATTTCACCGAGGCAGGCGAGGCCGAGTACGAGCAATGGATGGCCGCCGGATGTCCGCCGCTCGATGGGCGCCAGTTCGACAGGCGCGCGATCGTCTGCCATTCGTTCGTTGGCTGCAACGGAGCGCAGCCCGGCGAGATCGTCTTCCTGGGCGACTGCACGCACGCGCTGGCGGGCCAGGCCGTGCCGCTGGCCGAGTTTCCGGAGGGATGGGGATGCTGACCCTACTGAAATCGATCTTTGCCACGCCGCAGCGCATCCTGTGCGCCGCCGTGCTGATCGTTCTGGCGCTGGCCGGCGGGTCGGTCTGGTTCTATCGCGGCGAGCGCGACAGTGCGCGCGCTGAGCTGGCGCAGGCCCAGATCGACCTGGACAAGGCCAAGGGCGACAACCAGGCGCTGGCCGGATCTCTGACCGCCCAGAACGCCGCGGTGGCTGTCCTTGAGGCGCAGGCTAAGCTGCGGCAGTACCAGGCAGCGAAGGCCGACGCCGAGGCGCAGGCAGCCCAGTCCAAATACACGCTGCTGGCCGGCAAGATCCAGGCGCAGACGCCGGGCGCTGACCAATGCGCCTCGCTGCACGCGCTGCGGCAGACCTTCGTGAAGGAGCGCCCATGATCCGCGCGCTGATGTTGTGCCTGGTACTGGCCGGCTGCGCCGCAACCCCGCAGGTGATCGAGAAGCCCGTGGAGGTGAGGGTGCCGGTGGCCGTGCCGTGCAGGACGGCGGAGATCCCCGAGCCGGATTGGCCGCTGGCGAATGTGCCGGAGACGGCCAGCGACTTCGAGTTCTTTCGCGCGGCGCTGGCCGAGCTGCTGTTGCGCGCCGGCTATGAGGTCAGACTGAGGGCGGCCGTGGCGGCGTGTCAGTGAACATCCATCCTTGCGACAGATGGAAAAAGGGGTGTAGGCCGGGGAGTTGCGCCTACACCCTCGAGGAATGGCAACGGGGGTCAATCTGTCGCCGTTAAAGATTATGATGCGTTGCATCAATTTCCGTACCCTTCCGAGGAAGGGAGGCGTAGCGGAGGAGGGGAAACGGATGGCGTATCTGGAGACCGAGGTACGGGCCCGGCGAAGTGGTCACATAGACGAACATTGGGGGTGCCGGTCGCGGAGTGGGGCTCGCTCCTGAGCATCGCGCGGCCGGTGTGGGTGCATTCTCAGGTGGACGCCGGAGCCGACGTCTTCACGAAGGCCGCACGGCGTATGAATTACGATTAGAGCTTGCCGGTAGCGGTGCAACGCTGGTCGGAAGTGGCTACTTCTTTGTGAGCCAGCGGCGATCTGACAAGGTTTCTGGGTACCCTAGCCCTTCTCTCTCCTCTCTCCGAGAAACAAGTTCGACCTTGGGTCCGACTGGCCCGACAAAACGGACCGTACCCTCACCAATTAATCTCGCCAACGCAAACTTGAAATCGTCGGCCGTCGTTGCTTGGTTCCAATGTAAGTAGGCATCATACAAGTGTCTTACATCTTGGTTGTGCTGGAACAGCTGGGCCAAGATGAATGCTCTTTCGTGGTGATAAGGTTCCATGACTGATATTCAGGATGTCTCATGCTGGCATGGTTCCTTCAGTGCTACTCGCCACAAGATGGGGGGTGTGGCTTTTTGAACTTGGTGCTCTATCGGCCGAAGGGCCGGTGCACTAAATACCCCTTGGGTGGGGCTTGCGCGGAGCCCACAAATTGCGCTTGCCGACGTGCTCAGCCGGGTTGACCAGCACGCGGTAATCCTGGCTGAATACGCTGGCGCCGCCCGCATCGCAGGCAACTGCGAGCGAAGCGCTGACTCCAGAGATTGATTTGGGCGCTACTTCTTAGCCGCCACTATCGATGGGGCTTGCGGTGGGGCGAACACATGGATACATTTGCCGCGACTATTAAATTTTCAATGAACATGCCGCCATTTAATTGTTTGCTCGAGGCAAAACTGTATGCAATCGAGATGCATTGCAGTGGAGCGCAGGCCGCAGCGCAAATACCCGATGTCGTGTGGGGCGCGCTGATCGCTGGGGGCATTTCCTTGTTGACCGTTGTGGCTACGCTCGTAACAAATGCTTGGCTTCAGCGTGAAAAGATGCGACAGGAATCGACGCAGCATGCGCAGAAACTCGATCACGAGGTCACGCTTAACCAGCAGAAGCTAGACTCTGATGGCATCGAGAAAGGGCGAGATCGACTTCACACGCTGAGACGGGAGGTCTACCTTCCGGCGGTGGCAGCGTCATCGAAGATTCCGGTTCTTATTGGCAAGCTTGCTCTCCCGTCCACTGACGATCTTATCTTGAGTCAGGAAGTCGCCCAAGAGATGACGGTCGTAGGGAGGATCGCAGCCGTTGGCTCGCTTGAGCTTACAGAACTCGTGGTCGAATATACGGTGGCTGCTGGCAAGATGCTGGCCGCTATGCAGCAACTTCGCCCCCCTCTCATGGTAGCTAACAGCAACCTTTTGCACTTTCAAGAGCAATTGCGCAGAGCCGATGATGCCGTCGGGAGTGCATATCAAGAGTTCGGCGCTCTTAGACGTCGTGGCGGTAGGCCAGAGGAGCTAGATTCGCTCCGTGTCGAGATCGAGCACACTGAGAACATGCAACGGTTTTGGCGCGCTGAAATGAAGAAGGCAAATCTTGCTTTGTGGCGTGCTCAGCTTGCCTTGATGACGGAAATTCGCAATCAAATGGAGAGGTTTGCGCCGCTTATGCCAAAACTGATAGCTGCGCTCAGATCGGACATTGCGCTTCGAACTGATGAAGATCGACTTGAGGAGATATATGGCCGAGCAAGATCCCAAGCCCTCAAGATATTCAGCGACTCTATCGAAATGCTTGAATCCCTCATTGCTCGGGCGGAGTTGGACTCGGCCGTTGCCGATCAATGAGCATTCCAACCTAGGCCGCACTCTATCGAGCGCTGTTGGCAGTCTGGCGCGGGGCCGGCTCTACTGTCATCTTCTCGGCAGGATAGGGCCGCATGAAGCTCCGCGCCCGCTCCGGATCCCTGCACGTCAGCCAGTGGTCGCACCAAGCGCGCCGCATATGAGCTGCGGCTGGAATGGCTTTAGCAGGCCGTGACTCTCAATTTCCGCCGCGTTGGGAAATGAGCTCTATGCCCTTGGTCATGGCGTCGATGATGGCTACGGTTGATTCCGCACCCATCGCCACGACGATATGGCCGCCTCCGAACGGAGTGACCATGATGCTCAGGAGCTTGTCCCCGGCCTGAAAGTCTTCGATGGCCCGCGTGACCGCAGATCCAAAGCCGATTGAGACGTCAGGGTCATCGATTCGACCAGCAGACCAGGCGAACTTGTTGTTCAGGCTCACGCCGATCAGAAGCCGCTCTTTGACGGGCAGCTGTTCAATTTCGGTGAACGCTTCGAAGATATTCATCAGGCTTGGCCCTCATGATTTTCGGTGTCGCCGTGCAGGTCTATCTCTGCACCGATCTCACGCATACGGGCCAGCACACGCTCCAATTCTTCCGGCGAGAGGGCAAGGCGTGCGGCGCCAAAGAAGAGCATCTGGGGGGCCATCTCGCGCGGCTGCACGCCGCCGGTGTACTTGCGCCACTGCTGGCCTCCGGCCACGCCGAATAGCTCGGCCATCTGCTCGCCCGTGCGGTCCAGATCGTTCTTAAGCTGCTGCAAGTCTGTGGTGGAGGGGGGGGTATAGCGCATAGAAGAAACCCGCCTTGCGGCGGGCCGGTCTTGGATTAGTTGAAGAACTTCGCGAAGGTGAAGGCTGCTGCCAACAGGCCGGTGGCCCAGATCACCGGATACCAGCGCGTCTCGCGTTGCAGCTTGGCGGCTTCGGCGTTGAGCTTGATCGTCTCAGCCATCAGCTTGCCGATTTCTGCTTCGGTCTTCAGGATGTCCAAGGTCTTTTCCATTCGTGTCGTCCTTTCGGGTTCCGGGCTGCGCGGTGCGCTACCTCTGAGACGTATTTTAGCACCAAAGGGGCTAGTGTCAAGGGCCGTTTGAGGCTTTTGTGCCTGGTGCGCGCGGCGCCGGCTCGGCAGCCATCAGCTCGGGCGGGTAGGGCCGGATGAAGCTACGCGCCCGCTCCGGATCCCGGCAGGTCAGCCAGTCGTCCCATTCCGCCCGCGGCACGATCACGATCATCCGTTTTTCCTCGCCCGGAGCATGGAAGCGGTTCATCAGCGGGTGCTTGTCGGAGTTGATGGTCAGCATGGTGAAACTGAACACCTCGGCCCCGGCCTCGCCCGGCCATGCCCGCCACAGCCCCGCGATCGCGAACTCGGGTTCATCCTTCAACCAGATCCGCCAGCGGACCGACTTGGGTCCGCCCTCGTAGTTCGGCTCGTAGAAGCTGGTGGCCGGTACCAGGCAGAGCTGGCCCTTCTTCCACGGCCCGGAGAATGACCGCTTTTCGCCCACCGTTTCCGACCGCGCGTTGGTGGTGTCGAACTTGGCCACACCCGGCGGGATTCGCGTCTTGGGCACCATGCCGAACGTCCCCACCAGCGCCTGGCGCGCGCCGTCCCCATTGCCCACGATGATCGGCGCTGCATAGTCCGGCCAGGCCTCCGACGGATACTCGAGCGGCGGCGGCTCGACGCCGAAGACGTCGCGCAGCAGCTGGCGCTGCACCGGGGCGTAGTTAGTGCACATCCTCATCTCCTGGCAGGGGCGTGAGCGGCAACACCCGGCGCGCCTTCTCCGAGACGCGCCGGTGCTTGTCCTGCGCATCTTGCCACGTTGCCGAGGTGAAGATCTTGTCGATGCCGCCGCCGACCAGGTGGGTCAGGAAAACCGGTTTGTCGGTCATCGTGTCCGACCATGGGCAGAAGCATGTCCAGACGCGGGCATCCTGCTCGGGAAGGTCAGTGCGCAGCACGAAACGTTTGAACCAGCCCCTCAGAAATTCATGATGGGCGTTCCCGTCCAGCGTATGGGCCGGCTG
>NZ_JBFTOX010000034.1:0-99285 GCF_056398185.1 Cupriavidus sp. 05L310
GCCGGGCACCGGCGGCGGAAGCCGGCGAGCGCCAGCAGCGTCCGGCCCGCGCCCCGCAAGGCCGTGGCCCGGCACCTGCCGACGGCGAACGCCGCGCGCCGCAGGCCCAGGGCCAGCGCGCTGGCCAGGGCAGCGGCCGTCCGGCCGCTGCCGGGCAAGGCAACCCGCGCAATGGCCAGGTGAACGGCAACCGCGCCGCCGGCAACGGCAATCGCAATGGTGATGTCGATGGCAACCGCGCCGCCGGCAACGGCAACGGCAACCGCAGCCGCGGTAGCGACGCCAACGGCAATCGCGCCGGCGGCGGCGCCAATGGCAACAGCCACGCAGCGCAGCCGCGCACCGGACAGGATGCCGCCCCGCGCGGCCGCCGTCCGGCGCCGCAAGCCGCGTTGCTGGGCGGCCAGCGCGCCAAGCCCACGCGCTGATCCACAGCGAGGCGGCCGCGCGCAATGTCCAGTCCAGGTCATGACCTTCCGGTTCCCGGCGATGACGGTGGCGTCCCGTATGCCACCCTCACGCCGGACCTGATGCTCGACGCCATGGAGGCCGCCGGTTTCGAACCCGACGGCCGCCTGCTGGCGCTCAATAGTTACGAGAACCGGGTCTGCCAGGTCGGGATCGAGGGCGGCGCGCCGGTGGTGGTCAAGTTCTACCGGCCTGGCCGCTGGAGCGACGCCGCCATCCTGGAAGAGCATGCCTTCGTGCAGCAACTGGCCGAGGCGGAGATTCCGGCGGTGCCGGCCATCGCGCGCGACGGCACCACGCTGCTGGCGCATGGCGGCTTTCGCTTTGCGGTGTTTCCCCGCTGTGGCGGGCGCGAGCCGGAACTGGACCGGGCCGATACGCTGACCTGGCTCGGGCGCTTTATCGGCCGCATCCATGCGGTCGGCGCCACGCGCCCTTACCAGGCGCGACCCACGATCGACGTGGAGAGCTTTGGCGTGGCCCCGCGCGACTGGCTGCTGGCGCAGGACTGCATTCCGGCGGAACTGCGCCCGGCCTGGCAGGCCGTCGCCGATCTGGCCATCGAGGGGGCGCGCCGCTGCTATGAGCGCGCCGGCGATGTGTCGCTGCTGCGCCTGCATGGCGATTGCCATCGCGGCAATGTGTTGTGGATCGAAGCGTCCCGGGCTGGCTCGCGCCCGCCCGGGCCGCATTTCGTCGACTTCGACGACAGCCGCATGGGGCCGGCGGTGCAGGATCTGTGGATGCTGCTGGAGGGCGATCGTGCCGCCATGCAGGGGCAGATGGCGGATATCCTGGCCGGGTATGAGGATTTCGCGGAGTTTCAGCCGCGGGAGCTTTATCTGGTTGAGGCGTTGCGGACGCTGCGGTTACTGCATTACAGCGCTTGGCTGGCGAGCCGGTGGCGGGATCCTGCTTTTCCGGCGGCGTTTCCGTGGTTTGGGAGTGCGCGGTATTGGCAGGATAGGATTCTGGAGTTGCGGGAGCAGGTGGCTTTGATGGATGAGGGGCCGCTTTGGCCGGTATGAGGGGTTTTGGGGGTTTGACTGCTTAACTTCAACGGCTTAAAGCCTTAAAGCCTTAAAGGCTTAAAGTCAAAGGCAGTTTCACCACCCCTGCGGGGCGGCGACCTACTTTCTTGTCTTGCCAAGAAAGTAGGCAAAGAAGGCGCGCCGGATGGGGCGACCCCCCCTCGTCGGCAGACAAAAAGAGCGGCCGGGACCCAAACTCGCATCGCCTTAAGGCGATACTCAAACATGGGTCCCTCTTTTCCGCTCTTTTTGCCTGCCGACGAGGCGCCCCATACGGCCTGGTACACCTTGACGGCTCGCTTCGCATCGCGGGTGGGTGTTTGCCGCCCCTCGGGCGGCAAACACGGATACACCGAATCTTTGATCGGGCGGTAGCGTTTTTATCCTCGACTCTTCGGCCTTTCGGGCCTTACTTCTTCCCCGGTGCTTTCACCAGCACTACCGGGCACGGCGCGTGCGCCAGCACGCGTCCCGCTACCGAGCCAATCACCGCATCGAAGAATGAGCCGCGTCCGTGCGTGCCCATGACGATGGCGCGCGCGTCCACGCTGGCGGCATAGGCGACGATGCGTTCCGGCGCGAAGCCGTGCAGTGCGTGCTGCTCGAAGGCGATGCCCGCGGCGGCGAGGATGTCCGCTACGGATTTCATGGCTTTCTCGCTTTCTTCCTGGTGCCAGGCGTCGATGGTGTCCTTGCTGACGAAGGCGCGCACCTGGCCGGTGACTTCGGGCGTCACATGGACCACGTGCACGGTAAAGCCGCTTTGCAGCAGCTTGCCCTCGACGATAAAGCGGGCGGCTGCGTCGGCAAAGGGCGAACCGTCGGTGGCGAGCACAATGTTGGTCATGGCGGCTATCTCCTGGTATGGCTGCAATCGTTGTTGGAAAGGGGCGGCGCCTGCATGTGTGTTGGGGGCGGCCACTGCGATCATCATGGCACCCGCGTGCCGGCCTTGCCAGGATCCAGATCAAATTGCGTGCATCTTTCCGCGCTTTGGCGATGTCGTTCCTTGCCGTTTTGACGGCTTCTTTGCACCGCGCCACGGGCATCTAAGCGCCTTTTTGATGTGCCGGAGCCTACCCTGCAGATAGGAAAACTCTACCGGTTGTTCCGGCTTGCCGCCATGTGGATCTACTATCGGTTGGCGATCGGCGCGCTCGCCGTGCTCGCGTTGATCGTGCTCTTTGTCAGGGAATTCGGGCTGGCCAGCGCCATCGCGCGCCGCGAGGAGGGCTTTGCGCGGGAGCCCGACGAGCAAGGTCCATGAGGGGGGGGCTGGCCCGTGGACAAGTTGCCGGCCGCGGTTCAGACTGCCGGTGCGCATGCAAACGGCAAAGGAGGGCAGCAAATGACGCAAGCCAGGCAAGATCCCACCGCTTATACGCAGACACCGGCTTTCGAAGCCGGCCGGGAGGTTCGTTCGGAGGTCATGGGGGCGCAATACGTGCAGCGCGCTTTCGAGGCCGCGCAGCAGCAGGGCGATGTCGGCCTGCAGCAACTTGTCACGGAATTCGCCTGGGGCACGGTGTGGACGCGCGAAGGGCTCGACCGCAAGCAGCGCAGCCTGGCCACGGTGTCGATGCTGATCGCGCTCAACCGGCCGCAGGAACTGACCGGGCATTTGCGCGGGGCGCTGGCCAATGGCGTGACGCCGCAGGAATTGCGCGAACTGGTGGTGCACAGCGCGGTGTACTGCGGCTTTCCGGCGGCGCTCGATGCGGGCCGAAAGCTGACGGATGTACTGGAGGCGGCTGGCGCGAAGGAATGAGGGGAGCTTGGTGGCGATCGCCCGCCGGGCTTGTCAGCGCTGCAGCGCCTGCGCCGCGAAACTCACGAGGTAGCCGCTGCCCAGGCAGGCGGCAATCCATCCGGCGAGGATCAGGGCAGTGTCTTTGATGGTCATGATGCGTTCCTGCTGTCTGTCAGTGCGTCCCGGACGGGGCGGTGCGCGCCGCACCGCCGTTGCCTTTCATACCGCGAAGCCGAACGGATAGTCCTGGAATACCGTGCGGGCGCCGTCGCTGAAGGCGTCGACCTTGCGCGCGCCGTTGGTGTAGGCGTCGGTGGCGCGGTGCACGTAGCCGTAGTCGTCCCCGGCGTGCGTGCCGGCGGCAAAGGCGGAGTTCAGCGAGAGCAGGGCGGTGCCGGCGATGGCGGCAGCGAGGAGCAGGCGGGCGGTGGTGACTTTCATGATCTATTTGTCTTGTTGAAATCGGGAGAACATGTTGCGTCTCCATGTGACAAAGGATAGATCTGGCACGGATCTGGCGCGCGGCCCTGTATCGTATTTAATGTTCAAATTTTTTGATTAATCGTCGCTTGCTGTTCCAGGCGTTCTGCCTGGCGGGCCGCAAAATCCTGCGCCGCGGCCAGCAGCCACGTACGCAGGCGCGACATGGCGTCGCTCACGGGCCGCGAGTCGGGCACGACGAGGTAGTAGGCGCGCTGCGAGCGCATGGCTTGCGCCACCGGCATCACCAGCAGGCCCAGCGCCAGGTATTCCTCCACCAGGAAACGCGGCACCAGGCCGACGCCCAGCCTGGCGCGGGCGGCGCTGATCACCATGCTATGGTGGTCGTAGCGCGTGCCGCGCATGGCGTTGACGTCGCCGACGCCTGCGGCTTCCATCCAGTTCTTCCAGTCGAGCCGCCGCGTCGAGAGATGCAGCAGCGGCGCCTGCGCGATCCGCTCTGCGCTGACCGGCGCCTCGCCGGCGAAGAAGTCCGGATGGCAGATCGGCACGGATTCCTCGTCGAACAGGGGATCGGCGCGTCCGCCAGGGTAGTTGGCCTCGCCGTAGTGGATGGTGGCGTCATAGGGCGTGCCATCGAACAGGAATACATCCGCCTGCGCGCTGAAATTGACCACCACCTGCGGATGCTGCGCATAGAACGCGGGCAGCCGGGGAATCAGCCATTCCACCGCCAGTGTCGGCACGCACGCCAGTTCCACGATGCCGCCCGCGCCCTCGTGCGCCATGATGTCCAGCGTATCGCGCTGCAGCTTCTGCAGGCTTTCCCGCACCTGGTAGCCGTACAGGGAACCGGCCGGGGTGAGGCTGACGCGCTGGTTGGCTCGATGGAACAGCGCCACGCCGAGCTGGCTCTCCAGCGTGGCGATCTGGCGCGAGACGGCGCTCTCGCTCAGGCATAGCTCCGCCGCGGCGCGGCGCAGGTTCTGGTGGCGGGCGGCGGCTTCGAAGGCGCGCAGGCTGCTCAGGCTGGGAATGCGGGAGGCGCTCATGGTCTCAATGCGTTGGTGGGAATCCCCTGGCGGGAATGGGTTCTGCAACTTGATGTAAAAAAGTCATCATCCTATGCGTAAATCTCGCTTGATGTAAAAAAGTTGATGACTAAAAATGCCGATCTCCGGGAACCCAGCGTCCTGGGTTCCCGCGTCCCCCGCCCCCCGAGAGACGGACCACGAGAGGGGACATCACAACCATAAGGAAACGAGGAGACCGGCATGAATCGACTGCTTCGCATCATCGGCCATTGCGGCATTTCAATGGGCCTGCTCGCGGCGGCCACGGCCAGCGCGGAAGAATTCCCCAACAAGCCGGTGCGCATCATCGTGCCGTACCCGGCCGGCGGCACCACTGACATGGTGGCGCGCATGATCGGCGACCAGCTCACCGCGATGTGGAAGCAGCCGGTGCTGGTGGACAACCGTCCCGGCGCGGGCGGCATCGTGGGCACCGGCGTGGCGGCCAAGTCGCCGGCCGACGGCTATACGCTGCTGATGGGTTCGGTCGGCGAGTTCGGCATCAATCCCACGCTGTACAAGAAGCTGCCCTATGACGCCGCGGCGGATTTCACGCCGGTATCGCTGGTCGCCAAGGTGCCCAATGTAGTGGTGGTTTCGCCGGCGTTCGCCGAGCGCGCCCGCGTGCAGACGCTGGCGGAGTTCATCACCTACCTGAAGGCCAATCCCGGCAAGGTGAACATGGCTTCGGCAGGTAATGGCACCTCGACCCACCTGGCCGGCGAGTTGTTCCAGCGCATGACCGGCACGCAGATGAGCCACGTTGCCTACAAGGGCAGCAGCCCGGCGCTGGCCGACCTGATGGGCGGCAGCGTGGACGTGATGTTCGACAACCTGCCGGCGTCGATCCAGTTCGTCCGCTCGGGCAAGCTCAAGGCGCTGGCCGTGACCTCCGCCGGCCGTTCGGCGGCGCTGCCCAATGTGCCTACCGTGGCGGCGGCCGGTCCGGTCGAGGGCTTCGACGCCAGCCCGTGGTTCGGGCTGTTCGCCCCCAAGGGCCTGCCCGCCGCGCTGGCGCAGAAGATCAGCCGCGACCTGGCACGCGCCACCAGCGATCCGGCCATCCAGGCCAAGCTGCGCGAGCAGGGCGCCGAACTGGCGCCGAACACGCCCGAGGCATTCGCCGAGCTGGTCCGCAACGACCGCCGCAAGTGGGGCGAGATCGTCAAGCTGTCCGGCGCCACGGTCGACTGAGCGCGGCCGACGCCAGCCCCGCGCATGCTGCCGCGCGGGGCCGGCCAGATTTCTCGCAGTACGCCGCGCAGCCCCGCCTTTGCCTCTCTCCGCCAGCATCCCATGAGCACGCCAGTCCATCCGTACGCCTTCGCGCCCGCCATGCGGGAGCCGCAGGGCTCGCCCATCCGCGAACTGTTTCCCTATATGAGCCTGCCGGGCATGATCTCCTTCGCCGGCGGCTATCCCTCCCCGGCCAGCTTCGATGCCGGCGCGTTGCAGGACGCCGCGGCCAGGGTCATGGCCAGCGACCCGGCACAATGCCTGCAATACGGGCCGACCGAAGGCATGCCGGCGCTGCGTCGCGAGTTGTCGGCATTGATGGCCGGGCGCGGCGCCCCCCTGCCGCCCGAACAGATCGTGGTGACATCGGGCTCGCAGCAAGGGTTCGAGTTGCTGGTGCAGGCCTTCGTCGCGCCCGGTACGCCGGTGTGGGTGGAGACGCCGACCTATCCCGCCGCCGTGCAGGCGCTGCGGCTGGCCGGCGCCGCGGTGCGCGGCATCCCGTCCGACCAGGACGGGGTGTGCGTGCAGACCCTTGCCGCCATGCTGGCTGACTGCCGTGACGAGGAGCGGCCACGGCTGCTTTACCTGGTGCCCACTTTTGCCAACCCGAGCGGCCGCACGTTGGCGCTGGAGCGCCGCCGCGCGCTGCTGGCGCTCGCCGCGCAGCATCGCATCGTGGTGGTGGAGGACGATCCCTACGGCAGCCTGCGTTTCGACGGCGAGCCGCTGCCATCGCTGTTGTCGCTGGCCGCGCAAGACCCCGCGCTGACGCCCTGGGTGATTTACCTCGGCAGTTTTTCCAAGACCATGGCGCCCGGGCTCCGGCTGGGCTGGATGGCGGGGCCCGCCGAGATCCTGCGGCGTGCCGTGATCGCCAAGCAAGTGTCCGATCTCTGCACGTCGCCGTGGCTGCAACTGGCGATGGCCACCTGCCTGGCCGATGGCCTGCTGGCCCGGCAGACCGCGCGCATCATCGACCTGTACCGCCACAAGCGCGACCTGATGGTGCGGGCGCTGGCCGATGCCTTTGGCCCCGCGCTGCGCGGCGAAACCCCGCAGGGCGGCATGTTCCTGTGGTGCGAGATCGAAGGCGTGGCCGATGCGGCGAGCCTGCTGCCGCATGCCATCGCGGCGCGGGTGATGTATGTGCCGGGCGCCAGTTTCAGCGTGGACGGGCAGCGCTCGGGCGCGCTGCGGCTGTCGTTCGCCACGGCTTCGGATGAGCAGATCGTGCAAGGCGTGGAACGGCTGGCGCAAGCGGTGCGCGCCAGCCAGGGCGGCGCGGCGGGCTGAGCCGGTTCCGCCTATGGGATACTGGGGCGATCTTCCAGCCCCGGTATCCCCGCTCACCATGCCCGCTTCCTGGCCTCGCGACGCCTGGCCCCATTCCGGTTTCGACCCCGCCGCCCGCGACAGCGACGGCAAGTTGCTCCCCGGCGATCACTTGCTACGTACGTGGTGGCGCCGTCCCGAAGTGGCGCCGGTGGAGGCGTCGTGCGACGCCGAGCGCGCGCTGCACGCGGCGCTGATCGCGGATCCCCGGCGGCCGGTGGCCGCCGGGGAGATTGCCGCGCTGCAGGACGCCGATGCGCGCGAGAACTACGGCGTGGTGCTGGCCATGCGCGAGCGCCTGTTAGCGGCGCCCACCGTCGAGGCGGCTTACCTGGATATCTTTCGCCAGGGCAACGTGACCGTACCGCCGGTCTTTATCGACCAGCTCGCGCACCTGATCGTGCACGGCATCCTGCATGACAACCCCGACCCGATGGAATGGCGCGCGGCGGAACTGTTCTCCCGCGCGCAAAAAGTGTCGTTGCAGGAGGGCGCGGTCATGCTGGCCGATGCCGAAACGGTCGAACTGCACGCATCGGGGAGCGTCTACGGCGAACTGGGACGCTTGCTGGCGCAAGCGCAGATTCCCGCGCGCAAGGTCGAACTGGATGTGCTGGATCGCGACAACGCCCCGGCTTACTGGACCCGCAACGAACGCCGCGACACCGTGATCCGCTTCGCCAGCGGCAGCGCGGCGCTCGGGGCGTTCAGTCGCGTGCTCGCACGGTGGGTGCGGCACTTCTTCGGGGTGGAAGTGACGGTGATGCCCTTGAGCGCGATCGAGGACCGGCACTGGGCCTGGCACATCGGGCTGGACGCGCAGGCCACGCAGATCCTCAACGATCTGTACCGGGGGGAGGAACTGGAGCCGGAGCGGCAACGGCGCATCCTGTCGCTGTTCCGGCTGGATTTTGCCGATCCGTCCGTGGTCAGGCCGGACGTTGCCGGCCGCCCGGTCTATCTGGCCGCGGCGATGAACGAGGCCGGCGTCTTCAGGATGAAGCCGCAGAATCTGCTGCTGAATCTGCCGCTGGCCTCGGTGTCGTAGGCACTTGCCGCAATAGCAGCAGTGCCAGCAGAAGCAGCCATGTCCTCGCCATCAGCGGCGCCAGTCGCGATCACGGTCGCGCCATTCGTGCTCATGCTCATGGCGCTCGCGTTCGCGCCAGCGCTGCTCGCGCCATTCGCGTTCACGCCACTCGCGCTCGCCGCGGCCATAGTATCTGGGACCGTAGTAGCCAGGTCCCGCCACCACGACCGGCTGGGGCGCGACATATACCGGGGCTGCTTCGTAGACCGGCGCGGCGCGGTAGACCGGGGCCGGCTGGTAGACGGGAGCCGCCTGATAGACCGGAGCAGGGGCGACGAACACCGGGCCGGGCAGGCCGATGCCGATGTCCACGTCCACGCGCGCGAAGGCCGCGCCTGAAGCAAGGCCCGCGACAGCGGCAAAGGCGCAAAGGGTGGCAAGTTTCCGCACGGGTGACTCCGGTTAGTAGTTGCCGCCACTGTAATGCGGCGCGCCGTTGTCAGGTATTAGCGGGCCAATACAACTGTGTCTTCTTGTAACTCCGGTGGAAATCAAGCGCTGCGCCACGGCAGGCGCCGCCCCAGCCAGGGCGCCAGTGCGGAGGTTGCCACGCCCAGCGCGATCAGCGCGAGCCCGGCCGAGAGATCCGCCGAGATGCGCTCCTGGAACGCCACCGCCGACACCACCAGCCCGATCACCGGCACGCACAGCATGGCGATCGAGGTCGCGGCGGGCGGCAGGGTCTGCGTCATGTTGAGCACCACGATAAAGGTCAGCGCGGTGGCCAGCGGCCCGGTATAGAACAGCAGCGGCCAGATCTCGGGCATCGACAGGAAGTGCGGCGCGCCGTCGCGCAGCAGGGCCAGCAGCACCAGCGGCACCGAGGCGACCGCGGTCTCCCACGGGATCATGTCGGCGCCCAGCCGCACCGCGCGGTTCGCGCGCAACTGGATGATGCTGAGCGACCAGGCCAGCGACGCGCCGAGCAGCATCACCAGGCCCACGGCGGTATGCAGCTGCCAGTCGCGCAGCGCCGGCGCGATCATCAGCGCGATACCGGCATAGCTCAGGCCGGTGGCGATCCATTGCGGGCGCGACAGCCGCTCCTTGAGCACCAGCGACGACAGCGGAATCACCCAGACCGAGGTGGCATAGGCAATCACCGAGGCGCGGCCCGGCGGCACGTACTGCAGCGCCCACAGCGCCAGCGCGGTGAAGGCCGCCATCTGCAGCAGGCCCACGCCGATCACCAGCGGCCACTCCTGCCGCGTCGGCAGCCGCAGCCGGCGCAGGGCGCCCAGCACCAGGAAGCTGATCGCGGCGGCCGAGACAAAGCGCGCGGCGGCAAACCACAGCGGGCTGACGTGGGTCAGGCCCAGCTTCATGACCGGCCAGTTGCCGCCCCAGATCGCCACGGCGCAGGCGAGGGGAATAAACCGGCGCCATCCTTGTTGTGCTTGCATGCTTCTACTCGATTCCGTGACCAGATTGCCCCGCCGCCGCGGATGGGTGGGGGAGGCTGGAAAGTCTACGGTCTATTGCGCCGCAGCATAAACCGAAGCCAACTGCAAATCCCGCTCGCTGCGGCATAGAATGCTGCTATTCGAAAAAGCGGGAGCGCAACGTGCTGGACATTGACCTGGACGCCACGGATATCCGGATTCTCAACGAGCTGCAGCGAGATGCCAGCCTGACCAATGTGGAGCTGGCCAGCCGCGTCAGCCTGTCGCCCTCGCCGTGCCTGGCGCGGGTCAAGCAGCTGGAAAAACAGGGCGTGATCTCGCGCCGGGTGACGCTGCTGGATGCGCGCCGGCTCGGCCTGAAGGTGGTGGTGTTCATCCAGATCTCGCTGGACAAGCAGCGCCGCGAAACGCTCGATGCCTTCGAGCGGCGTATCACCACCTTGCCGCAGGTGATGGAGTGCTACCTGATGTCGGGCGATGCCGATTACCTGCTGCGCGTGGTGGTGGCCGACGTGGAAGCGCTGGAGCGGCTGATCATCGACCAGATCACGCGCATCCCCGGTGTGTCCAGCATCCGTTCGAGTTTTGCGCTCAAGCAGGTGCTGTACAGCACGGCATTGCCGCTGGGCTGAGGCGCTGGCTCAGGAGGACGCCCGCAGCGCTTCGCGCGCCGTGAGCGCCACCACGCTGTCGATGCGCGTGTCGGCACAGGCCACGGCGATGCCGTCGGACAGCAGGGGCGCGGCCAGCCGCGTCAGCACATTGCCGGGCGGCATTTCCACCGCCAGGCGCACGCCGCATTCGCGCGCCAGCAGCATGGTCTCGTGCCAGCGAACGGGCACGGCGAGGTTGCGCGCCAGGTCGGCGCCGATGCGGGCGGGGTCGCGCAACTCGCGCGCCGCGCTGGCGCTGAAGTAGCGCAGGCGCGGCCGGTCGAGGCGCACGTCGGCGAAGGCATGAACGAGCGCGTGCGCCGCGCCGTCGAGCAGGGCGCAGTGCGAAGGCACGCTGATGGCGATGGGTTTGGCCGCATGCGCGCCGCTGTCCAGCGCCAGTTCCGCGACGCGCGCCATGGCCGGTGCGGCACCCGCGATCACGAACTGGGCGGGCGCATTGAGGTTGGCCAGGTAGACCGGCGATCCCGGCCCGTGCACCTGCGCGATCACGCGCTCCAGCGGGCCAAGTTCCATGCCCAGGATCGCCGTCATGCCATAGCCGTCCGGATATGCCTGCTCCATCAGTTGGCCGCGCAGCGCCACCAGCCTGAGCGCATCAGCATAGTCCAGCACGCCCGCGCACACCGCGGCCGGGTAGGCGCCGATCGACAGGCCTGCCACCGCATCGGGTTTGGCGCCCTCGGCAAGCAGGCAGCGCGCCATCGCCACGCCGGCGATCAGCAGGCTGAGCTGCACGGCCACGGTGGAGGCGAGTTCGGCCGCACTGTCGAGCGCGAGCGCATCGCGCCCGAGTGCGTCGCTGGCTTCGTCGAGCGCGGCGCGCACCGCCGGATGAGCGGGCAGCGCGTGCAGCATGCCGGGACGCTGGGCGCCCTGGCCGGGGAAGGTGAACAGCGTGCTCATGGCGTGCTGCAAATCAGGGGGTGCCATGGATCGTTGCTCATGACGGGACCGTTCGCCGTCTTGAGCAGCACGCGGCCTCCCGTGCGTGCGCGTTCGCGCAGCGCAAAGGCGCCGAAGGGCGTGGACACCTGGATATCGATGCGGACATCGGTAGCGTCGAGCAGGGCGGCGAGCGCCCGTTCGGTGCCCGTGGCAAGCGGCACGGTGGCGGTGACGAGCAGATCGAGATCGCTGCCGGCATGCAGCACATCGATGCCGGAGGCGAGCGTGAAGCCGGTTCCGCCCGTCACGCCCCAGTTCACCTGCGCATCGTCCAGCAGCGGCGCCACGCGAGCGAGCGCGGCCAGCGCCGGCAATTCCCGGCGGCGTGGATGGTCCCGCCAGCGCGCCTGCCGCGCGATCATGCCCGGCGTCACCACGCGCGCCACTTGCGTATCGGGCAGCCACGCCGCGTGGCGCTGCGCGCGCGTGGTGCCGCGCAGCCCGACCGGGACGCGGGCACCGTCAAGGCGGTCGCGCCGCACGACAAGCGGCGCACGCGCCAGCCATTCGACCGTCGCCCAGGCAGGCAGCGCATTGGCACCGGCGAAGGCCTGCGGGTCGGTGAGCCACAGCAGGTCGTGTGGCAGCAGCGTGCGTGCGGTCATGTCATTGCCCTGCGGCGCGGCATGCCATGGCTTCAGTCCTGCCACTGCTGCGCGAGTACTTCGCGCACGCGGCCGGAAGCCTGCCGGTTTTGCCCGCCGAGGCGGCTGCGCAGATCGGGCTGCGGGTCGGCCTGGATATCGGCCAGCGCCGCCAGCAGCGCGCCCTGCACGGCGTCGAGATCGGCAGCATCCGGCTGCGCGGCGTGTTTCACGCCGATCATTTTCCACAGCAGCCCCAGCGTGGCGTAGTTGCCGATGTCGTACGCCATCGGCGGCACGCTGGCGGCAAAGCTCTCCAGGTCCTCCACGCTGCGCATGGTGATGCGGGCGGCGGCCTGCTTGCCCATCGCGTGCACTTCCACGCCGGCATCGTCCAGCGCGATCAGGCGATTGGCCTGGTAGCCGTGCGCCAGGAAGGCGCCGGACATGGCGCGCCCGACCAGCAGCGCGATCACGGGATGCCCTTGCAGCCGCGCCGTGGCGTAGGCGCCGGCCGCGCCGGCCAGGGCCTGGTGGATGCCGAAGGCTTCCTCGCGCCGGCCATAGGCCTGGCTGGGCGTATCGACGATGGCGACAATGGGCCGCCTGATCGCGGCGTCGCGGTCGGCCTGCACGGCTTCATGCACCGCCTGCGCGAGCGACCAGCCTTCGAGCAGGCCCACCTCGCCGCCGCGCACGCGCGGGTAGGCGTTGGCAGCGTCGGGCACCACCGCGATAAAGCGTGCCGGCCGACCGCCAAGCTCCGCGTCGGCAACCTGCACGGTGGCGGGATAGCCGGGGCGGCGCGGGGCGTTGCGGGTCAGCGCCGCGAGCCAGGTTTCGCCGCGGCCTGGGGCGCTTGCTGTACTCGTGCTTGTACTCATGACTTTGCTCCTGGTGCGTAGATGGCGCGGACGGTCTCCGGCTCCGGCTGGCGCGCCGGATCGTATTCGGCCAGGCATTGCAGGTAGTGCGCGTAGCGTTCGCTGCGGTGCGCGGCCGGCACGCCGCCTGCCAATAGCGCTTGCACGGCGGCACGGATGGCATCGCTGTCGTCGTCGACGTAGCGGTCGGCCAGGCCGGTGGCGATGCGCTGCTCGCCGCCGGTAAAGCTCCAGATAAACGGCCGGTCGCGCGAATCGTATTCAGCGACGCCCGCTTCCTGCTCGATCACCTGCGGGCCGTTGAGGCCCAGCCGCGCTTCGCGCGTCACCACCAGGTAGCTGCACAGCCCCGCCGCGATCGACATGCCGCCGAAGCAGCCCACCGTCCCGGCGATCACGCCCACCACCGGCTGGTAGCGGCGCAGGTCGACGATGGCCGCGTGGATGTCGGCGATGGCGGCCAGTCCCAGATTGGCTTCCTGCAGCCGCACACCGCCGGTCTCGAACAAAATCACGGCGCGCGTGGGCACGCCGCGGCGGTTGTCCTGCGCGGCCAGTTCCAGCGCACCGGCGATCTTGGCGCCGCCCACTTCGCCCAGGCTGCCGCCCTGGAACGCGCCCTCGATGGCGAGGACCACGGTGGGCTGTCCGCCGATGCGGCCCTTGGCCACCACAACGCCGTCGTCGGCCTGCGGCACTACGCCCTGGCGTTCCAGCCACGGCGAGACCAGTCGATCGAACGGGCCCGCCAGTTCGCGGAAGCTGCCGGGATCGAGCAGCGCATGCGCCCTTGCGCGTGCGCCCAGCTCGACAAAGCTCTCGCGCGTCAGTAGCGATGCGTGGTTCATGATTGCTCCCCGCCATCGGTGCCGAGCGCTTCGAAGGCTTCCGCCAGCCGCATGCCCACCACCCCCGGCGTGGCGCCGAAATCGTGGATGCGGATACGCATGGCGGCGCGCGGTTCGGCGCTGAACACGCGCGAGAGCTGCGCGTCCCAGACCTTGCCGTAGCCGTCCACCGACGTGGTGACATGGATGGTGGTGGTGCCGGACGTACCGGGCTCGACCATCACTTCAAGGTCGCCGGAGCCGACCACGCCTACCAGCACGCGCTGGCTTGCCGGCGCACCGGCGGGATATTCGAACTGGAGCTGTTCCATTAGTTGTCTCCTTGCACGGGGCAATGTACCGGCGGTGTCGCGGATGGCAACCGGTCCAGGAAAAAAGTGGCGGCGAGCAGATCGGCCGCGCCGCCGGGCGAGGCGTTGCAGGCCAGCATGCCGGCTTCCAGGCGGCGCAGCAGGCGGCGTCCGGCCAGCGTGGCGATGCCGCCTGCCGCGAGCACCTGGCTGGCGCCTTCCTGCATCAGCGCAAGCCCTTCGCGGCCGGCGCGGGCCAGCACGCAGGTATCGTCGAGGCGGCGCATGATCGCCAGCAGCGCGTTGACGCGCGCGCTGGGCTCCGCGTCGCCGCGCGCGCGGCTGCGCCGCAGCTCAGGCAGGCCGGCGCGTAGTACATGCGGGAAGCCTGCCTGCGCCTGGCCGCGCGCGCCGCTGACGCCGTAGTCGATGCACGCGCGTTCGCCCTTGTTGCCGGTGTGCGCGGGGCGATGGCGGTCGGGCAGGCGCGCGATGGCGCCGGCGGTCCGTGCCACGCCGTGCGCACTGCGCGTATCCCGGTGCAGGCCAGCCGCGCCCACCAGCAGGCCCAGGCTCCAGATCGCGCCGCGATGCGTGTTGATGCCGCCGGTGGCGCGCATCATGGCGGCCTCGGCGTCCCGGCCGAGCGCGCCCAGCCGCTCGCGCAGCGCCACGCCGGGCCGGGCGGCGCGCATGCCCGCTGCCGCCATTTCGGCGAAGGCGGGGTGCAGCGCGCGCGCCGAGACGCGCATCAGGTCCAGGTTGAGATCGGCATGCGCGCCATTGCCGCGGCCATCGACCAGCCCGGGCTTGGGCGACAGCGCGGCCTCGTCGATCAGCGCGCTCACGGCGAGATCCGCCAGCGCAATCGCCTCCGGTTCGAAGGCGCCATCGATGCCCGGCCCGGCGAGCCATGCGGGGCTCGCCATCACCAGCTCCGGAACCGTGCGGGCGGCTCGTACAGCCCGCCCGACCAGTCGACCAGGTCGGCCATGCTCTTTGCCGCGAGCAGCGAACGGGTTGCCTGGCTGCGTTGCACGCCGAGATCCTCCGGCAGCGCAATCAGGCCGTCGCTGCGCATGCGGCGCGTAGTGGCGGGGTCGTGGCGCAGTCCGATCGGCGTCACGCCGGCGACCGCCGCCAGCATGGCGCGGCGTTCCTCCAGCGAGCGCGCCTTGTAGAGATACGCGATGCCTTCCTCGGTCAGTACATGGGTTACGTCGTCGCCGTAGATCATCACCGGCGCCAGCGGCATGCCGCTGTCCTTCGCCACCTGCACCGCGTCGAGCGATTCGACGAAGGTCGGCTTGCCGCCGGCCTGGAAGGTCTCCACCATCTGCACCACCAGCTTGCGGCCGCGCGCCAGCGGATCGTCGGTCTCGATCAGGTCCAGCCAGGCGGGCGTGGGATGACGCCGCCCGCCGGGGTTGTGGCCCATGTTTGGCGCGCCGCCAAAGCCGGACAAGCGGCCGCGTGTGACCGTGGAGGAATGGCCGTCGCCGTCGATCTGCAGGGTGGAGCCGATGAACAGGTCCACCGCATACTGCCCGGCAAGCTGGCAGAAGGCGCGGTTGGAGCGCATCGATCCATCGGCGCCGGTGAAAAACACATCGGGCCGCGCGGCCACGTAGTTCTCCATGCCGAGTTCGCTGCCGAAGCTGTGCACGCTTTCCACCCAGCCGGATTCGATGGCGGGAATCAGCGTGGGGTGCGGGTTCAGCGTCCAGTACTTGCAAATCTTGCCCTTGAGTCCGAGCGACTCGCCGTAGGTTGGCAGGATCAGTTCGATGGCCGCGGTATTGAAGCCGATGCCGTGGTTGAGCGATTGCACCTGGTGGCGCTCGTACACGCCGCGGATCGCCATCATCGCCATCAGCACGTGCACCGGCTTGATCAGGCGCGGATCGCGCGTGAACAGCGGCTCGCAGAAGAAGGGCTTGTCCGCCTGCACCACGTAGTCGATCCACGAGCCGGGGATATCCACGCGGGGCAGGCCGGCGGGGTCGTCCACGATCTCGTTGACCTGGGCCACCACGATACCGTCGCGGAAGGTGGCGGCCTCCACCAGCGCCGGCGTGTCCTCGGTGCTGGCGCCGGTGTAGAGGTTGCCGTCGCGGTCGGCCTTGTAGCCGGCGATCAGCACGATGTTCGGCGTCAGGTCCACATAGAGCCGCGCGTACAGCTCAATGTACGTGTGGATGGCGCCGACTTCCAGTTGCCCGTCTTCCAGGAACTGCGAGATGCGCAGGCTCTGCGCGCCGGCAAAGGCAAAGTCCAGCTTCCTGGCGATGCCTCGCTCGAACAGGTCGAGGTGTTCCACCCGGCTCACGCTCGGGATGATCATGTGCAGTCCGTGCACCTTGGCCGGGTCCACCCCGGCCAGCGAGCGCGAGAGGAAATCGGCCTGCTTCTGGTTGTTGCCCTCCAGCACCACGCGGTCGCCCGGCGCGGTGATGGCTTCGAGAAAAGGGATGATGTCGGCGGTGGGCACGACGCGGCCGCTGGCAAAGGCGGCGCCGCGGGCAAGGCGGCGGCGCTTCTCCGTGCGGCGGGTGTCCCACTGTCTGTCCGTGGCTGGGTTCGGCATCGCGTCTCCGGTGTGCTTGATGCGGGTGATGGCACCAAGATACGCACGGCGTGCGGCGCAAGCAATGACGCTGCCCGCGGCATCGTTACTCTAGGTGTAAGTGTTGGCGGCACGACATGCAAGCCGGTCACTCGCACTGCGTGCGGACCGAACGCCGCTGCGCGGCGGGCAAATGCCTGTCCGGTCACTACGAGCATTCAAGGCTCCTGGCGCGACGTTAATCCCATGCTAACGATTCACTCCCCGGGTTGATTGATGCGCTGCGGCGGCTCGCCTAGATTGCATCCATACCGGACGGATGTGCGCGCACAAGCCCGCTCCCTGCACCGGCGGACCCGCCGCCCATAGAGCGGGCCAAACACAAACCCGGAACCAGCCTGCGCGCAAGCATGTGGACAGGCCATCAGGAGACAGCACCATGATCATCTACGGAACCGCCTTGCTGGCGCTCTGCCATCTCGCCGGCCTGTTCCTCGGCGAATTGCTGGGGATTGCCATCGGCGTCAAGGCCAATGTGGGCGGCGTCGGCATCGCGATGCTGCTGCTGATTTCGATACGGCTCTATCTGCACGGGCGCGGGCTCTTGCCCAAGGAGACCGAAGCGGGCGTGGGCTTCTGGGGCGCGATGTATATCCCCGTGGTGGTAGCGATGGCTGCGCAGCAGAACGTGGTGGCCGCGCTGCGCGGCGGGCCGGTAGCCCTGATCGCGGCAATCGGCGCGGTGCTGGTGTCAGCCTGCTGCATCGCCGTGCTCAGCCGCACCGGCGACCACGCGCCCTTGCCGCCGCTGCCGTCCCCTGAAGCCACCCCCAGCCACGCTTCGCACTGAGAGGCCGCCATGTCGATTTCCTCCGCACAATCCATTCCCCACCTGCTGGATACCATCCTGTTGCAAAACGGCCTGGTCACCGCCTTCGCTGCCGTTGGCATCATCATGTGGTTGTCCTCGCGCCTGTCACGCTGGCTGACCTTCGGCCGTGTCCATGCCTCCGCCATCGCCATCGTGATAGGCCTGCTGCTGGCTTACTACGGTGGCATCGCCACCGGCAAGGAGAAGGGCCTGGCCGACATCTCGCTGTTCTCCGGTATCGGCCTGATGGGCGGCGCCATGCTGCGCGATTTCGCCATCGTCGCCACCGCCTTCGAAGTGCAGGTCACGGAGGCGCGCAAGGCGGGGCTGGTAGGCGCCATCTCCCTGCTGCTCGGCACCATCCTGCCGTTTATCGTGGGTGCCGCGGTGGCGCGCGCGTTCGGCTACAGCGACGCGGTCAGCATGACCACCATCGGCGCCGGGGCGGTGACGTATATCGTGGGGCCGGTGACCGGCGCCGCGCTGGGCGCCAGCTCCGACGTGATCGCGCTGAGCATTGCCACGGGGCTGATCAAGGCCATCATCGTGATGGTGGGAACGCCCATGGCGGCAGGCTTCCTTGGCCTGAACAACCCGCGCGCCGCGATGGTGTTCGGCGGGTTGGCGGGTACTGTCAGCGGTGTATCGGCGGGGCTGGCGGCGACGGATCGCAGGCTGGTGCCTTATGGTGCGCTGGTGGCGACGTTCCACACTGGCCTGGGGTGCTTGCTGGGGCCGTCGTTGTTGTTTCTGGCGACCAAGGCGGTGGTGGGTTAGTCGACGCCGTCCGGATGAGAGGCGCTCGTTGCAGCAGTGGCAAGCTCGTTTGCTGGATTTCTGATTTGCCCGCTGCAACCATCGCGCCGATGCGCCCTCCCTTATTCCGGATCTCGTTGTGCTGCGCAATCAGGAGGGTTCACGGATGGTTGTCCCGTGGCGCGACGGCGATCAGATTTTTCGCGTCTTCCGCACTTAGCCATCCCGTCCCAGCGCGGCACTGAATCTCGATCCGCCTCGGTGGCAGGCTCTCTTGACGCCCAATTGCGCACCGTTCCCACCTCGCCGCACGGAAGAGCGTTGGTGAGCCGTCAGCCTCGGAGCTTGCAAGTACGGACACTTCCTTCTTCAGGATCACCAACGTGGGGAAATCGCTGCTGCGCTGTATTTCGCGGATGCTGTGCAGGTATTCATTCTCGACCTGGAGCTTGTGGACATAGCTTGCCGCCGATGCGCCGCCAACTAGCAGCACAAGTACGACGAGCCGGACGAGCCAGTTGGTCCAATGGGAAGCAGGGCTCCGAAACCAGAAAATACCAGCTAGCAGGAAAAGGGCCGCAGTGCCAAGCGACCAGGACGCAGTCTGCGCAAGTCGCTGCCCTGAACAATCTTCTCCGCAAATCGGGACAAATCGAGCAAGCGGCAACGAAGCCAAAAGCCCAATGACTGCGCCGATGGCACTTAACAAGACAACGGAAGCCACACGTTTCACTTGATGTCCCAAAACAATATTTCGCTTGAGTTGCCCAGATCAGAGTAAAAGGGCGTGGCATTGACGCCGACCGCAAAGCGCAGGAAGTTGGTTACTGCACCCTGAGCACTGCTTGACGTCAACCTGGAGCCATTCCAGAGGTCAATATGACCGCCAGTTGCGTTGGACTGGCCTGAGCGCCTCCAATAGTTCTTGAATGCGACAATGCCAGTACGACCCTTGATTTTCCTCTGCCATTCGGCGCCGGTGATATTTTCCGGTACACCAATGCCGGCGAACGGCTTTAGCCGAAGCCAGTCCGTTTGGCTTGCTCGCTCCCATGACTTCTCCATTGCGGATTCAAATACGTGCCAGATCGGTGTCGATGCGGCAGCGTAGCGCAGTAAGCGAGTGGAAAGGTCTGCATTTGCATGCGGAAATTTCCGGATACATGCCTGACGCCCACGTTTGGTCCGCTAGAAGGGATTGGCCAGGAATTGGGCGCAACTGCTCAGCCTGTTTGGCCATGTGCAGATTGGCTATTGCACGAAAAATGGTCACGGGTTCGCACTGGGTGCGAGAGCAAGTGCAGAATCCGTTCGGATGGACGCCAAGTGGAATCGCCCGCGCGGCGCCCTTGGGGACGCCTGAGGCGTCACCAATAACGTACTCCACAGGCGTTTGCGCAGAGTCCGTTGCCGGTATCTAGCTCGGCGCCCGCATCGCCAACCTGCACACCGCCGCCAGCGCCAGCAGGTTCGGATCCCGCTCGCGCCGCCGCAGGAAGCTCAGCCCGATGGTCTGGCGCAGCCGGTATTGCGAGGACAGCGGGATCAGCGTCACCTTGTGCGGGAACACGTCGCGCACGCGGCCTGGCAGCAGGGCGTAGCCCACGCCGCCGCTGACCAAGTTCATCAGCGAGAAGATGTCGCCGACCTTCATCACCACATTGGGCGTGAAGTCGGCAATGCGGAAGGCCTCCATAAAGCCTTGATAGGTGATGAAGCCCTCGCTGAGCGTGACGAAGGGCTCGTCCCTGCATTGCCGCAGGTCGATGGATGCTTGCTGCGCGTAGGGCGAATCCGCTGGCGCGGCGAAGTAGATCTCGTCCTCGAACAAGGGAATGGACTCGATCTCCGTATCCGGCTCTGGCATGGCCATCAGCGCCGCGTCGATGGCGCCTTGCTTGAGCTTGAAGAGCAGGTCCGCGTTGGAGCCCAGCACGAGTTCCGCCTGCAGTTCCGGCCGCCTGACCTTGATGCCGATCACCACGTCCGGCACGGTGCGGATGGTCAGCGAATAGAGCGAGCCGATCTTCATGTGATCGGCCGAGTACCCGGCGGCCTGGCGCGTGGCGCGGATGCCGTCGGCCATGGTCTTGATCACATCGTCGGCCACATCCGCCAGCACATGCGCGGCTTCGGTCGGCAGCAGGTTGCGCCCTTCGTGGCGGAACAGGGCGCAGCGCATGCCTTCTTCCAGCGAGTGCAGCGCGCGATGCACGCTGACGGTGCTCACGTCCAGCGCCTCGGCGGCTTTGGCGAGGTTGCCGGTCTCCATGTAGGCAAGCAGGACTTCCAGCTTGCGGAAGGTGATTTCTTCGTTGATCCGGTTTCGCATAGGAGGCGCGGCGTTCGTGCGTGCGGTGGCGGTGACCGGAGCATGATAACCAGATTCGAAGCCGCGCGGCCCCGTGGACAGCACCGGGGCCTCGCAAGCGGCGCTTTGGTTCAGCGCGGCGTCATGCGGATCGCGCCGTCCAGGCGAATGGTCTCCCCGTTCAGCATGGCGTTCTCCAGGATATGCAGCGCGGTCGAGGCGAACTCATCCGGCGTGCCCAGCCGCGCCGGGTGCGGCACCGAGGCGCCGAGCGATGCGCGCACGTTCTCCGGCAGGCGCGCCAGCAGCGGCGTATCGAACAGGCCGGGCGCGATCGTGCAGACGCGGATCATGCGCTGGGCCAGGTCGCGCGCCGCCACCAGCGTCATGCCGACGATGCCGGCCTTGGCCGAGGCGTAGGGGATCTGCCCGATCTGCCCTTCGTAGGCGGCTACCGATGCCGTCAGCACGCAGGCGCCACGCTCGCCGTCGACCGGTTCGTTGCGGGCCATGCGCGCCGCCGCGAGACGCAGCGTGTTGAAGGTGCCGACCAGGTTGATGCGCACGATCGATTCGTACTTTTCCAGCGAACCGGGCTGGCCGTCCTTCTCGACCAGGCGCACCGGGCCGCCCACTCCGGCGCAATGGATCAGCGCGCGCATGGTGCCCAGGGCGTCCGCCGCGTCGAACACGCGGGTCATCTGCGCGGTATCGCAGACATCGGCCTGGACAAAGCGGGCCAGCTCGCCGAGTTCCCGCACGGCGGCGGCGCCATTCTCTTCGGACAGGTCGGCGATCACCACGGCCACGCCGCGCTCGGTGAGGCGGCGGGCGCAGGCGAGGCCCAGCCCCGAGGCGCCCCCGGTGACGACGGCGGACATGTTGGCAAGTTTCATCTGGACTCTCCTCGTTCTTGGTATGGATGCACAGGTACCGGCTCAGAGCCGTTCGATGATGGTGGCGTTGGCCATGCCGCCGGCCTCGCACATCGACTGCAGGCCGTAGCGCTCGCCGCTGTCTTCCAGCGCGTGCAGCATGGTGGTCATCAGGCGCGCGCCCGAGGCGCCCAGCGGATGGCCAAGCGCGATCGCGCCGCCACGCGGGTTCAGGCGCGCGGGATCGGCGCCGAGCGCGCGCTGCCAGGCCAGCGGCACGCAGGCAAAGGCTTCGTTGATCTCGTAGTGGGAAATCGCATCGAGGCCAAGGCCGCTCTTTTCCAGTGCGCGCTTGCTTGACGGGATCGGGGCGGTCAGCATGGTCAGCGGGCTGTCGCCGCACGCATCGAAGGCCACGAAACGCGCCCGCGCATTCAAGCCCAGGCGCGAGGCGGCGCGTTCGCTCATCAGCAGGATGGCACAGGCGCCGTCGCTGATCTGCGAGGCATTGCCCGCGGTTACGTTCCAGCCGATCTGCGGGAAGCGCTGGCCCAGCGCCTCGTCGCGAAACGACGGCGCCAGCGTGGCAAGGCGCTCGGCCGTGGTGGCGGGGCGGATGGTTTCATCGTGCTGGACCAGGCCGGCGGCGGTGCGGATCGGCAGGATCTCGCGGCGGAAGGCGCCAGCTTCTTGCGCCTGGTGCGCGCGCTGGTGTGATTGCGCGGCGTAGTTGTCGAGGTCGCCGCGCGACAGTTCCCACTGCGCCGCGACCAGCTCCGCCGCCACGCCCTGCGACACCAGCCCGGGCGCGTAGCGCGCCTCGAAGGACGGCCCGTAGGGGTTCTGCCCGATGCGGCCGGAGCCCATCGGCACGCGGCTCATCGATTCGATGCCGCAGGCGATCACGATATCGTAGGCGCCCGCCATGATGCCTTGCGCGGCAAAATGCACGGCCTGCTGGCTGGAGCCGCACTTGCGGTCGATGGTGGTGGAAGGCACATGCTCGGGAAAGCCGGCCGCCAGCCACGCGACGCGGCCCGGCGTGGCGGACTGCTCGCCCACCTGGCTGACGCAGCCGGTGATGACGTCTTCCACCAGCCCTGGGTCCAGCTTGTTGCGCTCCACCAGCCCGGCCAGCACCTGCGCCAGCAATTCCGTGGGGTGCAACCCGGTAAAGGCCGAGCCGGGCTTGGACCGGCCCATGGGGGATCGGATGGCGTCTACGATGACGGCTTGCTGCATGGCGGTGCTCCGGATGTGCGGTGGATGGAAGTTGGTGTGGTGCCGGATCAATTGCCGGTGAACGCCGGCTGGCGCTTGTCCAGGAAGGCGGAGACCGCTTCCCGGTGGTCCGCGGTCTGGTGCGACAGCGCCTGGAAGCCGGCCGACAATTCCAGCAGCGTATCCAGCCGTGTGTGCAGCGCTTCGCGCAGCAGGCGCTTGGCCAGCCGTACCGCATGCGGCGGATTGGCGGCGATGCGCTCCGCCAGTTCATTGGCCGTGGGCAGCAACTGCTCCGCCGGCACGACGCGCGAAACGAGATTCCACTCCAGCGCCTGGCGCGCATCGATGACCTGCCCGGTAAAGGTCAGCTCCGCCGCTCGCGACAGCCCGATCACGCGCGGCAGCAGCCACGCGCCGCCATCGCCCGGAATGATCCCCAGTTTGACGAAGCTCTCGGCAAACTGCGCCTGCTCCGAGGCAATGCGCATATCGCACATGCACGCCAGATCGAGGCCCGCGCCCATGGCCGCACCATTGACGGCGGCAATCACCGGCACCTCCAGGTTGAACAGCGCCAGCGGCAGCCTCTGGATGCCCAGGCGATAGTCCTGGCGAATCTCCATGCCCGGCACCTGGCCTGAGGCCTGGCGCTCCATGTCGCGGATATTGCCGCCCGACGAGAATGCGGAGCCGGCGCCGGTGATGATCACCGCGCGCACGCTGGTGTCGCGGTGGATGCGGTCGATGGCATCCAGGAAGTCGGCCACCGCGGTATTGCCGGTGAGCGGGTTGCGCCGCTCGGGCTCGTTCATGGTCAGGGTCACGATGTGGCCCTGTTGTTCATAGCGCAGGAAGCTGGTCATGCGGAGTCTCCTAGTTGGCGTGTCAGGCGTGTCTGCTTGGCCTTGCTCTGGTGACGAATGTCATGGCTTGGGAATGCTGGCACGATCGGTGCTGTTGCCGGGCGGGGACGACACCATCATCCTGGTGGGCCGTTCGGGCTAGTCGGCGCGCGGCGCCGGTGCCGGGCACGAGTGCGCTGGCGGCCATGGCGGCCAGCGGCAGGCGGCGGACAGGGTGCATCGGGTCTCCTCTTGTACCCCGGCTCCGGGGCCGGGTTTATCCCAAAAGGCTAAGGGACCGTGCCGCTAGGTGTCCAATATTCATTTCAGCGGCAGTGATATCCCATGGATATCGGCGGCGGCGAGCTTGCACTGCCGTCCTGCGGTCCGTGTGCTGCATTATTCGCACGACGCAATACGATATTGCTTCGCATGGTGATCATTTGCATCCTAACTATATGGCTGCTATCATTTAGTCCATGCCTCCTATCGACGCCCTCCGTTTCGCCTTTACCGGCCAGCTCATGCTGGCCGGCCGCCAATGGCGCCAGATCTCCCAGGGCGCAGTCACCGCCTACGGCATTTCCGCCGCGGCCGCCGGGCCCTTGTTGTTTATCCGCCGCCTTGGCGGCGGTGTGCGCCAGGTCAGGCTGGCCGACTATGTGGGGCTCGAAGGCGCATCGCTGGTGCGCTTGCTCGACCAGCTCTGCGCCGCCGGCCTGGTGCGCCGGGAGGTCGATGCGAACGACCGGCGGGCCAATACGCTCTGGCTGACCGACGCCGGCGAGGCGCTGGCCGAAAAAATCGAGATCGAACTCAAGCAAGTGCGCGCCACGGTCTTCGCCGACATCAGCGAGCAGGATTTCGAGGGCGCCATGCGCGTTCTCGACGCACTCGCACGCGCCGCCGAGTCCGCGCCCAATACCGCTTCCGGGTCCTGAGAACATGTTGAGCTGGCCAACCGGAAGAGACTGGATCTTTTCCTTTAAAGCCTTTGCAGCGGCCATGCTGGCGCTGTTCATCGCGCTGTACCTCGGTCTGCCGCGCCCCTACTGGGCGATGGCTTCCGTGTATATCGTGGCGCATCCGCTCACCGGCGCGACCCGCTCCAAAGCGCTGTACCGCGTGCTCGGCACGCTGCTGGGCGCGGCCGCGGCGGTTGCCATGGTGCCGCCGCTGGTCAATGCGCCGGTCTTGCTGATGGCCGCGGTTGCGTTGTGGATCGGGGTCCTGCTCTATATCGCCCTGCTGCACCGTACGCCGCGCAGCTATGTGTTCATGCTGGCGGCCTATACGCTGCCCATGGTGGCGTTGCCTGCCGTGGGCGATCCCGGCGGCGTGTTCGATCTCGCGGTGGCGCGCGCCGAGGAAATCTGCCTGGGCATCCTGTGCGCGAGCATCGTCGGCTCGACCATCTTCCCGGCCAAGGTGGCCACGGTGCTCGGCCAGAGATCCGCGCAATGGCTGGCCGATGCCGCGTTGTGGGCCACCGATATGCTATCCGCGCAGCCGGCCGCCAAGGTCTCGCGCCATCACAGCCGGCACCGGCTGGCCGCCGACATCCTCGCGCTCGACCAGTTGATCAGCCAGCTTTCTTACGACGCCGAAAGCGCCGCGCGCGTGAAGCACGCGCAGGAGTTGCGCGGCCGCATGACCATGCTGCTGCCCGTGCTGTCGTCGCTGGCCTCCGTGGTGGAGGCGCTCCACCAGCACGCGGCGGGCGTGCCCCGCCGGCTGTCGCAGAACATGGCGCAGGTCTCGGCGTGGATCGGGGAGGGCGCGCAAGCGCCGCTGCCCGCGTTGCAGTTGTCTCCTGCCGCGCCCGCCGATGACGCGGGTCTCGATGCCGGCAGCGCCGGCCCGGACTGGCACGCCGCGCTGGCCGCCACCGCCGAAGGCCGTTTGCTCGAACTGATGGAGCTGTGGCAGGACTGCGTCTCGCTGCAGCGCCGCATCGGCGAGGCCGCCCCGCAGGGCGACTGGACGCCGGTGTTCCAGCGCTGGGGCGTGGGCGCGGCGCGGCACTACGATCACGGCATGCTGCTGTTCTCCACCGCCACGACCGCCCTGGCCATTTTCTGCATGGGCCTGGTCTGGATCTGGACGGGCTGGGCGGACGGCGCCGGCGCCGTCGCGCTGGGCGCGGTGTCCTGCTGCTTCTTTGCCGCGATGGACGAGCCGGCGCCGATGATCCGCTCCTTCTTCCGCTGGAACGTGGTCTGCCTGGTCTTGGCAACGGTCTACCTGTTCGTGGTCCTGCCCAACGCGCACGACTTCGAGATGCTGGTGCTGATGTTCGCGGCGCCTTACCTGCTCATCGGCCTGATGATGGCGCAGCCGCGGCTTGCGCTGATCGCCATGCCGCTGGCGGTGGTCACCGCCAACGATATTGGCCTGCAGGGCGCATACAACGCCGACTTCAATGCCTTCTTCAACGGCAACGTGGCGGGTATCGCGGGCATCCTGTTCGCGCTGGTGTGGACCCTGGTGGCCCGCCCCTTCGGCACCAGGGCGGCGGTGCGCCGGCTGGTGCGCGCGAGCTGGGGCGACATTGCCCGCAATGCCACCGGCCGCGAACCCGGCGAGCACGCCAACCTGCGCGCCCGCATGCTGGACCGGCTGGCGCAGATCGTGCCGCGGCTGGCCGCCAGCGAGGATGAAACCACCAGCGACGGCTTCACCGAAGTGCGCGTCGAACTCAGCACGCTGGCGCTGCAGCGCGAGCTGCCCGCGCTGGCGCCGGAACACCAGCGTGCCGTGCGGCGCGTGCTGCAGGGCGTGGCCAGCTACTACCAGGCACGCCTGGATGCCAGGGCCGAAGCCCCGCCGCAGGTGCTGCGCGAGCGGATGGGCAAGGCGATCCGCAAGGTGGCCACGCGTGCCGACCAGGCCTCGCGCGAGGCGTTTGCCGCGCTGGTGGAAATGCACGTCGCCTTGTTTTCGGCAGCGCCCCTGGCGATGAGCCCAGCTGTGGCTCAGGCCGCAAGCCCGGCCGGAATCGAGAAATGAGCATGGAATCGATCAATACAGCGAGCAATGGCAATGAGCGGTGAAGTCGACGTCTATGGTGTGTTTGTCCCGAGCCTGCTGGCGTGGATGCTGGTGGCTTTCCTGATCACCGCCTGCACGCGCGCCGTGCTGGCGCGTGTGGGCTTTTACCGGCTGGTCTGGCACCGGTCGCTGTTCAATCTGGCTTTATACGGGATCGTCCTGGGTGGCACCGTCTACCTGGCCTATCGGCTGCAGTCATGAAACTCAATCTTCGTACGCTTGGACCCATCGTCCTCACCCTTGTCGTCACCGCGGTCGCGGTCGTCGTCGTCAAACACCTGTGGGATTACTACACGGTCGCGCCATGGACGCGCGACGGCCATATCCGCGCCGACGTGGTGCAGATCGCGCCTGACGTGTCCGGCCTGGTGACCAAGGTCCTGGTCAAGGACAACCAGCGCGTGCAGCGCGGCCAGCCGCTGTTCGAGATCGACCGCGACCGCTTCGCGCTGGCGCTGCAGCAGGCGCAGGCCACGGTGGCCGCGCAAAGCGCCACGCTGGCCCAGGCCCGCCGCGAGGCGCGGCGCAGCCAGGCGCTGTCCGAGGTGGTTTCCAAGGAAGTGGTGGAAGAAGGTCTGGCCAAGGTCCAGCAAGGCGAAGCCGCGCTGGCGCAGGCGCAGGCGGCGGTCAATATCGCCAGGCTCAACCTGGAGCGCACCATCGTGCTCAGCCCGGTGGATGGCTACCTGAACGACCGGCTGCCGCGCCTTGGCGACTACGTCAACACGGGCCGCCCGGTGCTGTCGATGGTCGACGCGAATTCCTTCCACGTGGAAGGCTATTTCGAGGAAACCAAGCTGCATGGCATCCATATCGGCAATCCGGTGGAGATCCGCATCATGGGCGAATCCGGCGTGCTGCATGGCCATGTGCAAAGCATTGCCGCCGGCATCGAGGACCGGGACCGCAGCAACGGGTCCAACCTGCTGCCGAACGTGAACCCGACCTTCAACTGGGTCCGCCTCGCGCAACGCATCCCGGTGCGCATCGTGCTGGACAATCCGCCCGCCGATCTGCGGCTGGTGGCGGGCCGCACGGCCACCGTATCGGTGCGCGAGCCGGCCGGCAAGGACAAGCTCGCGGCCTCGGGCCAGGCTGCCGCAACCCACGGAGCCGTGCAGTGAACGCCTTGCGCCTAGCCTTGCTGCCGGCCCTGGTGCCGCTGCTGTTCGCCTGCACCACCGTCGGCCCCGATTACCACGTGCCGGAAAATGCGACCGTGAACGCGCCCGCCGCCAATGGCCCCTTGCTCGGCACGGACAACCCGGCCGTGTCGATCGGCGCCGTGCCCGACGGCTGGTGGCGCCTGTACGACGACCCCAGGCTCGACAAGCTGGTGCAGGAAGCGCTGACCGCCAATACGGATCTGCGCGTCGCCGCCGCCAATCTCAAGCGCGCCATCGCGGTCTATCACGAGGTGGAGGCGGAGAACCTGCCCGAGGCCCGTTTCCTGGCCGGTGCGCAGCGCGGGCAGATCGCCGGAGAGCCGCTGCTCAAGGAAGAGAAGATTCCGGTGATGAACTTTGGCGACGTCGGCCTTAACGTCTCCTACCTGATCGACTTCTTCGGCAAGCTCGCACGCGCGGACGAAGCGGCGCTGGCCGGCGCGCAGGCCAGCCAGGCCGCGCTCGACCAGGCGCGCGTGGGCGTGGCCGCGGAGACGGTGCGGGCCTATGTGCAGGGCTGCGCCGCCACGCATGAACTGGAAGTCGCCGAGCGCCAGCTCGAGTTGCAGCGCCGCGGCGTCGAACTGGCGCGCAAGATGGTAGAGGCGGGGCGCGGCCAGCCGGTCGACCTGTTGCGCTCCCAGGCCCAGGCCGACACGCTGCGCGCTGCATTGCCACGCTTCAAGGCCGAGCAGGAAGGCGCGGCGTACCGCCTGGCGGTGATGCTGGGCAAGCCGCCCACCGCCGCGTCGCTGACGGAATATGCCTGCCATGAAGAACCCAGGCTGAGCCAGGCCTTGCCCGTGGGCGACGGCGCAGCGCTGCTCAAGCGCCGGCCCGACGTGCGCCAGGCCGAGCGCGAACTCGCATCGGCCACGGCAAAGATCGGCGTCGCCACGGCGGATCTCTATCCGTCCATCCGTATCGGCGCTTCCGCCGGCTTTACCGGCATCCTGGACCATCTTGGCCAGGCGCCGACGGCGCACTGGGGCTTCGGCCCGCTGATCACCTGGAACATTCCGACCAGCGGCACCCGCGCGCGCATCCATGGCACCGAAGCCGGCGCCGAGGCGGCGCTCGCGCGCTTCGACGGCGTGGTGCTCAAGGCACTGCGCGAAACGCAGTCCGCGCTGAGCAGCTATACGCGTGAACTGGAGCGCACCGCGGCCCTGCGCGATGCCCGCGACAAGGCCAACGAGGTGGCGCGGCAAAACCGCCAGCTCTACCAGGCCGGACGTTCGCCGTACCTGTCCAGCCTCGATGCGGACCGTACGCTGGCCAGCACCGAAGCCTCGCTGGCCGCGTCGGAAAGCCAGGTCGCGCTGGATCAGATCAACCTGTTCCTCGCGCTCGGCGGCGGCTGGCAGGATGCGCCGAAAGTGAAGACGCAGGCGATGGGCGGGGATTGAGCGCGCGGCGTGCGTCCGTTTACACTCTCATGCCCGGCATCTTGCTTGACCGAATTGGGCAAACGGGCCGAACCCGCCGGATCAGCCGAACCAGTACAAAGCGTACAAAGAGCACAAAGGAATAGCAGCACCATGTTTTATCCCTCGATCCAGAAAACCCTGTCCATCGCGATCGCCACGCTTGGCATCGTGGCCTCGGGCGCCGCGCCGGCGCAGGAACAGACCTTGCGCGTCGGCACGGTCAGCGGTCCGGACGCGCAGGTCTGGCAAGTGGTCCAGAAAGTCGCCAAGCGCGAAGGCCTGAATATCAAGGTCGTGGAGTTCAACGACTACGTGCAGCCCAACGCCGCGCTCGACGCCGGCGACCTCGACGCCAACAGCTTCCAGCACCAGCCCTATCTCGACAGCCAGGTCAAGCAGCGCGGCTACAAGATGGTCAGCGTGGGCTACACGTACATCTCGCCGCTGGGCATCTACTCGCAAAAGCTGAAGTCGCCCAAGGACCTGCCGCAAGGCGCCAGGGTGGCCGTTCCCAACGATCCCTCCAACGAGAACCGCGCGCTGCTGCTGCTGGCCGCGCAAGGCGTGATCAAGCTCAAGAGCGGGGTGGGCACCAATGGCGTCAACGCGACGCCGCTGGACGTCAGCGACAATCCGAAGAAGCTGAAGATCGTCGAACTCGACGCGGCGCAACTGGCGCGCGCGTTGCCCGATGTGGCGGCGGCCGTGATCAACACCAACTACGCGCTGGCCGCCGGCCTGCAGCCGACCCGCAACGCCATCGCGCTGGAAGACATCCACAGCCCGTACGCGAACATCATCGCGGTGCGCACCCAGGACAAGGACAAGCCGTGGGTGAAGAAGCTGGTGGCTGCCTACCAGTCGGAAGAGGTGAAGCAGTTCATGAAGAACGAGTTCAAGGGCGCGATGGTGCCTTCGTTCTGAGTGCGCGGGCGATGCGGGGGCTTCATTGGTCCCGCGCTGGCTTGCCAGGACAAAACCCCTTCCGGATCCTGCGATCCGGAGGGGGTTTTTCGTTGGGCCTTGCAGTCTGGCTGCCTGCCTATTCCCTCGGCATGAAGGTGATGATGACCTTGGCGGGCGCCAGGCCGTTCTCGTCGCGCGGCAGCGGATCGGATCGCTCCACCGCGCGCAGCACCGCGTTGTCCCAGCCGGCATTGCCGCTGGACTTGGTCAGGCGGGCCGACAGCAACGAGCCGTCCGGCGCCAGTTGCACCGTCACCACCGCGGCCGGGTTGCCGGCCACCTCTTCGGTGAAGATGATGTTCGGCTTGACGCGGCGCCGCACGCGGTCCGCGTAGCCGGGCGACGCAGCGCCGCCCGCGCCGGCGCCGGTGCCCGCACGGTTGCCCACGCCACCGGTGGTGGGGGCGCTGTTGGCCATGGCTTGCAGGCGTGCCAGTTCGCTCTGGCGCTGTTGCTTGAGCGCCGCCTGACGCTCGCGCTGCTCGGCCTGTCTGGCTTCCGCCGCCGCCGCCGCGGCCTGGCGGCGCTTCTGCGCCTGCAGCGCGATATCGGCGTTTTCCTCCGGCTTGACCACGGATTCGGGGTTCGGCTGGACCACCGGCTGGGGCTGCGCAATGTCGGGAACACTGTCCCACAATTCGGCTTCCACGCCTGCCGGCGTGCGGCTTTGCCAGTGCACGCCGTAGTAGAGCAAGATGCCCAGCAGCAGATGCATGAACAGAGCCAGCAGGAAACATTTCAGCGTTCCCCGCTCCTGTACCAGTTGATACGGATAGGCGATGGGCTCCATGGCGCGGGCTGGCCAGAGGCCGCAGGTGTTCCACGCGGCATAGCTCTGGCATCACTCTGACATCGATATGAAAGGACACTTCGCGATGGTTTGTGCGCCAACCCGCGCTTAGGATCCTCTGTATGGAGCTTAGGTCGGCATTGGCTGCCTAGGCAAGCGAGATTCCGTGGGGCTGCCGCCGCGCCATGCCGGACTCCGTCCATCGCAGAATTTACACGTCCGGTCCGCCGAGCTTGCACGTCAAAAAATCGCCTACAGGCCCAAAAAGTGGCGACTCTGCCTCCGCGGGCGTCCATGCATTCAACCCTTTGCCGGGCACGGTCTAAGCTATATGCGAAAGATCCCGCTCCCGTCCTCGCAGGGTGATTCGCCATGGCTGCTCGTTCCCTCGCTTCGCTTTCCCTCAGCTTCGGGCTGGTCTCGATTCCGGTCAAGGTGTACACCGCGACGGAAAGCCAATCCGGGGTGAGCTTCAACCTGCTGCACAAAGGGTGCGGATCGCGCCTGAAACAGCAGTACATCTGCCTGCGCGAAGATGTGGTGGTGGAGCGCTCCGAGATGGTGAAGGGGTACGAGTTCGAGAAGGATCACTATGTGGTCTTCGAGCCGGAAGAACTGGATGCGCTGGAGGCGGAGGGCCGCCATACGATCGACATCGTGTCGTTCGTGCCGGCCGGCGCGATCGATCCGATCTACTTCGACAATGCCTATTACCTCGGCCCGGACAAGCGCGGAGCGAAGCCGTATGCCTTGCTGACCGAAGCGATGCGCCGGACCGGCACCTGCGCGCTGGCCCGATGGGTGTGGAAAGGCAAGCAGTACATGGTCCAGGTGCGGCCAGGCGACGATGGCCTGATCCTGCAGCAGTTGCTCTATGCCGACGAAGTGCGCCCCATGGCCGACCTGCATGTGGAGAAGGCGGACGTACAGCCCGCGGAACTGGCGCTGGCGCAGCAACTGATCGAGCAGAATTCGGTGGGCAGCTACGATCCCGCCGCCTACGCCGACGAAGAAAAGGCGCGGGTCCTCGCGGCAATCGACAAGAAAATCGCCGGCAAGAAGATCACCGTGACGGAACAACGCGAAGCCACGCAGGGCGCGGAAGTCATCGACCTGATGGAAGCATTGCGCGCCAGTGTGCAGCAGCGCAAACGCGCAGCCGGGAAAACGGCCGCGGCGCCGGATGCGCCGAAGGCACGCAAGACCGCGCGCCGCGCCACCGCGCCCGCGCCGGCACCCGCGCGCCGAGCGGCAGGCAAGAAGTGACCGGCAGATGACGCTATATACGTTGCGCGAGGTCCAGGCCATGCTCGGCATCCCGCGCTCGGTTGCCGCCAGGCTGATCGCGGATGGCGTGGTCACGCCAAGCCGCGGCGCGCGCCGCGAATACCTCTTCACCTTCCAGGACATGGTGATGCTGCGCACCGCGAACTCATTGCGCGAGGCGCAGATCCCGAGCCGCCGCATCTCGCGCGCGCTTTCGAAACTGAAGGCGTCCAGAGGGCAGGAAGCGCCGCTGACCGGCGTGCGAATTCGCGCGATCGGCAATGAGGTGGCGACCCGCGACACCGTCAGGCAGTGGCAGGCGGAATCGGGCCAGCTGCTGATGGATTTCGAGCCAGAGGAGGCCGGCGCTGCCGCCGTCCATTCCCTGCACCAAGCCCCGTCCGCCGAAGCGAGCATCTGGTTCCAGACCGGTTGCAAGCTGGAAGCCGAGGCGCCTGGCGAAGCGGAGCAGGCATACCGCCGTGCGCTCTCAGCCGATGGGAGCTATCTCGAACCCTATCTCAACCTGGGGTGCATGCTCTGCGCCGCCGGCCACTTCGGAGAGGCGATCGCGCTCTACCGCTGCGGGCTTGCGCATCTGCCGGACGAACCGCTGATGCACTTCAACCTGGCCGTCGCGCTGGAAGACGACGGGCTGCAGGCAGAGGCGCTGGCCAGCTATGGGCACTGCATCGAACTCGCCCCGGAGTTCGCGGATGCCCACTTCAATGCAGCGCGGCTGTATGAAACCTTGGGGGACGATATGCGTGCGATCCGGCATTTCAACGCATACCGGAAGCTGCAGCCGCAGTGAATGCCCGCCGCGCGTGGCGCTGGCGGCGCGTGCCATCGGGTGCTTCCGCACGGTTCCCCGCTTTGAAAAAGCGGCGGCCATTTTGTAGGATTAACGCAAAGGAGGGTTTGGGACCATGAATCACGAAGACATGGCGAGCGCAGCATACCCGGCAGGGCAACCGGTTGTCGGCGACGTGGTTGCGGTTGGCGCCATCCGCCCGCAGGCGGGCGACCTTGTGACAGTGCGAAGCCGGATCGATCCCCAGGTGGAATTTAATACGCGCCTGACGCTCTCGGTGCCCGACGGCACCTGGAAGGCTGTGGTCTTCAGCATCGAGCGAGCCGGCCAGCGGCTTGCGGAATTCGGCGGAGTCAGGCTGGAGGACGAGGTTGAGATCTCGATGGATCACTTCGCCTCCGTGCTCAGGTGCATGCCTGCGCATTGAGAGGCCGCGAGCGCCGCACTGCCACGGGCCGTACGCATTCTTCAGGGTAGATTCACCCCGCGTGCCGGGATCTTGTCATTTCGAGCATCGCAGGGCCACATTCAGCTGGTCCACCACTTCCGCCCAATCGGCGTCCTCAAGGATTTCGTCCTGCAGCAGCGCCGCCTGGGCGGGCGTCCAGAACGGTGCGTCCGCGAGCGGCACGTCGTCGGCGAGCGGGGAATGCGTGGCGATGAAGGTCCGGATCTCCGCTTCGCTGGCCGGCAATCCCAGTTGCGCGAACAGTTCGGAAAAGTGATGAAAGCCCTGGTCCATGATGGTTGCCCCTTCTGCTCAAGAGATCGATGTTCGTGCAGCTCGGCGAGTGCATTGCCACCATGCTATGCGACAACGCAGCTTTTGTGCGCAACATCGAACGGTACAGGCTACAGGCGGGCAACGGGCAATGGCACGGTGCCGCCGGTAGCGGGCGGCGGCACCGCTCGTCTCCGCCTTAATCCAGCTTGATCTTCAGATCCCGGATGAGCTTGTGCCAGCGAGCGGTCTCGCTGCGCAGCAGATCGGCAAACTGCGCCGGCGTACTGCCCACGGGTTCCACCCCGAACTCCACCAGCCGCTTGTTGACTGCCGGCTCCCTGATGGTAGCCACGACCTGCTTGTTCAGGATGGCGATCACCTCGGGAGGCGTGGCCGACGGCGCCACCATTCCGACGAGCGCGGCGGCCTCCACGTTCTTGTAACCTGCCTCGGCGAAGGTCGGCACATCGGGCAACTGCGGCAGGCGGGTGGGATTGGCCACGGCCAGTGCCTTGACCTTGCCGCCCTTGATGAAACCGGCGCCCGAGGCAAGATCCACCATCATGGCCGGGACCTGCCCGCCGGCAACGTCGGCCAGCGCAGGCGCCGCGCCGCGATACGGCGCGTGGACCATGGTCAGGCCAGCTTCCACCTTGAGCAGTTCCATCGCCAGATGATGCGGGCTGCCTGCACCCGCGGAAGCATAGTCGATGCCGCCCGGCTTGGCTTTCGCCGCGGCAATGAATTCTTGCACGTTGCTGGCACGTATCCCCGGACCCACCACCAGGATCATCGGGAAGCGGCCAAGCAGCGTAACCGGCGCCAGGTCTTTTAACGGATTGTAGGAAAGGGACTTGTACAGCGCGGGGTTGAACACCAGCGTGCCGTTGTCCGCCGACAGCACTGTGTAGCCATCCGCCGGCGCGCGAGCGGTTTCCGCCGCGGCGATGGCGGTGTTGCCGCCGGGTTTGTTGTCCACCACGACCGGCTGGCCCAGGCGGGTCGAGAGCGGCTGCCCGATGGAGCGCGCCAGGAAGTCCGAACCGCCTCCGGCGGGGTAGGGCACGATCCAGCGCACGGGCTTGCTCGGGAAGGCGGGTTCCGCGCCAGCCGTTGCCGCGGTCCAGGGCAGGGCAGCCAGGCCGAGGCCAACTGCCATCAATTTGCGGATGGTGATCATCTTGTCTCCTGTTTTGAATTTTGCTTGCGGTGTTGTTTTCCGCTTTTTTGCTTTCCTTTTTATCTGCCGGGCCGCCTGCCGCCGTTCATCCGGCGCGGGCGGCACCGTTGCCCGGACTCAGGCGCCGACGTGGCGCAGGTCGAGCACGCGCTGGGCCTTGCCGGTGGCTGTAGTCTTGATCTCACCGGCGTTCAGCACGCGTACCGCCGTGGAAACGCCCACCATGGTCTTCACCCGGTGCTGCAGTTCGCGTCCCAGCTGCGCACGGTCGCTGTCGGTGAGCGCGTCGCAGACCCCGGCGCGCGCCTCGACCGAGACGGACAGGGAGTCCATATGCCCTTCGCGGGTGATGCACAACTGGTAGTTGCCGCTCAGGCGGCCGATGCCCAGGATCAGCTCCTCGATCTGGCTCGGGAACACGTTGACGCCGCGGATGATCAGCATGTCGTCCGAACGCCCGGTGATCTTCGCCAGCCGGCGCATCGAGCGCGATGTCGGCGGCAGCAGCGTGGTCAGGTCGCGCGTGCGGTAGCGGATCATGGGCATGGCCTCCTTCGACAGCGAGGTGAATACCAGCTCGCCCTGGCTGCCGTCGGGCAGCACTTCGCCGGAGATCGGATCGATGATCTCGGGATAGAAGTGATCTTCCCAGATGACCGGTCCATCCTTGCTTTCAATGCATTCGCAGGCAACGCCGGGGCCCATGATCTCCGAGAGCCCGTAGATATCGATGGCCTGGATGCCCGCGCGCGTCTCGATCTCGGCGCGCATGCCCTGCGTCCACGGCTCGGCGCCGAAGATGCCGATCTTCAGCGATGACGCCGCCGGATCCATGCCCTGGCGCGCCATCTCGTCGAGCAGGTTGAGCATGTAGGAGGGCGTGACGAGAATGATCGACGGCTCAAAGTCGCGGATCAGCTGGACTTGCTTCTCGGTCTGTCCGCCGGACATCGGCACGACCATGCAGCCGAGGCGCTCCGCGCCGTAATGGATGCCCAGGCCGCCGGTGAACAGTCCATAGCCGAATGCGTTGTGCAGCGTATCGCCGCGGCGGCCGCCCGCCGCGCGGATGGAGCGGGCCGTTACGTTGGCCCAGGTGTCGATGTCTTTCGCGGTGTAGCCCACCACGGTCGGCTTGCCGGTCGTGCCGCTAGATGCATGCACGCGCACGACCTCGTCCCTGGGCACGGCAAACAGCCCGAACGGATAGTTGTCGCGCAGGTCTTTCTTCGAGGTGGTGGGGAACTTCGCCAGGTCGGACAACTGGCGCAGGTCGTCCGGGTGCACGCCGGCGGCGTCGAAGGCGCTGCGGTAGTGCGGAACGTTGTCATACGCATGACGGAGCGACCATTTGAGCCGTGAGAGTTGCAGCGCCTGGAGTTCGTCGCGGCTGGCGAGTTCGATGGGCTCGAGTTCGCCCGGTTGGGGAATTGGCTGGACCACGGTTGTCTCCTGATGGTGAAGCGACTGAATAGGATGGAACGGTGGCGGGATTGGGGGCGCCACACGACGGCTCGGCAACCCGGCTATGCGCGGCAACGGTCTTTGCCGTGGTGCCGTGCCGGGTCGTCAAGCATCCGGAACTCCATAACTCCATAACTCCATAGCGGCGCCCACCCGGCCGACGCATGCGCGCCGGCCGGCCGGATAGCGGGCACCCTGGCTTGACTGCGGATGACGATGCGAAGCCACCTGAACGCCCGGGACGGGCGAATCCGCGGCTTCGTCAGCGACGCTTACGACGGCTCGCGCTGCGGGACATGCCGGCGGCTTTGCACGACGCGGAAGCGATTGGCAACAAACGCGGTATCGGCAAGGCTGGCGTTGGCCGCGGGGTTTGCACCCGTTGCGTGGAAGTCCGAGAACGCTGCGGACTGGTTCACGAAGACGCCGCCCGTCAGGTTGACGGACAAGGCGACGCCGCCTTCCACGGCAGCCTCCCCGGCGGCATCGAGCACCGCTTCGTCCGTGCTGTAGACGGACAGCGTCAGGGCACCGCGCGTGCGGGCGATGCGCGCCGCGAGTGCCAGCGACTGCGCGCTGGAGTCGGTCGCGATCACAAACGCGATCGGGCCGAACCATTCCTGCGTGAAGGTAGCATCGTCGCGGCTGGCGTCGAGTTGCAGCAGGACCGGGGTGGCGATCGTTGCGTCGGGGAATTCGGGATGCACGAGGCGCTGGCTGGCGAGCAGCGGCGTGCCGAGCGCGGCGACCTCGTCGATCCGGGCGAGCACGCCCTGGTTCTGGATCGCGCCGGTGAGTTCGACGGCACGGGCCGCATCGGCAGTCAGCTTCTGCACGGCGCCGGCGATGGATCGGGCGACCTCTTCAAACGGGACGGTGCCTTCGGCTGTCTTGATGCCGCCACGCGGCACATAGATATTCTGCGGCGCGGTGCACATCTGGCCGGAATACAGCGCGAGAGAAAACGCGATGTTGCGGGCCACCGCTTTGAGTTCGTCCGCCGAATCGATCACGATCTGGTTGACGCCAGCCTTCTCCGTGTAGACCTGGGCCTGCGGCGCATGTGTCTCGAGCCAGTCGCCATTGGCGGTGCTGCCGGTGAAATCGATCAGCCGTATCTCGTCGCGCGTGGCCAGCGACTGCACAAGCGGGCCGTCGTTGGGTGCGGTCGCCAGCAAGGTCACGACGTTGGGATCGAAGCCGGCGTCCTGTAGCACTTGCCGCGCGATACGCACGGTGATGGCGAGCGGCAGGATCGCGGCCGGATGTGGCTTGACGATGACGGCATTGCCGGTTGCAAGGTCGGCGAACATCCCCGGGTAGCTGTTCCAGGTGGGAAACGTGCAGCAGCCGATCACCAGGCCGATGCCGCGCGGCACGACGGTGAAGCGCTTCTCCATGGCTAGCGGAGGATTCTTGCCCTGCGGCTTTTCCCAGTAGGCCGTCTCCGGAATGTCGCGCATCGCGTCCCACGCGTAGGCGATGGCCTCGAGCGCGCGATCCTGCGCGTGCGGGCCGCCGGCCTGGAACGCCATCATGAACGCCTGCCCGGTGGTGTGCATGACGCTGTGCGCGATCTCGAAGCTGGCCTGATTCAGCCGCGCCAGGATTTCCAGGCTCACGCCCACCCAGGCTTTCGGACCGGCCTTGCGGTACTGTGCCTGCGCCTTTTGTGCCGCCGCGATCAGCGCGTCCGGATCCGCTTTGGGGTAGCCGATATGCAAGGTCTGGCCGAATGGCGAGCGCTCTTCGCCGATCGTGCCGTTGCTGCCGGGTTGATCGAGTGTGAAGGGCTGGCCAAGCTGTGCCTTGAATGCCGCTTCGCCGTCGGCGGCGGCGGTTTCACCATAGGCGCGCGGGCTGGGCATCTCGTTGAAGGGACTCCAATAGCCGCGCGTCCGGATGGCTTCCAGGGCGCGCTCGAGCGTCTTTTCGTGTTTGCTGAAGAGGGAATGATTCATTGCGGGGGGCGTATTTTTTAGAGGTTGCAGGACTGCGATTAGCGTTTACCGTTCGTCGTAGCTGACGACAACCCGATCCGACACCGGATGGCATTGGCAGGTGAGGACGAAGCCATCGTCGATTTCATGTTGTTCGAGCGTGTAGTTCTTTTCCATCTTCACTTCGCCTTCGAGGACTTTCGCGCGGCACGTGCAGCACACGCCGCCCTTGCAGGCGTAGGGCAGGGCAAGGCCCGCTTTCAGGCCGACATCGAGTACGCTGACCCCCACATAAGGCAGCCGCAGCTTGCGCCGCTTGCCGTCGATGATCACTTCCAGGTCCGCCGCCGGCATGTCGTCGGTGATTTCGATGGGCGGCACGCCCGCTTGCGGCAGCGGTGTGCCGAAGCGTTCGACGTGCACTTTCTCCGGCGCCACGCCGGCTGCCTTTAGCGCGGCTTCGGCTGCATCCATCATCGGGCCGGGGCCGCAGATGAACGCTTCATCGATTTCGTCGGCCGGCGTGAGCGTTTCCAGGAATGCCCGGCATTTCTCCTGATCCAGCACGCCGTTGAACAGTTCGACTTCCTGCAAATCGTCGGACAACACGTGATACAGCGAGAACCGGCTCATATAGCGGTTCTTCAGGTCTTCCAGTTCCTCGGCGAACATGATCGCGTCGACGCTGCGGTTGCCGTACACCAGCGTGAACCGGCTGGTCGGCTCCGTCTCAAGCGTGGTCTTGATGATCGCGAGCACGGGCGTGATGCCCGAGCCTCCCGAGAACGCCACGTAGGTCCGCGACAGGTCGGCGTTCAGGTGCGTGAAGAAGCGGCCATCGGGCGTCATCACCTCGATCTCATGGCCAGGTTGCAGCGTGTCGAACGCGAAGTTCGAAAAGCGCCCGCCGCGCACGCGCTTGATGCCGATGCGCAGTTCGCCATCGCGGTCGTAGTCGGTGACGCCCACGCAGATCGAATACGAGCGCCGGGTTTCCTCGCCATCGAGATGCGCCTTCAGCGTGACGAATTGTCCTTGCGTGAAGCGGTACGCATCGCGCAGGTCCTCGGGCACCTCGAAGGAGACGGTCACGGCATCGGCGGTTTCGGGCCGTACCTCGCGGATACGCAAAGGATGGAATTGTGGAGTCGCCATAATGTCGGTCCAGGTCAGTACGGTCAGTACGGTTTGAAGTAATCGAACGGCTCGCGGCAATCGATGCAGCGGTACAGCGCCTTGCATGCCGTCGAGCCGAACTGGGCGAGGAGTTCGGTGTGCACCGAGCCGCATTGCGGGCAGGCCGGCTTGTCCCGGGCGGCCGCGCGAGGCACGAAGCGGATGGTCTTTTCTTGCGGCGCATCCGCGCTGCCGCAGTTGCCGGCAGGTGGCGCAATGCCATAGCGGCGCAGCTTGTCGCGCGCTTCGCCGGTCATCCAGTCGGTGCTCCACGCAGGGGCAAGCACGGTGACGATGCGATGGGGGACGATCCCGGCGGCGTCCAGCGCCTGTCCGATATCCTCGGCAATCTGCGACATCGCCGGGCACCCCGAATAGGTTGGCGTGATGACGACTTCGACGGCGTCGTCGGCGCCGCGGCGCACGTCGCGCAGGATGCCCAGCTCGCGAATCGATACCACGGGGATCTCCGGGTCCGGGACCGCCTCAAGTACGGTCCAGGCACGTTCCAGCGTGGTGTCGGCATGCATCAATGTGGCGGCGGTCATCGCGATCTACCAGGTAGCGCCGGGATGCTGGCGTGCCAGGGACTGCATTTCGGCAAGCAGGAAGCCCATGTGTTCCGAATGTTCGCCGTGCTTGCCGGTCGTAACGTGTTTCACCGGCGACGGCAGCTTGAGGGTGGCCTGGGCAATGGCCTGCTCAACGTCTGCCTGCCATGCAGGTTCGAGGCCAGCCACCAGGGGGCCGACGCCGGCCTCGGCCATCGCGATTTCCACCGCATCGGTTGCGAAGAACTCCCGCGTGTACGGCATCAGGTAGTCCAGCGCCGCCTGTGCGCGCCGGTGCGACTCCGCCGTGCCGTCGCCGAAGCGGATCAGCCACTCGCTGGCATGGCTGAGGTGGTAGCGCGTCTCCTTCAGCGATTTCGCGGCGATGGCCGCCAGTTGCTCGTCGTTGGACGATTGCAATGCCGTCCACAGATGGGCCATCAGCGCGGAGTAGAGGAAGTTGCGCACTATCGTGACGGCATAGTCGCGTTCGGTGCGAGCGGTGCCTGCGAACGGCCCGAAGTGCGGCAACTCCACCATCGTGTAGTTGGCGAACTCGCGCTCGGAGCGGAAGTAGGCGTAGCTGTCTTCGGTTTTCTTCGCGCCGCTCAGCGCTTCGTCGAGCGTAGCCGCGTGCGAGTACAGCAGCCGCGCCTGGCCGATCAGGTCGAGGCTGATATTCGCCAGCGCGATGTCCTCCTCGAGCGCCGGGCCATGGCTGCACCACTCGCTGTTGCGCTGGCCGAGGATCAGCGCGTTGTCGGCCAGGCGCAGCACGTACGACAAATGTTGGGGCGTGGTCATCATTGCGTCTCGTCTTACATGTGGTCGATTTCGGCAGGCAGCACGAAGAAGGTCGGATGGCGATAGATCTTGTCGCCGGCCGGCTCGAAGAAAGACTCCTTGTCGGCAGGATCGGATGCCGTGATTGCCGCCGACGGCACCACCCAGATGCTTACGCCTTCCTGCCGGCGCGTGTAGACGTCGCGCGCCATGCGCAGTGCGGCGCTCGCATCGGATGCGTGCAGGCTGCCGCAGTGCTTGTGGTCCAGGCCCTGCTTGCTGCGCACGAATACTTCCCAGATCGGCCATTCCTTGTTCATCTTCATCTCCTGTTCAAGCGGCTTGCTTGTGAGCCCGCACGGCCTGTTTTTCGGCATACGCCAGCGCGGCTTCGCGCACCCACGCGCCATCGTTGTGCGCCTTCACCCGGGTGGCGAGGCGCTCCTTGTTGCAAGGCCCGTCGCCGTTCACGACGCGCCAGAATTCTTCCCAGTCGATCGCGCCGTAGTCGTGCGCCTTGCGCTCTTCATTCCACTTCAGGTCCGGATCGGGCAGCGTCACGCCGAGGATGCGGGCTTGTTCGACGGTGGCATCGACGAACTTCTGGCGCAGGTCGTCGTTCGAGATCCGCTTGATGCCCCATTGGAACGACTGGCCGCTATGGATGGAATCCTTGTCGCTCGGGCCGAACATCATCAGCACCGGCCACCACCAGCGGTCCACCGCCTGCTGCACCATGTCCTTTTGCGCCTGGGTGCCCTTCATCATCGACAGCAGGGCGTCGAAGCCCTGGCGCTGGTGGAAGGACTCCTCCTTGCAGATGCGGATCATGGCGCGGGCATACGGGCCGTAGGTGCAACGGCACAGCGGGATCTGGTTCATGATCGCCGCGCCATCCACCAGCCAGCCGATCACGCCCACGTCCGCCCAGGTCGGCGTGGGGTAATTGAAGATGCTCGAGTACTTGGCTTTGCCGGCGTGCAGGGCATCGACCAATTGGTCGCGCGACACGCCCATCGTTTCGGCTGCGCTATACAGATACAGGCCATGCCCACCCTCGTCCTGCACCTTGGCGAGCAGGATCGCCTTGCGCTTCAGGCTCGGGGCCCGGCTGATCCAGTTGCCCTCGGGCTGCATGCCGATGATTTCCGAGTGCGCGTGCTGGGAAATCTGCCGGATCAGCGTCTTGCGATACGCATCGGGCATCCAGTCCTGCGCCTCGATCTTGCCGTCAGCCGCCATCAGGGCGTCGAAATGCGCTTGCTGCGGCGAGGTATCGGCCGGCGCCGTGCCGGGCTGTTGCGCGTTGCCCGGGAGATCGAGAGATTGGGTGTACATGGAGATTTCCTGTGAGGCGATGCCGCAGTATATTTATAAACCGACCGGTCGGTCGATGAATTGTTTGGATGAATTTAATCAAGTGATAGTTTTGAGGGGTGAGTGTGGAGGGTTAGCTACGCGGCGTTGCGCGGGTGTGCGTGAGGCTGCCTGCAGTGGGGTTGATCCGTCGTTGGCATTGCCGGATTTGACGGTTTTCGTTCGCTGGGGCTGGATCACCCGCTAGGAGCGGGGAAACGACCAGGGCGCATGTGGACCGGTCGGAGTTTGCCGAATGGTCATCGCAATTGGGCGGGCGCCCCCCGCGCCGCCGGGCGTGCGCAAGGCCAGCCGCTCGGCAAGCCGTAGTTGCCGGTCTAGCCAGGCCTGCGTGCGGCTGGCCTCCGGTGACGGGTCGTGTAGCCAGACGCCAAATGTGGAGAGAAAGATCCCGGTCAGCACGACCTCTTCCGCCTCCCGGCGCAAGCCGGCCGCCGGCAGGCAGGCGGCCTCCAGGATCCATTGCACGGTGCGGCTGATATGCAGCAGGCCTTGCGCCTGCAGATGCAAGTGCTCCGGCTGCAGCTTGTAGCGCAGCATCTCCGCGGTGAGCCGCCGATGCGGCGCCAGGGCCTCCAGCCAGGCGAGGATGGCTAGCGAGAGGCGCTCGCGCGTGGACAGGCCATGCCAGCCTTCGCGCTGGGTTGCGCAAACCAGCGCGAAGTCGGCCCGGCCGAACCAGGCCTCTGCCAGATCGTCCTTCTGCCGGTAGTGCCGGTAAATGTCGGCCAGACCGATCTCCATGGACGCGGCAATCTCATGGAGATGCAATGCATCCCATCCGCCGCGCTCGGCGAGTCTCAGCGCGACCTCCAGAATCCTGTCGGCCAGATCGGCGTGCTCCTTCATGGCTCGCACTTCCTTGAGAATCCGCAACTGCGCCACTTCCAAGGATAGCGAGCCGGCGCCGGAGTGGCCAAGCGCGCCGGGTCCGGCCCTGCCCGCCTCGACAAAGCTGGCAGGCGGTCTATCTTAAGGGTGTGTCACTCTGTGCCGCTATCCGAGCACCCTGTACGCCACATTTGCCGCATCCCCTCAGTAGCGGCGGGCGCGCCGCCGGCTTGGACGGAACGGCTGCCATGCGCATGGGACCAAATTCACCCTCCCGGGAAAGCTACGACAACGCGCTGCTCGACATTGTCCGGGAGATGTCGTCGGCAGTGCAGCAGCAGGGGACCGCCGAGATGCCGGTCTCGCTGGACAGCACGCTCGAAGGCGACTTGGGCTTCGATAGCCTGACGCGCGTCGAACTCCTCACTCGCGTCGAGCAGCGGTTTGGCGTCAGCCTGCCCGAGCAAGTCCTGGCCCAGGCCGACACGCCGCGCGCCCTGCTGCGCGCCTTGCTGGCCGCCAAGGATCTGCCGCCTGGCACGGGCGGAACGCTCCCGCGGCGTGCCCGCCCGTTCCCTGCGGCCCAGGCTCCGGAGAGTGCCGTCACCTTGACCGATGTGCTCGGCTGGCATCTGCGCCGCCATCCGGACCGAACTCATATCATCCTGCAGGACGGCAGCAGCGACGACATCCCGATCAGCTTTGCCCAACTGCACCAGCGCGCGACGGCCATGGCCACGGGGCTGGCCGAACGGGGTCTGCGTCCGGGCACGGCCGTGGCCATCATGCTGCCCACCAGCCCTGAGTACTTCTACAGTTTCTGCGCCGTGCTAATTGCCGGTGGCATCCCCGTTCCGCTCTATCCGCCGGCGCGGCTGGCGCAGATCGGCGATCATCTGCAGCGCCATGCCGGCATCCTGGCCAATGCCCAGGCACCCATCCTGGTCACGGTCGCGCAAGCCAAGCCGCTGGCCGCACTGCTCAAGGCCAGCACCGGTACGCTGCACGACGTGGTGACGCCGACGGAACTGGAGGCTTGCACGGGTGGCGGCGCGCCGGTGCACGCGATCGTGCGTGCGCACGATATCGCCCTGCTGCAGTACACCTCTGGCAGCACCGGCTCGCCCAAGGGCGTCGTCCTGACCCACGCCAACCTGCTGGCCAACCTGCGGGCGATGGGGCAGGCCCTGGGCGTTGGCTCCCAGGATGTCTTCGTCAGCTGGCTGCCGCTGTACCACGATATGGGGCTGATCGGGGCGTGGCTGGGTAGCCTCTACTACGCCTATCCCCTGGTCGTGATGTCGCCGCTGGCCTTCCTTGCGCGGCCAGAGCGCTGGCTCTGGGCGATCCACAAGTATCGGGGCACGCTGTCGGGCGGCCCCAACTTTGCCTACGAACTCTGTCTGCGCAAGCTGGCCGATGCGGCGCTGGCCGGACTTGACCTGGGTAGTTGGCGCTTCGCCTTCAATGGTGCCGAGCCAGTAAGCGTGCAGACCATGCGCGCCTTTGCGCAGCGCTTTGTACGCTACGGCCTGCGCCCGGAGGCCATTTCCCCCGTGTATGGGCTGGCCGAGGCGTCGCTGGGCCTCAGCTTTCCTCCGCTGGACCGCGGCCTGCTGGTCGATCGCATCGGCCGGACCGAATTCATGCGCGCCGCCAGGGCAGCCGCCGCGGCGGAGCAGGATAGCGATGTGCTGGAGTTCCCCGCCTGCGGCCGGCCGCTCCCGGGCCATGAAGTGCGCATCGTCGATGCCAGCGGGCACGAGTTGGCCGAGCGCCACGAGGGGCTGCTGCAGTTCCGCGGCCCGTCGGCTACCAGCGGGTATTTCCGCAATCCGGAGCAGACGCGCCTGCTCTTTGATCACGACTGGGTGAACACCGGGGATTACGCCTATGTCGCCGGCAATGATGTCTTCATCACCGGCCGCGCCAAGGAGATGATCGTGCGCGGCGGCCGCAATATCTACCCGTACGAGCTCGAGCAGGCGATCGGCGCCATCGCGGGCATGCGCAAGGGCTGTGTTGCCGTTTTCGGTTGCCCGGACCCCAGCAGCGGCACGGAACGCATCGTGGTGATGGCCGAAACCGCCGTGAAGGATCTACATGCGCGCCGGATGCTGCACCGGCAGGTGCTGAAGACGGCCATCGACGTGCTGGGCCTGCCTCCCGACCACATTGCCCTGGTCTCGCCGCACAGCATCCTGAAGACCTCGAGTGGCAAGATCCGCCGCGCCGCCTGCCGGGAGCGCTTCGAGCAAGGCCGGCTCGGCCGGGGGCAGGGCGCTCCCTGGCTGCAGATCGCCCGCTTCGGATGGCAGGCGATGCTTCCCCAACTGCGGCGCATCCGGCAGACCGGCGCAGGCCTGGCCTATGCCTGCTACGCCTGGGCCTTGTTCGCCGCGCTGACCCCGGCGACCTGGCTGGCCTCGGTAGTACTGCATCGGCCGCAACTGGGCTGGGCCGTCAGCCACCGCGCCGCAAGGCTGCTGCTCAGGCTGAGCGCGATACCCTGGTTCGTGGACGAGGCCGAGCGCCTGCCGCGCGACCAGCCGTGCATCCTGGTATCGAACCACGCCAGCTACCTGGACGGTATCGTCCTGGTGGCGGCCCTGCCCAGGCCGATCTGCTTCGTGGCCAAGCGCGAGCTTCAATCCCAGCGCATACCCGGCGCCTACCTGGCCAGCATCGGCGCGGATTTCATCGACCGCCTTGATCCGCGGCGAGAGCACGAGGACGTGGAGCGGATCGTGGCGGCGGTGCGCGCCGGGCACTCTGTCCTGTTTTTTCCGGAGGGCACGTTTGGGCGCACGCCCGGCCTGCAAAGCTTCCGCACGGGCGCATTCCTGGCCGCCGCGCACGCCGGCGCGCCGGTGGTGCCGGTCGCCATCCGGGGTACGCGCTCCGTACTGCGGGACGGACAATGGCTGCCGCGGCGCGGACCGATCGGTGTGGTCATCGGCAGCCCGCTGTGGCCGGATGGCGACGACTGGCCCGCCGCCGTGCGCCTGCGCAATACCGCGCGCACAGAGATCCTGCACTATTGCGGCGAGCCGGATGGCTTGCGCGCGACACACCGGGGTTCCAGGCGGATATAGAACCATAGCCCATGCCCGGCGTCGCGCATCTTGCGCCAGGCCATGCTGCTGGCTCGCTCAAGGCTCGAGCGCGAACACCTTGGCTTGCCTGCGTTCAAACGAACCGAGCAGCGCGCTGGTGAAGTTCCACTCGGACGTGTCCGGCTCGCGCACGTGGGGCGAACGCGAAAACGCTGGTGTCAACGGTAAACCAGCACGGGGATCTTGCTGTGGGTCAGCACCTTCTGTGTTTCGCTGCCGAGCAGCACACCCTGCACGCCGCGCCTTCCATGAGACGCCATCACGATCAGGTCACAGCCCCTGTCTTCGGCAGTCTTGATGATGGCTTCGTACGGGTGATCGTCGACCAGAAAGGTCGTCGCACAAGTCACACCAGCCTCGGCTGCCTCCAGCGCGATCCTTTCCAGATACTTCTTTGCTGCTTCCCCAATCTCTTCCGCGAACAGCTCCCGGCTGTCCGTCAGCATTTCGGTGTGATAGGCGAACAGGTGGTACTTGGGCCCGACTCGCAGCGCAGTGATCCGCGCTTCCATTTCCTGCGCCAACAGGAGCGCATTGTGGAATGCCGCGTCGGACAGGGGGGAACCGTCAACCGCCAGCAGAAGGTGCGTAAACATACTGCTCTCCTTGTACCCCGCTTCGGGGCTCATGGAGCCGGTTGCGTTTTCGCGCCGGAAGGCGTGCGATGGCAAGGCGACAATCGAAAGCGCAAGGCCCCATTGGTTGCCTCCAGTCGCCCGCCTCCTGAAGTGAGTATAGGTGCCGAAGGCCGCACGTCAAACGACCCGAACACGCGCTTGCAGGACGCCTTGCTCTGCGCCACAGTTGTTCTATCGGATCAGGCTGGAGACGATGATGAGAAACCGGCTCGCCACAGAAACCTCGCCTTACCTCCGACAACACGCGGACAATCCAGTCGACTGGTATCCCTGGAGCGAAGCGGCCTTTTGCCGTGCGCGCGACGAAGACAAGCCGGTTCTGCTTTCCGTCGGCTACGCCGCGTGCCACTGGTGCCACGTCATGGCACACGAATCGTTCGAGAACTCCCGGATCGCCGGCCTGTTGAATGAACGTTTCATCAGCATCAAGGTAGATCGGCAGGAGCGTCCCGACATCGACGACGTTTACCAGAAAGTCCCCCTGATGATGGGGCAGGGCGGCGGCTGGCCGCTGACGGTGTTCCTGACCCCGCAAGGCGAACCGTTCTTCGGCGGCACCTACTTCCCGCCCGATGACCGCTACGGCCGGCCAGGGTTCGTGCGGCTGCTGCTGAGCCTGAGCGATGCCTGGACGCATCGCCGCGACGAACTGCACGACATGGTCAAGCAGTTTCAGTCGGAGTTCAGACGGCTCGACCAGGCGGACCTGCGCCGTGAAGCCGCTGAAGTCGAGGACCTGCCCGCAGAGACAGCTCGCGCCCTGGCACGAGGCACCGACCCGGTCCATGGTGGATTTGGCGGCGCCCCCAAGTTTCCCAACGCGAGCGGCTACGACCTCGTGCTGCGGATCTATCACCGTACCGGTGAACCCGCGCTGCTTGAAGCGCTGGAGCGCACGCTCGACAGCATGGCGGCGGGGGGCATCCATGACCAGCTCGGTGGCGGCTTTGCGCGCTACAGCGTCGACGAACGCTGGGGCGTGCCCCACTTCGAAAAGATGCTCTATGACAACGGCCAGCTCGTCGCGCTCTACGCCAACGCCTATCGCCTGACTGGCAAGCCATCCTGGCGCCGTGTCTTTGAGAACACCATCGCGTACATTCTGCGCGACATGACGCATCCCGATGGCGGCTTTTACGCTGGCGAAGATGCCGATAGCGAAGGGGCGGAAGGCCGGTTTTATGTCTGGACGCCGGCCGAGGTGAAGGCGGTCCTGGGCGATTCCGAGGGCGCGCGGGCTTGCCTGGCCTACGGCGTGACCGATCGCGGGAACTTCGAACACGGTACATCGGTGCTCCACCGTGCTGCCGCGCTGGACGCATTGGACGAGGCGCGCCTCGAAGACTGGCGCGAGCGGCTCCTGGCGGCGCGTACCCAACGCGCGCGCCCTGGCCGTGACGACAACATTCTCACGGGCTGGAACGGCCTCATGATCCAGGGACTCTGTGCGGCTTACCAAGCGACGGGCGCCGTTGCGTACCTCGCTGCCGCGAGGCGTGCCGCCAGCGCTATCGAGGAAAAACTCACCATGCCGGACGGTGGCGTGTACCGGGCCTGGAAGGACGGGGTAGCCAAGGTGCCTGGGTTCCTCGAAGACTATGCCTTCCTGGCCAACGCGCTGATCGACCTCTACGAGTCCTGCTTCGACAAGCGATACCTGGATCGCGCGGTCGAACTCGTGGCGCTCATCCTCGACAAGTTCCGCGAGGACGGACTGTTTTTCACGCCCCGCGATGGCGAGCCATTGGTGCATAGGCCCCGGGCGCCGCACGACAGCGCCTGGCCGTCAGGCATATCAACCAGCGTGTTCGCCTTCCTGCGCCTGCATGCGCTCACCGGCCTCGATTTCTATCGTGACATCGCCGAGCAAGAATTCGACAGATACCGGGCCGCCGCCGCCGCGGCCCCGGCCGGCTTCCCACACCTGCTGGCCGCCCGGGATTTCGCGCAGCGCGGCCCGTTCGAGATCATTTTTGCTGGCGACAAGGCGGCGGCAGCGGCTCTCGTGGAAAGCGTTCACCGCGCGTACCTGCCGGCACGCGTCCTGGCATTTGCCGAAGACGTCCCGAACGGCCGGGGGCGGCACCCCGTCAAGGGCCGGCCGGCAGCCTACGTATGCCGGCATCGCACCTGTGCAACGCCGGTTACGAGTGGCAAGGCGCTGCTTGAACGCTGCGCGGAAGGCGCAGACGCGAAGCACCCCGTGCGTGCGCAAGCAGGGAGGCCATTGTGAAACCAGCGACGCTCCTGCTGCACATGTTGATTCCGGCAATCGCGCTGGCGGTGGCGTCCGCCGGCGTCCGCGCCGCCGATGATTTTGCGTCGCTCCGGACTCTGATGGTCAAGGAAATCGCAGCGCTATCGGTTCATACCGGCGCCGAAACGGGCAGGCATGCCTTTGATGCGCGCGTCATGGCGGCCATGGAGAAGGTGCCCCGCCACCAGTTTGTTCCACCGGAGCAGGAGGGCAACGCATATGAGAACCGCCCGCTGCCCATCGGCTACGGCCAGACCATCTCGCAGCCTTACATCGTTGCCCTGATGACCGACCTGATGAGGGTCAAGCCCACCGACGTCGTGCTGGAAATCGGCACCGGCTCCGGCTACCAGGCGGCGATCCTCGCAGAGCTGGCGCGAGCGGTCTATACGATCGAAATCATCGAGCCGCTGGGGGCACAGGCGCAGGAACGCTTGAAACGCCTCGCATACACGCAAGTGAAGACCAAGGTGGGCGACGGCTACTACGGCTGGGAGGACAACGCACTCTATGACGCCATCATCGTCACCGCAGCTGCAAGTCATGTTCCGCCCCCGCTCATCCGGCAACTGAAACCCGGCGGCAGGATGGTGGTCCCGGTGGGCGCCCAGTTCCTGACCCAGTACTTGCTGCTGATCGAGAAAGCGGGGGACGGCACGATTTCCACCAAACAGATCTTGCCTGTCAGGTTCGTGCCGTTGGTCGGTGGGCGCTGATGTCGTCACGCCATCATGCTCTCCCCGCCGCTCTTCGCCCTTTCCCTGCTTTCCGCATCCGCGCTTGGCTACGAAATCCTGCTGATGCGCCTGCTCTCCATCATCCAATGGCACCACTTCGCCTACATGATGATCAGTGTCGCCCTGCTGGGCTACGGCGCGGCCGGTGCGATCGTGGCCCTGATGCAGCGCACGATCACGCCGAGGTTTGCAGCGGTGTTCGTGACCGGCGCACTGTTGTTCGGCGTTTCTGCGATCGCTTGTTTCGCGCTCGCCCAGCGCGTCGCATTCAATCCTCTGGAGATCTTGTGGGAACCGCGGCAGGCGCTGCGTTTGCTGTTGATCTATCTGCTCCTGTTCGTTCCCTTTTTCTGCGCTGCGACGTGTGTCTGTCTCACCTTCACGCGGTTCCATCATCAGGTCCACCGCATCTACAGCTTTGACATTCTGGGAGCCGGGATAGGCTGCATTGCCATCATCGTTGCCCTATTTGGCTTGACGCCTGTGAATGCGCTCCGCCTTGTGGGCAGCGCGGGTCTGGCGGCGGCCGCGCTGGCAAGCATCGAGTGCCATTGGCATCGGCGCTGGTTGCCGGTACTGCTTGTGGCCGCAGCGGTCATTGTGCCGGCTAGCCTGCCAGGCGACTGGATCGCACTGCGGCCCTCCGACTACAAGGAATTGAGTCAGACCCTGCGCATCAAGGGCGCACGGGTGGCCGCCGAAAGCTCAAGCCCATTGGGTCTCATCACGGTGGTGGAAAACGCTTCGATCCCTTTCCGGCATGCACCCGGGCTGAGCCTCAACGCGGCCCTGGAACCGCCGCCACAGCTGGGCGTGTTTACGGATGGTGACGGGCTCTCCGCGCTCAATCGCTATGACGGGCGGCGAAAGCCACTTGGCTATCTGGACTACCTCACCTCCGCGCTTCCCTATCACCTGCTGGAGCGCCCCCGGGTCCTGATACTTGGAAGCGGCGCCGGGGCCGATGTGTTGCAGGCGATTTACCACCAGGCGGGCGCCATCGACGCGGTAGAGTTGAATCCGCAGGTGATCGACTTGGTGCAGGACCGCTTTGCCGGCTTCTCCGGCAAGCCCTACAGCGCGCCCAACGTCCGTGTCTTCGTGGGCGAAGCGCGCGGCTTCATGGCTGGTCGCGGCGAACACTACGACCTTATCCAGGTCGCGCTGCTGGATTCGTTTGGCGCCTCGTCGGCCGGCCTCTACGCGCTTTCCGAGAGCTATCTGTACACGGTGGAAGCGTTCCAGGACTACCTCCGCCATCTCAATCCCGGTGGCCTGCTGGCAATCACGCGCTGGGTCACGCTACCGCCGCGCGATATCCCCAAATTATTCGGCACCGCGCTGATCGCGATGGAACGCAACGGCGTGTCGCAGCCGTCGCGCCGGCTCGCGCTGATTCGTGGCTGGAAGACGGCAACGCTGGTGGTCAAGAACGGGGACATCAGCGGTGCGGAAATCGCCGCCTTGCACGAATTCTGCCGTGCCCGTTCGTTCGACGTCGACTACTACTCCGGCATGGCGGCCGCGGAGGCAAACCAGTACAACCTGCTCGAGGAACCGTATTTCTTCGACGCGGCGCAAGCCTTGCAGGGCACCGATCGCGACGGATTCTGGGCGCGCTACAAGTTCGATGTCCGGCCCGCCACCGACGATAAGCCGTACTTCTTCCACTTCTTCAAATGGCGCTCGCTACCCGAACTCCTCGCCCTGAAGGCGCAAGGAAGCCTGCCATTGCTGGAGTGGGGCTATCCCGTGCTGGTCGCGACGCTGCTTCAGGCCGTACTCGCAACCCTGGTATTGATCGTCCTTCCGCTCTGGGTGATAAGACGCCGTCCCGGGCTGGTTCATGAGCCGTCGCCGCCGGCGACATCCCTTGCCGGCGATGGCACAGAAGCAAAGGGCCTGTCGGGCCGGCGCGTCGTGCTCTACTTCCTGGCGGTCGGCGCCGCCTTCATGTTCGTCGAGATCGCGTTTATTCAGAAGTTCATCCTGTTTTTGAGTCACCCGCTCTATACGGTGGCGGTGGTGTTATGCGCCTTCCTGTCGTTTGCCGGACTGGGAAGCCGATACTCACAGCGCCTGCAAGCGGGTGGCCCGCCTTCACGCGGCCCCACGCCGGATCCGGGCCGGAGGACGGGGCGGTGGTACCCGCTCGGGTGGGTCGTTTGCGCGATCTGTCTTATCTCGCTGCTCTACCTGGCGATCCTGCCAACCTTGTTTCGGCTGCTGATTTCCCTCCCGGACCCGGCCAGGATCGCCATCTCCGCATTGCTGGTCGCGCCGCTCGCGTTCGCGATGGGAATGCCGTTTCCGCTGGGACTCGGGCGCGTTGCCTCCCGCGTTGAACCGCTCGTGCCATGGGCCTGGGGCATCAACGCCTGTGCTTCGGTGGTGGCTGCAGTCCTGGCCACGCTGTTAGCAATCCATCTTGGCTTTACCGCGGTGGTGCTGATAGCGCTTTTGCTGTATCTCGCGGCGGCATTCATTTGTCCATAAACCTCGGGCGTCACACGAGAGACTGATGCACGCTCACGCCGATCCTGCTCGTGGGACTGTTCGGCGCCCGCTCTTCCATGGTGATGCGTGCTGACGCCTGCCGTCTGGCGCTTCATGCCGACATGGGACATTTCGGCAGTGGTCCGATCTGGCTGGCATTTTCAACATGCCGCCGAATCGCGTGTTTCGAGCGCCCAAAAGCAAAACCCCTCCCGATCTTGCGATCGGGAGGGGTTTTTGTTGTGGCCCGTTGCCAGGCGCCAACGAATATGGTGGCGAATCAGGGATTCGAACCCCGGACCTGCGGATTATGATTCCGTCGCTCTAACCGACTGAGCTAATTCGCCAAAGATTTTGCGTGTTTCTGTAGGGAACCAAGACCCGTTGCTGCCTTGCCCCCCTGAGCGGCGAATGTTGCCGAAGACGGAAGCTTTTGTCAACAAGCCACGTCATGTCTAAAGACGCTCGACAAGAAGTCTACGCCCCGGAGGGGACGCGCATCGGTGCGATTCGAGAGACGTTTCCACACGGCCTCGACCCTGAGCGGGCTTTGAGCTTTCTCGAAAGCGGACACTAAAGGCGAGTGCTTCCCGATGGCGGCCTTCACCGCCTTCTTGACCCTTAGCCCTAACTGGCTGTAGCCGCCACATTTGCCCGCGCCGAGTGCAATTTTTTGTAGCTGTCAATCAAGCGGTGGTGCCTGTCGAGCCCCTCCAATTTCATGCTGGTTGGCGTCAAACCAAAGAAACGCACGCTGCCGTCCACTGAACCCAGCACTGCGTCCATCCGCGCATTGCCATACATCCGACGGAAGTTGACCGCGTAGTCGTCCAGGTTCAGGTCGTCATCCAACAGCACCTCCAGCACCACATTCAATGCCTGGTAAAACAGTCCGCGCTCGACCGTGTTGTCGTTGTACTGCAAGAAGGCGCCCACCAGCTCGTGCGCCGCTTCAAATTGCTGCAAGGCGAGATGAATGAGCAGCTTCAACTCCAAAACTGTCAGCTGCCCCCAATCCGTATTCTCGTCAAATTCGATGCCGATCAGCGTGGCGATGTCGGCGTATTCATCGAGCTCACTGTTATCCAGACGCTCAAGCAGGGCCTCCAGGCTTGCGTCGTCCAGGCAATGCAAGTTCAAGATATCTGCGCGGAACGACAGTGCCTTGTTGGTGTTATCCCAGATCAAATCTTCTACAGGATAGACTTCCGAATAGCCCGGAACCAAAATCCGGCAAGCTACGGCGCCTAGCTGGTCATACACCGCCATGTACACCTCTTTGCCCATGTCCTCAAGAATGCCGAGCAAGGTTGCTGCTTCCTCGGCATTGGAGTTCTCGCCCTGGGCAGAAAAATCCCACTCGACAAAATCGAAATTCGCCTTGGCGCTGAAAAAGCGCCACGACACCACGCCGCTGGAATCAATGAAGTGCTCAACAAAATTGTTCGGCTCAGTCACGGCGTTACTGACAAAGGTGGGCTGTGGCAAATCGTTCAGGCCTTCAAAACTGCGACCCTGTAGCAATTCTGTCAGACTCCGTTCCAGCGCCACCTCGAGGCTTGGGTGCGCGCCGAATGAAGCAAAGACACCGCCGGTTCGTGGGTTCATCAAGGTGACGCACATCACCGGATAAATTCCACCCAACGAAGCATCCTTCACCAATATCGGAAAACCTTGCTCTTCTAGCCCCTGAATGCCAGCCAGAATGCCTGGGTATTTCGCCAGCACTTCATGGGGCACATCAGGCAATGCCATTTCGCCCTCCAGAATTTCGCGCTTTACCGCCCGTTCGAAAATCTCGGACAAGCATTGCACTTGGGCTTCGGCCAGTGTATTACCGGCACTCATGCCATTGCTGGCGTAGAGGTTTTCGACCAGGTTGGAGGGAAAATACACCACTTCGCCGTCCGACTGCCGTACAAACGGCAGCGAACAAATACCGCGCTGCACATTTCCCGAGTTGGTTTCATACAGGTGCGAGCCACGTAACTCGCCATCGGGATTGTAAATGGGCAGGCAGTATTCATCGAGAATTTCAGCCGGTAGCGCATCTTTGCGTCCAGGCTTGAACCAGCGCTCGTTCGGATAATGTAAGAACGCCCCATTGGCGAGGTCTTCGCCCCAAAACGTACCGGCATAAAAATGGTTGCAATTCAGACGTTCGATAAACTCTCCCAACGCCGACGCCAACGCGCTTTCCTTGGTCGCACCCTTGCCATTGGTAAAACACATTGACGAGTGTGCATCACGGATATGCAGCGACCAGACATTGGGAACGATATTACGCCATGAAGCGATTTCAATCTTCATCCCCAAGTCCGCCAAAATGCCCGACATATTGGCGATGGTTTGCTCCAATGGCAGATCCTTGCCCGCAATATAGGTGCTGGCTCCAGACGCCGGCTTCAGCGCCAGCAACGACTGAGCATCGGCATCCAAGTTCTCTACCTCTTCGATCACAAACTCGGGTCCGGCTTGCACCACTTTTTTTACCGTACAGCGATCGATGGAGCGCAAAATACCCTGGCGGTCTTTGGCGGAAATATCCGCCGGCAACTCAACTTGAATCTTGAAAATCTGCTGATATCGGTTTTCCGGATCAACAATATTATTCTGCGACAGGCGGATGTTATCGGTCGGAATGTCGCGAGTTACGCAGTACAACTTAACAAAATAAGCCGCACACAATGCCGACGAGGCCAGAAAATAATCGAACGGACCCGGCGCGGAGCCATCGCCTTTATAGCGGACAGGCTGGTCGGCTATCACCGTGAAGTCATCGAACTTGGCTTCAAGACGTAGCTTATCGAGAAAGTTGACCTTAATTTCCATGGGGGTAATTCCAAAATGGTGCTCAAAATGATGCGACCGCTATTATCCGACGCCGCGCTGGTGCATTGTAATATATCGATGCTTTCTACAAGCGCCGTCGCATACGGATAATTTGACAGGCGAACGCAATTTGCGCAGGACGTGGCTGGAACGTCACGCCATGGCGATATTCTGGGCAGCGCCAGGGGGGGCGGCACAGGCTGCGTAGCGTGCTGCCCACTTGGAGGTGCCTTATTAGTCGTTGGGACGGAATGTGATGATGAGGCTAACCGGCCCTTTGCCGTTCTCATCGCGCGGGAACGGGTCGGAACTCTCCAACACGCGCAGCGCGGCGTTGTCTCAGCACGAGCCGGCTGCATCCGCGCCACCTGCCAGCGCCTCCTGGCGGGCGATTTCGGAACGACGTTGTGCACTGGTGGCCGCATTGCCCACGTCGCCACCGATCAGACTGCAGACAGCCTTGAGCCTATTCGCGCCATGCGTTCCAAGTATCGTCGGGCTCGCCATGCGTTGGCGTTAGTCGCCGGCAGCTGGCGCGCCGGTCCGCACGATTGCTGAAGTCCTTGGCGAACGTCCGCGCTTCGCCTCCCATGCAACGCCCGCCGCCCGCCAGCGGTAAATCTCAGGCGAAGACCTTCTGCTCTGCGGCAGCCTGCTCGCGCATGCGACGCGCTTCGTCGCGCAGAAACTGCTGGTAATCGTCCAGATCGCCGTCGAAGGGCTCGACGCCGCCCTTGGTGACCAGCCAGAACTCGTCGCATACGGCGCGCAGCAGGGCCCGGTCGTGACTGACCAGCATCACCGTGCCTTCGAATTCGTTGAGCGCCATGGCTAGCGCTTCGCGTGTGGCCAGGTCGAGGTGGTTGGTAGGCTCGTCGAGCAGCAGCAGGTTGGGACGCTGCCACACGATCATGCACAACACGAGCCGCGCCTTTTCGCCGCCGCTCATCGTGCCAACCGCCTGATGGACCATGTCGCCGCTGAAGCTGAATGTGCCGAGGAAGGTGCGAAGCGATTGTTCGGTGCCACTCTGGCCAGGGGCGCGCATGTGCGCCGGCGTCTCTTTGGCAAGGCGGATCATGTGTTCCAGCGGCGTGTCGAGCGGGCGCAGCACGTCGAGTTCCTGCTGTGCGAAGTAGCCGATGTTCAGGCCTTTGCCTTCGCTGATTTCACCGGCAATCGGCGCCAGCGCGTGCGCCACCGTCTTCACCAGCGTGGACTTGCCTTGGCCGTTGGCACCGAGAATGCCGATGCGCTGCCCTGCCAGCACGGAACGGTTGATGCCCCGCACGATGACCGTGGGCGGCGTGCCCGGCAGTGCGCCGGCCGGCGCGGGGTAGCCGAAGCTCGCGTCCAGCATCGACAACAGCGGGTTCGGGACGTTGAGGGGCTCCTTGAACTCGAAGTTGAACTCCGCATCGGCAAGCACCGGTGCGATCTTCTCCATGCGTTCGAGCGCCTTGACCCGGCTCTGCGCCTGCTTCGCCTTCGAGGCCTTGGCCTTGAAACGGTCGATGAATTTCTGCAGGTGGGCGATCTTTTCCACCTGCTTGGCCATCGCGGCCTGCTGCAACACGAGCTGCTCAGCGCGCATGTCTTCGAACTTGCTGTAGTTGCCGCCATAACGCACGAGCTTGGCGTTGTCGACGTGCACCGTCACCTGCGTCACCGCGTCGAGGAATTCGCGGTCGTGGCTGATCATTACCAGGGTTCCTTGATAGCGCTTGAGCCAGGCTTCCAGCCAGACCAGCGCGTCGAGGTCGAGGTGATTGGTCGGCTCGTCGAGCAGCAGCAGGTCGGACGGGCACATGAGCGCGCGCGCCAGCTGCAGTCGCATGCGCCAGCCGCCGGAGAAACTGTTGACCGGCTGGCTAAGCTGCTCAGCACTGAAGCCAAGGCCGAGGATCAGCGCTTGGGCACGTGCGGGGGCATCGTGTGCACCGGCGTCGTGCAGGGCCATGTAGGCGTGCGCCATGCGCATGCCGTCGTCGCTGGCCTCGGCGGCGGCTACTTCGGCCTGCGCGGCCAGCAGCCCGGTGTCACCCTCGACTACGAAGTCGGTCGCGCTCTGCTCGGTCTCCGGCATCTCCTGCGCGACCTGGCCCATCTTCCATGCGGCGGGAATCGAGAACTCGCCGCTGTCTTCGTGCAGCGTGCCGTTGAGAAGGCCGAAGAAGGATGACTTGCCGGCGCCATTGCGGCCGACAAGACCAATCTTTTCTCCGGGGGTGAAAGTGACGGACGCGCGGTCGAGTACGACATTGACGCCGCGGCGCAGCGTGACATTACGGACGGAAATCATAAGGAGCCACTTCGGAGAGGATCAGCATGATAGCCGACCGGACGCGCAGGGCTGTCTCTTTTCTGAGCCGCTTGCGCTTTGCGGCGCCCACCGGCCACAAAGCAAGGCAGGCCCTGGCGCACCGGGCGTACCGGCTGCGGGGCCGGCGAACATAGCGGTGAATGACGGCTCTTGGACTGAGGATTCAACCGGTCGATGCAACGGATTGATGGAATCGTTCAGCCGGTGTATCGAAGTTCAGAGTCTTCCGTGGACGTTCATTGAGTCGCATCGAGCCAAACGGCGGCTCATCGGCTACAAATTAAGCCGCATTTGCGCGTCCCGGATTGATGCAGTGTGGGGCGCGGCGACCTTCCGTCTGTTCTGAATCTGATGCTTATCGATCTATTCCTCGAAGATGGGAAGCGGCCATACCCGAGGTAGCCAGTGAAATCGATTGTCCGGCACTGGCTCATATGCAGCGTCATCTGCGATTGAAACGTATCCGTCAGCAGAGCCCATGTTGACTTTGGAATACTGCTGCGTCAGCTCGTCGCTCGCCAGTGGCACGAGTTGCGCTAGTGGTACAGCAAGCTTGCGCTTGTTCCATCGTATGCACATGAAGGCTTCAGTCTCGCACACTTCCTCCGGCGCTATTGCGATCACCTGAGCCCGGTCGCCGGGGCTGAGCGGTGAGGTTGGCGATCTCTTGCGAACCTCAGCTTCAAACGGAATGGTGAGTTGCTCCTCGAGGTAGTCGTACCATGCCATAGACCGCTCCTCTGAGTTGTAGGCGTCGACGACCACCTCCATCTCGATTCGCTGTTCGCGGTCCGGCTCGATCTTGCGTTTAGACATGTTTGTCGTACAGATGTTGATGGAAGGCTGGAAGCTCAGAGGTCGACGACCTTGTGCAGAAGTGCAAACGAGACACGCCAGTGGCCTCATCGGGATTGCACTGCACAGAAGCAGTCTTCTGGCTGATGCGTACGATGGTGCCGATGCGCTCGTGCAAGTGCTGATCCGTGAAGGCCACCGTGTCACCAACCATGAAGTCAGCACGTTGCGCACGGGGCGGGGATGGAGAGGTTTGCGGTGACGGTTGGGCCGCAGCGGTGGCATCGGCGATGACCGCGGCATAGGGCAAGGCCCAGCGCCGGCGCGTGGCGGTGTCCTCGACCACGGCCTGCGTCTGCCGCAGCTCGAGGATACGGCCCTGCCGCAGCGGCTGGATGAGATCGTCGGCGACGTAGCTGGCGGTCATGCCGATATGCAGGTGCCGGCGGCTCTCCAGGATCCGGGGTAGCACTTGGAGAGGGAGGGCTGGATATCGGCGTCGATGAGGAGGACGCGCAGACCCATATCGGCGAGCAGACCGCCGAGGGAGGCGGCGAGCGTGGTCTTGCCGACCCCGCCCTTGGTGGACAACATGCAGAACTTGATCATTGCTGGCGCTCCGAAAGTGAAAACTTCGGGAGGGCCAAAAGCAAAGCCCCTTCAGGTCTGAGGCCTGAAGGGGCTGGCAAGTACTGATTTCCTACAGAAATACTGGTGGCGAATCAGGGATTCGAACCCCGGACCTGCGGATTATGATTCCGTCGCTCTAACCGACTGAGCTAATTCGCCAACGAAGACCGCTATTATACATGTGGATTTGGACCTGTCAACACCCTCTCCTAAAAACTTTGTGGGGGTGCAAGGCGCCTTCGCCGCGCCCAAAAAAAAACCGGCGGACCTTGTGGCCCGCCGGGTGGAGCGACTGATTACCGGATCAGTCGTGCATGAGCTCGTTGCCCTGGATGCCAGGATCAGTCGTTGGCGTAGATGTTCACATCCTTGGTTTCGCGGATGAACAGCGAGCCGATGACCAGGGTGATGCCAGCGATGATGATCGGGTACCAGAGCCCGTAGTAGATGTTGCCGTTCTGGGCCACCAGGGCAAACGAGATGGTGGGCAGCAGGCCGCCGAACCAGCCATTGCCGATGTGATACGGCAGCGACATCGAGGTGTAGCGGATCCGGGTCGGGAACATTTCCACCAGCATGGCCGCGATCGGGCCGTACACCATGGTCACGTAGATCACCAGGATGACGAGGATCACCAGCACCATGATGGTGTTCATCTGCGCGGGGTCCGCCTTGGTCGGGTAGCCGGCCGAGGCCATCGATTCGCCCACCTGCTTCTTGAACGCGGCGATCTGTTTCTTGCTGGCGTCGTCGAAGCTGTGGCCCGCCGGTACCAGTGCGGCGTTGAAGGAGGCAATCTCCTTGTCGCCGATCTTCACCGATGCCACCGTGCCGGCCGGGGCTTCCACGACTTCATAGCTGGCAGAGGCTTGTGCCAGGGTCCGCTTGACGATGTCGCAGGAGCTGCGGAAATCGATTTCGCGGGCGATCGGGCTGCCCTGGAAGGAGCATTGCTTCGGATCAGCGGTCACCACGATCTGGGCGCTTTGCTGCGCGCGTTCCAGCGCCGGGTTGGCGTAGTGGGTGAGGGCCTTGAACAGCGGGAAGTAGGTCAGCATCGCCAGCGCGCAGCCGGCCATGATGATCCACTTGCGGCCAACCTTGTCCGACAGCGAGCCGAAGAAGATGAAGAAGGGCGTGCCGATCACCAGGGCGCCCGCGATCAGCAGGTTGGCGGTGGTGGCGTCGACCTTCAGCACCTGGGTCAGGAAGAACAGCGAGTAGAACTGGCCCGTGTACCAGACCACGGCCTGGCCGGCGGTCAGGCCCACCAGCGCCAGGATCACGATCTTCAGGTTGCGCCACTGGCCGAACGACTCGGTCAGCGGTGCCTTGGAGGTCTTGCCCTCGGCCTTCATTTTCTGGAAGGCGGGCGATTCGCTCATCGACAGGCGGATATACACCGATACGCCGAGCAGCAGGATCGAAACGAGGAACGGAATGCGCCAGCCCCATACGTCGAAGTTCGGACCGGTCAGGTTGCGGCACACCAGGATCACGATCAGCGACAGGAACAGGCCGAGCGTGGCGGTGGTCTGGATCCAGGCCGTGTACGCGCCGCGCTTGCCGTGCGGCGCGTGCTCGGCCACATAGGTGGCAGCACCGCCGTACTCGCCGCCGAGCGCGAGGCCCTGTAGCATGCGCAGCCCGATCAGGATGATCGGGGCGGCCCAGCCAATGGTGTTGAAGCCCGGCAACAGGCCCACGATGAAGGTCGAGACCCCCATGATCAGGATTGTCACCAGGAAGGTGTACTTGCGCCCGATCATGTCACCCAGGCGGCCGAATACCAGCGCGCCGAACGGGCGCACGATAAAGCCAGCGGCAAAGGCGAGCAGCGCGAAGATGAAGGCCGCGGTCGGATCCAGCCCGGCGAAGAACTGCTTGGCGATGATGGCCGCCAGCGAACCGTAAAGGTAAAAGTCGTACCACTCGAACACCGTGCCGAGCGAGGAGGCAAAAATCACCTTCCTCTCTTCGGCGGTCATTGCCGAGCTCTGGGCGCTGCTTCCGGGCACCGCCACGTTCTGTGCATTAGCCATTGTCTCCTCCGTTTGTGATCGGAATCTTTCGGGGCCGCATGCGCGCTCCAGCTCTAGCACGCACGATTACCTCCGAAGTTGCAATGGATTGTGGGTGGTGAAACTTACTGCGTTCTGACAATTTCCGCGCCGTACGCCGCAAAGTGCTCGGGGTATACGCTAGGCAAAAAACGGGCTTGGCATTGCTGCGCCGCGACGCGCGCGGCCGCGGAAAATCGCACCGGAACCAGTGTTAAGGGGCGCGTCTGTATTTCTTGCTATGCAGCATCGTCATGCTGCCGGGCGGGCGCGCCACCGTTGTCGGCATCTTCGTCATTGTCGCGGTTCATGCGCCAGGCATATAGCGCCGCCATCAGGACGTAGACGACCAGCGCCCCCTGCGCGCCGACCCAGAAGGAGAAGGGCCAGCCGAAGAAATCGAAGCGCAGCTCGCGGGCGAACCAGGCCACGCCGAAGGTGACCACGAACCAGATCGACAGCAGCACGGCGATCCAGCGCAGGTTGCGATGCCAGGCGCGCCGTTCGGACTGGTCGGCCTGGTCGCGCCCGCCGCGTGTGTGATCGGGATCGTTCATGCTGGCTCCAGGATGGAGGGCCGGCGCAGCGTAATGCGGAAGCAGGCGCCGGCCAGGCGCGGCTCCGTCTGGTAGACGTGGTCGAGAATGCTGACGTCGCCGCCATGCTGCTGCACGATCTCTCGCACGATGGCCAGGCCCAGGCCACTGCCCTGGGTCTTGGTGCCGAGTACGCGGTAGAACCGCTCCATCACGCGCTCGCGTTCGGACACCGGGATGCCGGGCCCGGTGTCTTCCACTTCGAGATACGCGAAAGGCTCGAATGCATCGGCGCTGACCCGCACGGTAGCGTGGCCATCCGCGGGCGTGTAGCGGATGGCGTTGTCGATCAGGTTGTTGAGCATCTCCGTCAGCATCAGGCGGTTGCCTTGCACCATCACGGGGTGGTCGTCGGCATCCACGCCCAGATCGATGCGGCGCGCCCAGGCCTGCGGCAACCAGTCCTTGACCACTTCGCGCGCCAGGGCGGCCAGATCAAGCGGCGCCATGTTGCCCGCGCCGGCCAGGTTTTCCATGCGTGCCAGCGACAGCAGCTGCGTCACCATGTGGGCGGCGCGCTCCGAGCTGCCGGCGATCTGCGCCAGCGATTTGCGCAGTTCCTCCGGCGACTGTTCGCGCTGCGCCAGTTCCGCCTGCATGCGCAGCCCGGCCAGCGGCGTTTTCATCTGGTGGGCGGCATCGGCGATAAAGCGCTTTTGCGTCTGCACGGAAACGTCGAGCCGCGCCAGCAGGTCGTTGAACGAGGCCACCAGCGGCGTGATTTCCTGCGGTGCGGCGTGTTCGTCGATGGGGCTGGTGTCACCGGGATTGCGTGCGCGGATGCGCTGCTGGATCGCGGTCAGCGGGGCCAGCCCGCGCGTCAGGCCGAACCACACCAGCACCACCGCCAGCGGCAGGATCACGAACTGCGGCAGGATCACGCCCTTGATGATTTCGTTGGCCAGGCGCGCGCGCTTGTCGAGGGTTTCGCCAACCTGCACCAACACCGGCTGCGCGTCGCCGCCCTGCTCGAGATCGACATAGGTGTAGGCCACGCGCACGTCGTTGCCCGCGATGCGGTCGTCGCGCAGCGAGACCAGCCCGGCATGGCCGCGGTCGTCTTCGCCTGGCAGCGGCATGTCGTTGTCGCCGGCGACGAATTCGCCATGCGTGCCCACCACCTGGTAGTAGATATTGTCGGTTTCATCGGCGCGCAGGATCTCGCGCGCGGACAGCGGCAGTTGCAGCGTGACGCGCCCGTTGACCTCGCGCACCTGCTGCGAGAGCACAATGGCGCTGGCTTCCAGCGAGCGGTCGAAAGGGCCGTTGGCGATCGATTTTGCCACCAGGTAAGTCACCGCAATGCTCATCGGCCACAGCAGGAGCAGCGGCGCCAGCATCCAGTCCAGGATCTCGCCGAACAGCGAGCGCGGCGACGGGTGGCCGGCGCTGTCTTCAAGGTGTGGCAGGGCCCCGGCCAGCGCTTCGTCGCTGACGATCTCGTCAGGCGCGGAGGGAGGAGGGGCGGCGCGCGCGGGCCGCTGGCGCCGCCGGGGCAGTCGCAGCAGGCTCATTGGGAAAAGGTGTGGCAGGGCCTGGCGGCGTGGCCGGCAGGCAATGAAGCAAGGATGGCGCGGGTTCTGTTGCTGATTCCGATTCTAATGGCGACTCCTAGTCGTGCGCCACGGCGGCCTGGAATTTCTCCAGGCAGTAGCCCAGCCCGCGTACCGTGGCAATGCGGATGCCACCCACCTCGATCTTCTTGCGCAGCCGGTGCACGTAGACTTCGATGGCGTTGTTGCTGACTTCCTCGCCCCATTCGCACAGGTGGTCGACCAGCTGCTCCTTCGACACCAGCCGCCCGGTGCGGGTGAGCAGGATCTCCAGCAATCCCACTTCGCGCGCCGAGAGATCCAGCATCTGATCGTTCAGGTAGGCGATGCGGCCGACCTGGTCGAAGGCGAGCGGGCCGTGGTGGGTCAGCGTGGCGCCGCCGCCCGTGCCGCGCCGCACCAGCGCGCGCACCCGCGCTTCCAGCTCCGAGAGCGCGAAGGGCTTGGCCATGTAGTCGTCGGCGCCCAGGTCCAGGCCCTTGACACGTTCGTCAACGCCATCGGCCGCGGTCAGGATCAGCACCGGCAGCATGGCGCCGCGCGTGCGCAGCCGCTTGAGCACTTCCAGCCCCGGCATGCGCGGCAGGCCGAGATCGAGGATCAGCAGGTCGAAGGTCTGGGTCGACAGCGCGGAATCGGCTTCGACCCCGCTGGCCACATGGTCGACGGCATAGCCCGAGTGACGTAGCGAGCGCGTCAGGCCATCTGCCAGCACATCGTCATCTTCGGCGATCAGAATACGCATGGTTGTCTCCACCCTGGCCCGGCTGTGTCGCCCCTTTCCATCAAATGACGCGGGCGGGACTTGCCAAGCATACTGTTTTTTTATACAGTACCCGCTTATGCCGGTCGCATTCGATTTGTCTCCGATGCAAACCGGGCTTTACCGAATTTGTACTGGTTTTTTACCGAACGTTCGCCCCAATGTTTGCCCCTGCTGCCAGGTTCATCGTCATCAGGAGTTCGCGGCGCGGCGCGGGCTGGGCGGTTGCCCGAAAAAAGCGGGTGGCGCGCCACATGCGGCCTATTTATACACCATTGACGGAAGGACGACCATGGATGACGGCAAGAAGGCGAGTGCTGGCGTAAGCGCCGAAAAGCAGAAGGCGCTGGCGGCCGCGCTGGCCCAGATCGAGAAGCAGTTCGGCAAGGGCTCGATCATGAAAATGGGCGATGCCGAAGTCGAGCAGGATATCCAGGTCGTGTCCACCGGCTCGCTGGGCCTGGACATCGCGCTGGGCGTTGGCGGCCTGCCGCGCGGCCGCGTGGTGGAAATCTACGGTCCGGAATCCTCGGGCAAGACCACCCTGACGCTGCAGGTCGTGGCCGAGATGCAGAAGCTGGGCGGCACCTGCGCCTTTATCGACGCCGAGCATGCGCTCGACGTCAACTACGCCAGCAAGCTGGGCGTGGCGGTTGGCGATCTGCTGATCTCCCAGCCGGACACCGGCGAGCAGGCCCTGGAAATCACCGATGCGCTGGTGCGCTCGGGCTCGGTCGACCTGATCGTGATCGACTCGGTGGCGGCCCTGGTGCCCAAGGCCGAAATCGAAGGCGAGATGGGCGATTCGCTGCCTGGCCTGCAGGCCCGCCTGATGAGCCAGGCGTTGCGCAAGCTGACCGGCACCATCAAGCGCACCAACTGCCTGGTGATCTTCATCAACCAGATCCGCATGAAGATCGGCGTGATGTTCGGTTCGCCCGAAACCACCACCGGCGGCAATGCGCTGAAGTTCTACGCCTCGGTGCGCCTGGATATCCGCCGCATCGGCTCGATCAAGAAGGGCGACGAGGTGATCGGCAACGAAACCAAGGTCAAGGTGGTCAAGAACAAGGTCTCGCCGCCGTTCCGCGAAGCCTTCTTCGACATCCTGTATGGCCAGGGCATCTCGCGCCAGGGCGAAATCATCGACCTGGGCGTGGACGCCAAGATCGTCGAGAAGTCCGGCGCCTGGTACAGCTACAAGGGCGAGAAGATCGGCCAGGGCAAGGACAACGCGCGTGAATACCTGCGCGAAAATCCCGATATCGCCGACGAGATCGAAAACAAGGTGCGCGAATCGCTGGGCGTGGTGCTGATGAATGGCACGCCGGCCGCCGCTGTGGCCACCGCCGAAGACTGAGCTTCGCCGGCCGGGGCGCTCCCGGCCGCGAACCCCGCCCGGGGCGGCACGCGCAGCGACGCGCGCCGCCCCGGTTTGCGTTTTTGAAGCGCATTTTCACAGCTCGATGTCGAGCTCACACTGCCGAGCTCCATCCTCATGGCCACCCGTCCCCCTCTTTCCCTGAAGGCCCGCGCCGTAGGCTACCTGTCGCGGCGCGAGCACAGCCGGGCGGAGCTGGCACGCAAGCTGGCCCCGCACGCCGAATCGCCCGAAGCCCTTGAGCAATTGCTGGATGCGCTGGAGCGCGAGAACTGGCTGTCCAACGAGCGCTTCGTCGATAGCCTGGTGCACCGGCGCGCCAGCCGCTATGGCGCCGCCCGCGTCATGCAGGAAGCCCGCACCCACCAGCTCGGCGGCGAACAGCTCGCCGACCTGCAGGAGCGCCTGCGCGGCTCCGAACTGGAGCGTGGCCGCGCGGTCTGGCAGAAGCGTTTCGGCACGCCACCCGCCACGCCCGAGGAAAAGGCCAGGCAGATCCGCTTTCTGGTGGCGCGCGGTTTTTCCCGCTCGGTGGTGAGCCAGGTGATCAAGGGGGCGGATGAGTGGCTGGACGGCAGCGATTGATGCCGTGGGCGGACCTGCCGGATCGCGGTCCGAAGTGATGCCGCGATGGCGTCTTGCACCGGCGCGGTGCGCATACCTGTTTTGCCAGTAGGCGTATTCCGCGCTGACCGCATGTGATCCGGGCACCGGTTCAGTCCCGCGCATCCGCGCATTTTGACGCTCCACAGCGCTTGCCCGTCACACGACAATTCCCGGCAACAGCCCTGGGTGCAGTTTGTTCCCGGCCAAAGTTGTCCGGCATGTTAAAATCCTGCGGTTTTCCGGCCCAGCCGTCCTTTTCTCCCGCTCCTGCCTGGTGTTATGCCGCTTTCCCCGCCCGTCAATCGCGCCCTGCGCCACCGCCGTGCCATCACGGCCGAGGCCTATCTTAGGGACGATGGCCTATGGGATATCGAAGCGCGCCTGACCGACACCAAGCCCCGCGAGATCCCGCTTGCCGGTGGTGGCGTGCGCCCGTTGGGCGAGCCGCTGCATGATTTGTGGCTGCGCATCACCATTGACCTGCGCATGAACGTCGTGGACGCCGACGCCTGTTCCGACTGGGTACCGTATCCCGGCCAGTGCGACACCATCGGCCCGGCCTATCGCAAGCTGATCGGCCTGAACCTGATGAAGGGTTTCCGCAAGGCGGTGAAAGAGCGCCTGTCCGGCGTGTCGGGCTGCACCCACCTGACCGAGCTGGCCGGCGTGCTGCCGACCACCGCGATCCAGGCCTTTGCCGGCGACGTGTTCAATATCCGTGACGCCGGCACCGAAGACACCAATCCCGAACCGCCTTACCAGTTGCACGGCTGCCATGCCCTGCATTTCGAAGGTGAGGTGGTGCGCCAGTTTTACCCGCGCTGGTATGGTCACCAGCCAAAGCCGAGGATCAAGACCGAAGGGTCGCCGATCCCGGCGGCGCAACCTTCGGAGGCGCTCGCCGCCACCGATGGCGGCGCCACGTCCCGCAGGCCTACCGGCACCTCTGGCTAAGCCAGGCCGGCCTGCTATCCGCCGAGATTCCATCTCCACTTTTTACGCCTACCCGAAAGGAAACACGCATGAATATCCATGAGTACCAAGGCAAGGAAATCCTGCGCAAATACAATGTGCCGGTTCCGCGCGGCATCCCCGCGTTCTCGGTCGATGAGGCCCTGAAGGCTGCTGAACAACTGGGCGGCCCGGTATGGGTCGTCAAAGCGCAGATCCACGCGGGCGGCCGCGGCAAGGGTGGCGGCGTGAAGGTGGCCAAGAGCATCGACGAGGTCAAGACCTACGCCAGCAACATCCTGGGCATGACGCTGGTCACGCACCAGACCGGCCCGGAAGGCAAGAAGGTCAACCGCCTGCTGATCGAAGAAGGCGCGGACATCAAGAAGGAACTGTACGTCAGCCTGGTCGTCGATCGCGTTTCGCAAAAGGTGGCCCTGATGGCCTCCAGCGAAGGCGGCATGGACATCGAAGAAGTCGCTGCCCACAGCCCGGAAAAGATCCACACGCTGATCATCGATCCGTCGGCCGGCCTGCTCGACGCGGACGCTGACGACATCGCCCGCAAGATCGGCGTGCCCGACGCAAGCGTGGCGCAAGCCCGCCAGGCCCTGCAAGGCCTGTACAAGGCATTCTGGGACACGGACGCCTCGCTGGCTGAAATCAACCCGCTGATCCTGACCGGCGACGGCAAGGTGATCGCGCTCGACGCCAAGTTCAACTTCGACTCCAACGCCCTGTTCCGTCACCCGGAAATCGTCGCTTACCGCGACCTGGACGAAGAAGATCCGGCTGAAATCGAAGCTTCGAAGTTCGACCTGGCCTACATCTCGCTGGACGGCAATATCGGCTGCCTGGTGAACGGCGCCGGCTTGGCCATGGCCACCATGGACACCATCAAGTTGTTCGGCGGCGAGCCGGCCAACTTCCTCGACGTGGGCGGCGGTGCCACCACCGAGAAGGTGACCGAAGCCTTCAAGCTGATGCTCAAGAACCCGAACCTGAAGGCCATCCTGGTCAACATCTTCGGCGGCATCATGCGTTGCGACGTGATCGCCGAAGGCGTGATCGCTGCATCCAAGGCCGTGTCGCTGTCCGTGCCGCTGGTCGTGCGCATGAAGGGTACCAACGAAGAGATCGGCAAGAAGATGCTGGCCGACTCGGGCCTGCCCATCATCGCGGCCGACACCATGGAAGAAGCCGCCCAGAAGGTCGTGGCCGCTGCCGCGGGCAAGTAAGCCAGACGCGAACACGAACGCCAGCAGCGCGCCGGGGCCAGGCCTTCGCGCGCTGCTTTGAGCCAAGCAAAGGATTACAGCATGTCGATTCTGATCAATAAAGACACCAAGGTCATCACCCAGGGCATCACCGGTAAGACCGGCCAGTTCCACACCCGTGGCTGCCGCGACTACGCCAACGGCAAGAACTGCTTCGTTGCCGGCGTGAACCCGAAGAAAGCCGGCGAAGACTTCGAAGGCATTCCCATCTACGCCAGCGTCAAGGATGCCAAGGCATCGACGGGCGCCACCGTTTCCGTGATCTACGTGCCGCCCGCCGGCGCCGCTGCCGCGATCTGGGAAGCCGTTGACGCTGACCTGGACCTGGTGGTCTGCATCACCGAAGGCATCCCCGTGCGCGACATGATGGAGCTCAAGGACAAGATGGTGAAGGGCAACAAGAAGACCTTGCTGCTCGGACCCAACTGCCCGGGCCTGATCACGCCTGATGAAATCAAGATCGGCATCATGCCGGGCCACATCCACCGCAAGGGCCGCATCGGCGTGGTGTCGCGCTCGGGCACGCTGACCTATGAAGCGGTGGGTCAGCTGACCGCGCTGGGCATGGGCCAGTCGTCGGCAGTGGGCATTGGTGGCGACCCCATCAACGGCCTGAAGCACATCGACATCATGAAGATGTTCAACGACGATCCCGAAACGGACGCCGTGGTCATGATCGGCGAAATCGGTGGCCCGGACGAAGCCAACGCGGCTTACTGGATCAAGGAAAACATGAAGAAGCCGGTGGTTGGCTTTATCGCTGGCGTGACCGCGCCTCCGGGCAAGCGCATGGGCCACGCCGGCGCGCTGATCTCGGGCGGTGCCGACACGGCGCAAGCCAAGCTGGAAATCATGGAAGCCTGCGGTATCAAGGTCACCAAGAATCCGTCGGAAATGGCTCGCCTGCTCAAGTCGATCCTGTAATACCGAACAGCAGCTTTTCCGCCCGCGGGCGGGAGAGATTGCCGGAGCCGGTGCGGCTGCATGACTGCAACCGCACATCGGACCTCGATGCCCCCGCCTCCGTGCGGGGGCATCTCATTCTGGAGCGCCAGTCACCTAGGGTATCTCCGGAGGCGCGCGACATGCCGATTGAAACCGAATCGAAAGCTTGATACGGTAAATCTTCATGTCTGAAGACTCAGACATCCGAAATTCCGTAAGCACCGGTGATAATCGGTACATATGTGGCGTTCGAATCATAATTTAGAAACTCGAGGAGCTTTACCGTGGAACTGCTGTCCTCCACTGCGTTCTGGATCGCGTTGGGATCCATCATCCTGACCAACATCGTGCTCTCCGGCGACAACGCCGTGGTGATCGCACTGGCCTCCCGCAACCTGCCGCCCGCCCAGCAGAAGAAAGCCATCTTCTGGGGCAGTGCCGCCGCCATCATCATGCGTGTGGTGCTGACGGTGGCCGCGGTCAAGCTGCTGAGCCTGCCTTACCTGAAGATCGTCGGCGCCTTGCTGCTGGTCTACATCGGCGTGCAGCTGCTGACCGGCGAAGACGACGAGGACGGCCACGACGCCAAGGACAATATCTGGTCCGCGATCCGCACCATCCTGATCGCCGACCTGGTGATGTCGCTCGACAACGTGGTGGCCGTGGCCGCCGCGGCGCAGAAGGGGCCGGAAGGCAGCCAGCTGATGCTGCTGATCGTTGGCCTGGGCCTGTCGATTCCCCTGATCGTGTTCGGCAGCACCATCCTGCTCAAGGTCATGGACCGCTTCCCCATCATCATCGTGCTGGGCGCGGCGCTGCTGGGCTACCTGGCAGGCGAGATGCTGGTGAGCGATCCGGTGGACGCCGCGTGGTTCGAGATGCATGTGCCGCATGCGCACCTGGTGTTTGGCGCAATCGGCGCGGCGCTGGTGGTGGTGGTGGGCAAGCTGCTGCAGAAACGGTCGGTACAACCGGCCTGACGGACAATAGTCCGTCGGCAGACGGTCTGTCGATGGACGGGCCGCACGGCAGCGTGCGGCCCGTCCGGAAAGAAAAAGCGCCTTCGGGCGCTTTTTCTTTGCCTGCTCCCCGAGCTATCATCCGCCTTTTGCCAACAAGGCATAACAAGGCGCCCCGCATGCTGCCCTCCCGGTCAGCCATACCTCTCAGCTTCCTCGCCGTCGCACTGATTGCGCCGCTACTGGTCTCCCGTCACACGCTCCCCATTGCCACTTTCTATGGCGAATGGGCCTCGGCATTGCTGTTCGCGCTGGCCGTCATCGCGCTTGCTGCCGTGGCAAACCCGCAAGCCTCGGGGCTCGCTTATCGGGACGTTCCCGCTCAGTTCCCGTGGATCGTCGTATTTGCCCTCTGGCTGATCGCCACCGGCGTCACGCAAGGGCTAACCGGCATGAGGGACCTGTCGGGCAGCCGGCTGATCACCGAACTCGTGCTCGCGCTTGCCGCCGCAGTGATATGGGCAGCCTGGCGGCAAGGCCGGACAGCGTCTCCGCTCGAGCGCCAGGCGATGACCGATGCGCTCGCGATTGCCTGGCTGGTGGCCGGATTGCTCGGCACGCTGGCGCAGTGGGTCCAGGTCTTCGGCCTGGAGTCCGACACGTTCGGGATGGTCTCCACCTACTTCTACGACGACAACCGACGCCTGTGGGGCAACCTCAACCAGCCCAATCACCAGGCCACGGTTGAGGGCCTGGCGCTTGCGGCAGCCGTGTGGCTGGCCGCGCGCGGCTGGCTGCGACCACCAGCCTGGCTGGCGGCGGTGCTGTTGCTGGAGAGCGGTATCGTGTTGTCCGGATCGCGCACCGGTGTCCTCCATGTCGGGCTGGCCTCGGCCTACGCATTGCTCGCCGCATGGATGGCGCGCGGGGCAGGGCGGGACGGGCCGGGTGCGATGCAACGTCCGGGCCATGCCGGTCACAACCCCATGAGCCGGCCAGCCGGGCTTGCCTTCGCCGCGGTGGCGATGGTGGTGGTGCTGGTGATCCTGCAGCCGCTGATGAAGAGCGCCGGGCACGTCTTCGACTGGCGCCTGTTCGATACGCTGGCGCAGTTGGGGCAAGCCGACCAGGTGTCGGCGCGCGGGGCGCTGTGGTCCCACGCCTGGGCAATGTTCCGCGCGCATCCCTGGCTGGGGGTGAGCTGGGGCGAGTTCGGCTGGGCGCAGTTCCAGCAGCTGGCGCAAGTCGGCGTGACGGTGGAAATGTCCCTGCATGCGCACAACGCGCTGCTGGACCTGCTGGCGAAAACGGGCCTGGTCGGCACCGCCGGTGTCGTGCTCTCATTGCTGGCGTGGCTATGGCGTGTAGCGCACCGGCGGCTGTGGCTTGGAGACGGGCCGGACCGGGCGCAGACGGTGGTGGTGCTCACGTGGCTGGCGATGCTATGCGCACATTCGATGCTGGAGTACCCGCTGCACTACCTGTATTTCATGCTGCCGTTCTGCTTCATGCTGGGCTGGCTGGAGCCCTCGGGGTTCGGCCGCGTGCGCACGCCGCGCTGGCTTGCCGTGCTGGCCGTTGGGGCGTTCATCGGCGCTACGACCGTCATCCTTGCCACCATGTGGCAGGACTACCGGCGTGCCGAGGCACGCGAATATGCGCGTGACGAACACCGGAAAGCGCTGCCGATGCCGCATTTCTGGTTTCGCCAGGCCGCCGCGGCGGATGCGACCGAGGATGCCAGGATCACGCCGGAGAATGCAGCGCAGCTGCTGGCGCCCCATATCGCCGCCGTCCACCTGCTGCCCACGCCTACGCTGATTGCCCGCACCGCCTGGCTGCTGGCCTTGAGCGGCGATCCCGTTCAGGGCCGCGCATGGCTGGAGCGCCTGCATTTCTACTTTGCTGGCGACGAGGCAAACCAGTTCGCCGAACTGGCCCGCTTCTGCGCCGAAGTCGACGCGGCGGCGCGGCCGCGCGATTTCTGCGACTGGGTGAAGGCGCGCAACAAGGGCAAGCCGGAATAAGCGCTCCACGGCGGGCGGATCGCGGCGCGCGGAGTCTGCCCGTACGCGGCTGCGGCACCCCGGGCCGGGGCTCGCAGGGTTACTGCGGCGGGTAGTAGCCCGGAGGGGGCGGCGGATAGTAGTAAGTCGGGGCGGCAGGCCGCGGGGCCGCCGCCATATTGCCGTAGACCGGCACCCGATGACCGCTGGCGTACATGCACTGCACATAAGCAGCGTCGTACTGGCGCTGGCTGCCGTAGCCGGCGTATTGGGCATTACTCGAGCCGATCGCCGCGCCGGTGAGCAGGCCGATGCCCGCACCCACTGCCGCGCCGGAGCCGCCATTGAACGCCGCACCCGCTGCCGCTCCCAGCGCGGTGCCGACCGCGGCGCTGCCGACCGCGCTGTTGGTTGCCGCCTGGTTTGCGGTCACGCCGCCCACCTGGCCGAAGGCGAACTGGCGGCAGGCATAGTCGTCGGCCCGGAACTGGTCGAAGTTCTTGCCGGTGCCTGGCAGCACCATCACACTGGGACCGCTGGGCATCACGGCACAGCCGGCCAGAACAAGCGCTGCCAGCGGCAGGCTCAGCAAGATCGGGAGTCCAGGCAAGCTGGGACGGTCAAAGGCTTTCATCTCGGCACCTCGGTACCTCGGTCATCGAAACATCGCACACAGCGGTGCTGCGCGCCGCAGGTTGGAAACGCGCGCTCCAGGCGCTAGGCGGGTGGCTGCGCTGGAACCTTCTGCCAGCCGCCGGGGCACGCCTTGATATACGGATAGTAGCCATCCGGCCTGGCGCAGTGATACCAGTACGCCTCCTGCCGGGGCGCCGGTGCCGCGACAGCGCCGCTGTTCATTTCCCACGATCCGTCCTGGCCCTGCTCTATGTATTGCGGTGGAGAACTCGGCACTCCCACTGCCGCGGGCGGATAGTAGTAGCCAGGAGGGTAGTAGTAGGGGGAGTAGGGGTAGCCCCAACCGTATCCATACCCAAAGCCGGGCCCGACATAGATCCCCACGCTCCCGTGCCAGCCGCCATGCCAGCCACCGCCGCCGTGCCAGCCGCCGCCCCCGTGCCAGCCTCCCCCGCCATGTCCGCCGCCGCCGCCTCCACCGTGGCCGCCGCCTGCCAGGGCCGTCCCGCCCGCACTCAGCGCCGCCAACACCAGCAAAAGCTGGCCAACCCTACGCCCGTTCATGTTGCTCACCCTGGATCGATGCGGAACGATGTCCCGCGGGGCTGCACCTGCACCCCCTTAACTGCATTGAATACCAATTTGACGCATGTGGCGCGGTGCCCCCTGCTGGCGAAATGCGGCGTTACGCTTGTTACAGCGGAAGGGGCCACGGCGTAAGCGTGTGTCATGGCGGATAAGAGAGGCGGGGGGCTGTGATGCGGATCGGATACTTGCAGGCGCGCGCCAGAGATCCGGCGGGATCCATCTTTGATTGCTGTGGGCCACCGCCCGCCCTGCAAGCGCAGAGGGGAGAAATCCCTGGATGAAGTCGAAACCAAGAACGTAACGGGCTCCTGCGGTCCGTCAATCGTTTGTGTCTTGGGGATAACCGATGTTGTTGGTAATTTTGATGGCATCGAACTGGATACCAGGAAAATCATTGTTCGATCGGATCCGTCCAAGGAGATGGTTCTTGGATTTGATAAGGGAATTTCGTCGGACCATAATGGCGTCGCGCGCATCCCGACAAAATCTGGAAATAGATTGCTGGTCAGGGGAAAGTGTGGTGGAAGTGCCTTAAGTAGAAGCAAGGCTTAGTGTGCTATTCGGAATGCCTGGGAATTTGGCCGAAAGCTATCGTGGATAGCGCTTTTTCGGAGTAGTGTTCAGACCATTGCCGGTAGTGTCGCCTACTGTGAGCGGGCTTTCGGGGCCCCGCGTCGCCGGGGTGGCGACGCGGGGTATAAAGTAGAGCCTACGCAGACTCACTGCGCCTTGAGATAACCTACGTAGTAGATGCCGATGACTCTGCCAAGGGGATCCTGTATCGGTTCATAGCCTGTGATATAGGACTTTCCGAGAATGTCGGCATCGCCATAGTACGCGCCACCGCCGCGAATTGCCGCGATAGCCTTGCCGTTGGGATCGAGTACGGTGCCAATGGCGCGCGACCCATCGTCTTTCTGCACATTCGTTGCCACACGGATGAATTCCTCACCGCTCTTCACGAATAGCGTTGCGGTACCGCCCACCGTGTTTTTCACATCGTCAACCACGGCAAAGTTATTGTTCATCTTGTTAGCGCCAAAATACAAGGCCGGTGCGGGTTTTCCGGCAACGGCTTCTTCTCCTTTGATCGCCGGTGCGCCCAAATTGAGCACTTTCATCTTCAACAGCACCATGGCGTATCTGACGTTGTCCACCGATTGTGCGTGACCCACGGTGGGGAGAAAAATCGAGAATGCAATTCCATGTGCCGCCAGGACAACCCAGCGTAAAATGAAATTCGTCCGCTTTACATTCGGCATCATGTCATCTCCGAACAGGATTGCCGATGCAACGGGGCGGCAACATCCCCGGGACAGGATCGATTGCCCATTCATCCGTCTGGAGTATAGGTTGCCGTGATTTGCTTACCAGCACGATGGCAAATAGCACTTATGGAGACCATTACTTGGGGACAGCGGGAATTTCAACGAATTGGGCGCGATCGAAGTCGTTGCTTCCGGTGGAAATCCGTTGCGCGAAACCCGTGCCTGCCGCTTGTTCCCAATGCCGCATCGATTCCATCTCCCGTGACCATTTGGAGAAAATTTGGTCAAAATCGATTCTGCGTCACTCCATGGCATCCGTTGCCGTCAAGGCAATGAGGCAATTGGTCAGCAGGGCGGGTGATGACGTGCGTCAGGCTAAGGCTTATAAAACAATCGCTTAACTGTCGCCGGCCACCCAGTCCCCCGACTTCCCCCCATGCTTCTCCAGCAACTTCACATCCCCCATCACCATCCCCCGGTCCACCGCCTTGCACATGTCATAGATGGTCAGCAGGGCCACCTGCACGCCGGTCAGCGCTTCCATCTCCACGCCGGTCTGGCCGTGCGTCTCGGTGCGCACGGTGCAGCGGATGGTGCCGCTGGCTTCGTCCAGCGCATAGTCCACCGCTACCTTGGTGAGCGAGATCGGGTGGCATAGCGGGATCAGGTCGGAGGTGCGCTTGGTGGCCATGATGGCGGCCACGCGGGCAATGCCGAGCACATCGCCTTTCTTGGCGGTGCCGTCCCGCACGAGCGCGAATGTGGCGGGCAGCATGGTGATGGTGCCGGTGGCCACGGCCACGCGGTGGCTATGGGCCTTGGCGCCGACGTCTACCATATGGGCTTGTCCGGCTGAATCGAAATGGGTGAGCTGGCTCATGGCATGGACCTGCGGAGTCGAGAGGAAAGCGTGGCGGAGGCGTCCGCCGCATTTGCCGCGCTAGCCGGGGCAGGGCGTGGCAAGACCGGGCGATGCCCGGTGGGAATGGCCTCCGGAGGCCGCTATCATAGCAATATGCGCAAGAACCAAACGCTCGCCGGAGCGCTCTCCTCGCCCGCCCGACAGGCGCGCCTCAAATCTCGCATGGGCCCCGTGCGCCATGCCGATGCCGTTCCCGCGGCCGTACCCCTGCGCGCGTCCGCGAAACCGGGGCGCTTTGCGCGCCGTTCGCTGGCGGCACTGTTGGCGCTGACGATGGCGTTACCCGCCTGGCCCCAGCAGCGCGTGTTGCTGAACGATCCCGCGCGCACCGCCGCAGCCGCCACCACGGGGACGGATGGCGGTGGCAGCGACCAGGTCTACGACAACCTGAACCGCAGCGTCAAGGCGGGGCAGAAGTCCGAATTCGGGCTGCGCAGCAACAACACGGTGGTAGAGACCAACGGCGCGCAGTTGCCCGACCTGGGAGACCCGTCCACGGCGTCGCTGACGCCCGATATGGAAAAGCGCCTGGGCGATCGCATCATGCGCGATATCCGGCGCGATCCGGACTATGTGTCGGATCCGCTGCTGGCCGATTACCTGAACATGCTTGGTTATCGCCTGGTGCAGGCGGCGCGCCGGCAGAACATCTCCGGCTCCAACGGTGCCGGCACCTTTGCGACCGGCTTCGAGCTGTTCGCGGTGCGCGACCGTACCATCAATGCCTTTGCGCTGCCGGGCGGGTACATCGGCGTGCACACCGGCCTGCTGGTGCAGTCGGATACCGAGTCCGAGCTGGCTTCGGTGCTCGGCCACGAAATCGGCCACGTGATGCAGCGGCATATCGCGCGCGGCATCACCACGCAGGACCAGTCGATGTGGATCGCGCTGGCATCGATGGTGCTCGCGGGACTGGCGGCCACCAAGAGCGGCGATGCGGCCGCGGCGCTGGCCATGGGCGGGCAGGCGGCCGCCATCTCCAACCAGTTGTCGTTCTCGCGCGGGGCGGAACGGGAGGCCGACCGGGTCGGGTTCCAGATCATGACCGCCGCCGGCTTCGATCCGCAGGGCATGCCTGACTTCTTCAAGCGGCTGCAGCGGGTGATGGGCATCTCGGAGAATTCGGTGCCGGCCTACGTGCGCACCCACCCGCTCACCTCGGAGCGGATCGCCGACATGCAGGACCGCGTAAGCCATGTGGCGGTGCGCAAGGTGCCAAATACCCCGGAATACGAGTTCGCTCGCATGCGTGCGCGCATCATCCAGGAAACCACGCCTAGCGACCTGCAGAACGTGCGTGCCGCGCTGCAGACGCAACTGGCGGCAGCTTCACCGGTGCGCTTGCCGGCGCTGTATTACGGGATGGCTTTCGCCGAGCAGCGGCTGGGCCGCAACGCTGCCGCGGAGCAGTTCCTGGCCGAAGCCCGCCGGCTGTACGGCAATATTCCCGGCGCCACTTCCGGCAGCGCCATGCTCGATGTGATGGCGATCGAGCTGGCGCGCGCGCAGGGCCGGCAGCAGGATGCGCTGAATCAGGCCATGGTATCGATGAAGGCGTTTCCGCTGTCGCACGCGGTGGCGCTGAGCTACGCGGCGACCTTGCTCGGTGCCGGCCGGACGGACCAGGCGGTGACCTTCCTGCGCGAACGCACGCGCGAAGAGGTCGCGCGTTCCGAGTGGTGGGACATGCTGGCGCGGGCCTATGCCGCGCAGGGCCGGCGTGTACAGCAGCACCAGGCGCTGGCGGAGAAGTATGCGGTCGATGGCGCCTACCAGGCCGCCATCGAGCAGTTGCAGATCGCGCGCAAGGCGGGCGATGGCGATTTCTACACGCTGTCGGAGGTCGATGCGCGCCTGCACCAGCTGGAGCGCCAGTTCCGCGAAGAGAAGCAGGACAGCAAGAGCATGCCTAACTGACGGCCACGCCCGCTACCGCTGTTCCCGCCGCCGCCGCTCAGGCGGCCTGCTCGCCCGCGGGCGGCAGCGGCTGGCGCACGAAGCCGTAGCGCGTCGGCACCTCGTCTTCGACAATCGGTTCGATCGCCACGTCGGTACCGTTGAAATGAAACACGCCGAGATTGCCGCCGCACGCCTCACCGTGCCAGGTGCAGGCGCTGCTGAAGGCATCGAGGTCATGGTCGTGCAGCAGCGCGACCTGCGGCTTGCCCGCATTCCCGCTCTCTCCTTCCACCTCGCCGACCAGCAGCACATTGCCATGCTCGTCCGCATGGCAGGCGCGCAGCGCGAAGGCGTGCTGCGATGTGGTCCGCAGCTGGCCCTGATGCAGCCGCGCGATCCACGGCGCGTAGGCCAGCGACACGAACACGCGCTGCGGGCCGTTCTGGAAGTACCAGGCACCGCGCTCGTCGTGCTGGTAGTTGCGCTCGATAAACGCGATCAGCGCTTCGTGCCGGATCGGGTCGCCGGACAGGCCGTGCTGCTGGGCGTACTCGTTGCGCATGCGCCATTGCCCGCGCCGGTCCAGCGCCAGCCAGCCGTAGCAGTTGGGGACGTTGGGCCAGCGGGCCATTGCTTGCTTGACTGTGTCATCCATCGTCGCTGTCTCCTTGCGGGGCCGTTCATGCCGTCCATGAAGGGCATCCCGCTCGCATTCATTCAGGTGGCCGCCCGGGTTTGCCATCCGTTCGCAACGGGTGTGCGGGGCTGCGCCGGCGCGCTAAGCCACGGCGTCGAAAAACCGCAGGATGCGCGCCGGCAGCCACTCGATATGCCCCGCATAGGGCAGTACCGGCAACACGCGCAGCTTATCTTCGCGCGGCGTCATGAAACCGACGTGACCACCGTGCTCTGGCTGCTCCAGCCAGACCTGCGGGCTGACGTCGGCCGGGCCCGGCAGGTGGCGCGCCGGCAGGAAGGGGTCGTTGCGCGCGTTGAGCACCAGCGTGGGCACGGCGATGCGGTCGAGCACGGGCTTGCTGGAGGCGCGCGCCCAGTAATCGTCGGTGTCGCGAAAGCCATGCAGCGGCGCCGTGACGATATTGTCGAAGGCGTACAGGTCGCGGCTGGCGAGCATGGCTTCCCGGTCGAACAGGCCGGGATACTGCTTTAGCTTGGCCAGGGACTTGCGCTTGAGGGTTTGCAGGAACATGCGCGTGTACAGCATGTTGAAGCCCTGCGACAGCGCCGCGCCACCGCCGGCCAGGTCCAGCGGCGCCGACACCGACGCCGCGGCGCCGATGAAGGCCGCGCCGCTGCCCTGTTCGCCGAGCAGGCGCAGCAGGGCATTGCCGCCCAGCGAGATGCCGACCACCAGCAGCTTGCGCCCATGCGCGCAATACTGCCTGTGCAGCCGTTCCAGGATCCAGTGGACCTCCTCCGAGTCGCCGGAGTGATAGAAACGCGGCGCCAGGTTCAGCTCTCCCGAGCAGCCGCGAAAGTGCGGGACCACGCCCTGCCATCCGCGCGCGGCCAGCGCATGCATCATGGCCTGCGCGTAGTGGCTGCCAGAGTCGCCTTCCAGGCCGTGGAACATCACCAGCAGCGGGGTATCGGGCGCCACCGGGTGCGTGGTCCAGTCGAGGTCGACGAAGTCGTCGTCGGGCGCGGTCCAGCGCTCGCGCTTGAAGGCCACGCGCGCAGGGCGCTGCGTGAAGCGCGCCGGGATGATGGTCTGGGCGTGGCCGCCGGAGAGCCACCACGGCATGCGGCGGCCGCCGCCGAACGAGGAGGCGCCCGGAACGGGTGACACCGCCCCTGGGGGGCTGTGGTGCGATGGCGGAAGCTGGCTCATGCCTGGATGCTTGGAGCTGGCGGGCTGCCGGGCCGTGGCGCCGCGCCGGATCCCGCTAGTGAAGCGCCTGGCCCGGCGCCGTGCTGACGGTGGCGACCTGGCTGGCGTTGGCCGGGCTGCAATGGATATGCGCCAGTCGCCAGCCCTCGTGGTTCTGCATCAGCACATAGGTGGTGTGCACGTAGAGGTCGGCTTCGATGCGGTCGTCGCCGAAGCGCAGGGCTTCGGTCACGTCGAAGATGGCGACCCCCATCGAGGTGTGGCTGCTGGTCTCGATCACGTCGATCAGCACCGGCTGCAAGGCCAGCAACTGCGCGAAGGCCTGGCGCAGGTGCTCGTGGCCGATCAGGCGCTGGCCGTCGGGCATCACGCACGTTACCGAATCCTCATCCAGCCACAGGCGCAGGGCGCCGTCCGCATCGCGCAGCTTCATGGCCTCGCGAAAGGCTTCTACGATGTCTTCGGCGGAATCGAACAGGCGGGCAAAACGAGGCATGGTGGACTGGGCTCAGGGATTCGTTGGCCGGATGATTACGAACGGCGGGTCAGCGCTTCAGGCCCGGTGCAGGAGCTTGCGCAGCTCCACAAACACCATTTCGGGCTCGATGTCCTTCAGGCACCGCAAGTGTCCGAGGGGGCACTCACGCTTGAAGCACGGACTGCATTCGAGCTGCAGCCACATGATACTCGCAGCCTGCGACAGCGGGGGAGTGTGGCGTGGGTCACTGGAGCCGAACACCGCCACCTGCGGCCGGTTCAGCGCCGCGGTGACGTGCATCAGGCCGGAGTCGTTGCATACGGCGCCTTCGGCCATCGCCAGCAGGTCGACGGCGTCGTCGAGCGAGGTCTGGCCGCAGAGATTGCGCACGAACGGCGCGCCTTTGACGATCTCGTCGGCGATCGCGGCATCCTTGGGCGAGCCAAGCGTGATGATCTGCGCATACGGGAACGAGCGCTTGAGCATCTGCGCCAGTTCCGCGAAGTGCGCCGCCGGCCAGCGCTTGGCCGGGCCGAATTCCGCACCCGGGCAGAAGGCGATCAGGCGGGTCTGCGGCGCAATGCCGAAGCGCTCCGCGGTCTTGGCCATGCGCACCGGGTCGATGCGCAGGCGCGGCTCGGGCAGGTCTTCGGGCAGGCGCGCGCCTGGCTTGAGCGCCAGCCGCGCGTAGTGCTCGACCATGGGCGGGCGGTGGTCGCGCGGCGGGTTGCCGTGGCGGATATTGAGCAGGCCGAAGCGCGCTTCGCCGCGATAGCCCACGCGCAGCGGGATGCCGGCCAGCCAGGGAATCAGGGCCGACTTGAGCGAATTGGGCAGCACGTAGGCCGCGTCGTAGCCTTCGTTCTTGAGCTGCTGGGCGAACATCAGCCGTGCGGAGAGTTGCAGCTTGCCGTGCGCCAGTTCGCTGGGGAATACCTGGTGGATCTCGGGCATGCGTGCCAGCACCGGCGCCACCCATTTGGGGGCGAGTGCGTCGATCTGCAGGCGCGGATGGCGCGCTTTCATCAGCGCGAAGAGCGGCTGCGCCATCAGGGCGTCGCCGATCCAGTTGGGGGCGATGACGAGGGCTTTTTTCATGAATGGGGCGCTGCCGGAAGAATGGGCGTGGCGCGGTCTGCGCGCGCCACGCACGCCAACGCTCCGGCGCGCCGCTTGGCGGGCCGGAGCATCGGGGTGGTGCGGTGAAACGCGAGCCGTGTCAGTGGTGACCCTTGATGACGGTGCCTGGCTTGAGCTTGTAGACGGTACCGCAGTATGGGCATTTCACCTCGCCGGTGTCGGTCACGTCGAGGAAGACGCGCGGATGGTAATTCCAGGCGGGCGTATTGCCGGTGGGGCAGTGCAGGGGAAGATCTTCTGCGCCGATTTCGATTACGGATGCGGTTTGCGTCATGGTGTTGCGGGGATGGACTTGGTCTTTTGTCAGGACTAGGTAAGTGGCTGGCCGGTGTTCAGACCAGGGTCAGCCAGTGCTTGTATTGTTCGCTGGTGCCACCGACGGCGGCGAAGAAGGCATCCTGGATGCGCTTGGTCACCGGGCCGCGCCGGCCTTCGCCGATGACGCGGTCGTCGAGTTCGCGGATCGGCGTGACTTCGGCGGCGGTGCCGGTGAAGAACGCTTCGTCCGAGCAGTACACTTCGTCGCGCGTGATGCGCTTCTCGCGCACCTCGATGCCGAGATCGTGGGCGATGGTGAGGATCGCGTCGCGGGTGATGCCGTCCAGGCACGAGGCCAGGTCAGGCGTATAGATCACGCCGTTGCGCACCACGAACACGTTCTCGCCCGAGCCTTCGCTCACATAGCCTTCGGTATCCAGCAGCAGGGCCTCGTCGTAGCCGAGGCTGGTGGCTTCCTGGTTGGCCAGGATCGAGTTGATGTAATAGCCGCTGGCCTTGGCCCGCACCAGCGAGACATTGACGTGATGGCGGGTGAAGGAGGAGGTCTTGACGCGGATGCCGCGCTCCATGCCTTCTTCGCCCAGGTAGGCGCCCCAGGGCCATGCGGCGATCGCCACGTGGATGGTGTTGCCCCTGGCCGAGACGCCGAGCTTTTCAGAGCCGATCCAGACCAGCGGGCGGATGTAGCAGGATTCGAGCTGGTTGGCTTTCACCACCTCGCGTTGCGCCGCCGCCAGCGTGGCCTCGTCGAACGGCATCTGCATCTGGAAGATCTTGGCCGAGTTGAACAGGCGGCGAGTGTGCTCCTTGAGGCGGAAGATCGCGGTCCCGGCCGGCGTCTTGTAGGCGCGTACGCCCTCGAACACGCCCATGCCGTAGTGCAGGGTATGGGTCAGCACGTGGATCTTGGCGTCGCGCCACTCGATCAGCTTGCCGTCCATCCAGATTTTTCCGTCGCGATCCGCCATCGACATGGTTCTTCTCCGTGAGGCCGTCAGCAATGCAAAGGAGGCATTGTAAACCCCGGGACCCCTTGTGCCAACGCGGGCGCGGGCTCGCGGGGGTCTAAAATCGTCACATTGTGTATGCCGCCACCGCCACCCGTGCCCCTTTCGCCATCATCACGACCCGCCGCCTCTGATTCCGATCCGCTTGCCGGTGTGCGCGCCGAACGGCTGCGCGGGATGCTTTTCGCCGGGGCGCCGGAGGCGGAGATCGACGAATTGCTGGCGCCATGGGAGACGGGTTCCGGCCTGCCCCGGCTGCTGGTATCCGCGGCGCTGGGCAGCGGCGGGCCGGCGGCGCTGGCGCGGGTGGTATCGCCGTGGCGCTGGCGCATGCTGCACGCGGTGCTGGATGCGCTGTATGCGGACTGGGACCCGGCCCTGCGGCCCTATCTGGACTACCTGGCCGATGCGCAGGCACGCGGCGACGGCGAATTCGCCACGGTGCCGGGGCGGTTACGCGGGGTGCTGGCCGAGGGCTTGCTGTATGGCGGCGAGCGCCAGCGTGCGCTGGCGGTGCTGGCCACGGTGCCCGGCAGCGGCCAGGCGCTGGCGCTGCATGCCTTTACGCATGCCGGGGATGGCGACTGGGCGGGGGCCCAGGCCGGTTTCGAAGCCGCGCTCAAGAGCCTGCGAACCGAGCGCGGCCAGCGCACCGGCTTGCTGTCGCCCGCGCTGGCGCCATACTACCCGCTGTCCTTGCTCGCCCAGCGCACGCCCGCGCACCTCGATCAGGCACGCAAGTTCTGCCAGGCGGAAGCCGGCTCGCGCACCCCTGCGCCTACCGGGCGCTGGGGGCTGTGGTGTCATGCGCTCGCGGTGCATCGCGGCGACGCTCGCCTGGACGAAGCCGCATTTGAGTTGCGTCCCGAAGTGCCGCCGCTCGCGCAATTCTGGCGCGTGATGCTGCGCGCCTGGCTGGGCGATGTGGCGCAAGCCAGCGGACGCCGCCAGCCAGCGGCGGCCCGCGCCGAAGCCATCGACGGCCTGCATGTCCGTCTGCAAGCCTGTGGCCTGCGCTGGTTCGGGCAGCAACTCAATGCGGCCCGGATGCTGGAGGCCGGCGAGCCGGTGCCGGACGTCTTCTTCGCCGGCCAGCGCCAGGAGAGCTGGCGGCTGGCGCTCGAAGCGCTGCAGACCCTTGCGGGCGAGGCGCGCGCGCCCGACGGCGCCAGTGCCAGCCGCATCTTGTGGGCGCTCAGCCTGGACGCCGACGGCGCGCTCGGCACCATCGAGCCGCTGGAGCAGCTGCGCGGTCCGCGCGGCTGGAACAAGCCGCGGCCGCTGCCGCTGGCCCGGCTCGCCGAGGACGACCGCCTGGAGCCCTGGGATGCCCGCGTAGCCCGCGCGGTCCGCCGTGACCAGTCCTATCACCGGCGCTACGTACTCGATCGCGCCGCGGCCATGCTCGCCCTGGTCGGGCATCCTGGCGTCGTGCTGGCGCAAGCGCCCGAGCAGACGCTGGAAGTGGTGGAAGGGGCGCCCACGCTGGAAGTCGTGCGCCAGGGCGGGCGCTATACGCTGCGGGTCTCGCCGCCGGTGCGGGAGGCGCCGGCGCTGGACAGCTTCCTGCCCGCCGGCAGCCGCGCGGATGCCGAGGCCTTGCGCCAGATCACCGTGCTGCGCGAAGGCTCGCAGCGCCTGCGCGTGATCCGGCTGACGCCCGCGCAGCAAGGCGCGGCGCAACTGATCGCCGACGGGCTGGCGGTGCCAGCCGAAGCGCATGCCCAGCTCGACGCCACGCTGCGCGCGCTGTCCGGCCATTTCCAGGTGCACTCTGACCACGACGGCAGCGCCCGCGAACTCGAGACCGAGAGCCGTCTGCGGGCCGAGCTGTCGCCGCTGGGCGAGGGCCTGGCCCTGCGCCTGGTGGTGACGCCGCTCGGTCCGCTCGGGCCACGGCTGGCGCCGGGCAGCGGGCGCGAACGGCTGATGGCGGCGGTCAAGGGGGAGAGCCTCGCCACGGTGCGCGATCTCAAGTCCGAGCTGACCCACGTGGCCGAAGTCTTTGACGCGCTGCCTTTCCTGGTGCCGCGCTCGCCCGAGAGCGGCGAATACGACTGGACCCTGGCCGACCCGGAGGAAGCGCTGTCGGTGGTCGAGCAGCTGCCCGGGCTGCCTGGCGTGCTGGCGGTGGAGTGGCCCAGGGGCAAGGAAATACGGGTGGTGGGCGCCGACATCCCGCAACTGGCGGTGCATATCGAAACCGAGAGCGAATGGTTCAAGCTGGTCGGCGAGTTGAGCGTGGCCGAGGGGCTGGTGCTGCAGCTCGGCCAGTTGCTGGCGTGGGCCGGCAGCCATGCGGGGCGCTTCATGCCGATGGGCCAGGGCGTCTACGTGGCGCTCACGCGCAGCCTGCGCGCGCGGCTGCGCGACCTCGCGAGCGTGGCGCACAGCGTGCCCGGCGGCATCAAGGTGCCGCTGATGGCGGCGCCCTGGCTGGACGATGTGCTGGCCGGCGCGGGCATCGATCCCGACGCGCATTTCCGCCAGCGCGTGGCGCGCCTGCGCCGGGCGCGCGACGGCGATGCCCGGCTGCCTGCCAACCTTGCCGCCGAGTTGCGGCCTTACCAGGAGGACGGCTTCCGCTGGGCCATGTCGCTGGCCGAAGCCGGTTTCGGCGCCTGCCTGGCCGACGACATGGGACTGGGCAAGACCCTGCAGGCGCTGGCGGTGATGCTGGCGCGGGCGGACGGCGGCGCCGCGCTGGTCATCGCGCCGACCTCGGTCTGCGGCAACTGGGCCGAGGAGGCGCGGCGCTTCGCGCCGACGCTGCGCGTGCACATCTATGCCGAGGGCGAGCGCGCGGCCTTGCTGGAACACGCCGGCCCGCATGACATGGTGATCGTCTCGTACACCTTGTTGCTCCAGGCCCGGGAAGCGTTCTGCAAGCGGGAATGGCACACGGTGGTGGCCGACGAGGCGCAGGCCTTCAAGAACGCCGCCACCAAGCGCTCGCAGGCGATGTTCGAGCTGCGCTCCGGCTTCCGCATGGCGCTGTCGGGCACGCCGGTGGAAAACCGCCTGGCCGAGTTGTGGTCGATCATGCGCTTCTGCAACCCGGGCCTGCTTGGCTCGCTGGTCCGCTTCAACGAATACTTCGCCGTGCCGATCGAGCGCAACGGCGTGCGCGAGGCGGCCCAGCGGCTGCGCCGCATGATCGCGCCGTTCGTGCTGCGCCGGACCAAGGCCCAGGTGCTGGACGAACTGCCGCCACGCACCGAACTGGTCTTGCGCATCGAGCCGGAGCCGGTCGAGGCGGCTCACTATGAAGCGCTGCGCCGCCAGGCGCTGGCCGAAGCCGAGGCAGCGGTCAGCGGCCCGAAGGCGCGCCGGACCGCCTCCGGCCAGCCCGGCGCCGAGGCACGCATCCATGTGCTGGCGCAACTGATGCGGCTGCGCCGTGCCGCCTGCGACGCGCGCCTGGTCACGCCCGAGCTGGATCTGGGGCAGGAGGGCGCCAAGGTGCGCGCGTTCGTGCAACTGGCCGGCGAACTGGCCGCCAACGGCCACAAGACGCTGGTGTTCAGCCAGTTTGTCGACTTCCTGCAGTTGCTGCGCCGGGGACTGGACGAGGCCGGGCTGGCGTGGCAGTACCTGGACGGCGCCACGCCGGCAGCCGAGCGCACCCGGCGCGTGGCGGCTTTCCAGGCGGGGCAGGGCGATGTCTTCCTGATCAGCCTGAAGGCCGGTGGTTTCGGCCTCAACCTGACCGCGGCGGACTACGTGATCATCGCCGACCCGTGGTGGAACCCGGCCGCCGAGGACCAGGCCATGGGCCGCGCCCACCGCATCGGGCAGCAGCGGCCGGTGACGGTGTACCGGCTGATCAGCGCGGGCACCATCGAGGAGCGCATCCTTGCGCTGCACCACGGCAAGCGGGCGCTGGCCGACGGCATCCTGGAGATCGGGGAGGGCGGGGACGGCTTGACCGGCACGGCGGCCGCGCTGCCAGACATCGACGAACTGGTGGGTCTGCTGCGCAACTAGGGGCGTCGTTGCCCATCGCGATTCCGCTCCATGTCTGCTTATACCAACATGGCATACCTTCAAGCGAACTCCATCGTTGGTAATGCGGCGGATCGTTGGTATCTTGCTGTTTTGGCCCGGGGCGCCAGACCCCGGCCGGCAGCCCCGACCCGCATTCATTTTTCCGACGGTACCCCCATGCTCCGCATTGCATCCCGCCGCATTTCCCTTGTTTCCCGCCCGGTTTCTCGCCTGGCAGCCGGTCTGGGCGCCCTGGCCGCGCTTTGCACGCTGGCCGCGCCGGCCCGTGCCCAGGACCCGGCATGGCCCGCCCAGCCGATTACCATCCTGATGGGCTTTACCGCCGGTTCGGGCGTGGACATGGTCGGCCGCACCCTGCAGGAATCGCTGCAGAAGTCGCTCAAGACCACCATCATTTATGACTACCGCCCCGGCGCGGGCGGCAACGTGGCCTCCGAAGTGGTCGCGCACGCCAAGCCCGACGGCTACACGCTGCTGCTCGGCACCGCCGCCACCCACGGCATCAACCCGGCCCTGTATAAGAGCCTGCCGTTCGACGCCGAGGCCGATTTCACGCCCGTGGCACCATTGGTGGAAGTGTCCAATGTGCTGACGGTCAACCCGTCCGTGATCGACGTGAAGTCGGTGAAGGAATTCATCGAGAAGGTCAAGGCCAATCCGGGCAAGTACAACTACGCGTCCACCGGCAACGGTACCGGCACCCACCTGGCCTTCGCCGAGTTCAATGCGCGCGCCGGCCTGGACATGGTCCACGTGCCGTACAAGGGCGGCCCGGATGCGTTGCAGGCCGTGCTAAAGGGCGAGGTTTGCTGCATTTTTAATCAGGTGCAGAGCGTGTTGCCGCAATACAGGGCGGGGAAGGTCCGGCTGCTGGGCGTGACCACCAGGAACCGAGTGGCGGTGATCCCGGAGGTGCCGACGATTGCCGAGAGTGGCCTGGCCGGGTTTAACAGCACTATCTGGTTTGGTTTCTTCGGACCCAAGGGACTGGACGCCAGGATCAGCAAGAAGATCAATGACGCGGTCCAGGTCGCGCTGGAAACGCCGGCGATCCGGCAGAAACTGATCGATGCCGGCAATTCGCCGCGGATCGAGACGGTCGAACAGTTCCGGGCCACCGTGAAGGCGGATCGCCAGAAGTGGGCCGGCGTGGTGAAGAGCGTGGGCGCCTCGATCGACTGAATCCCGCACGGCCGTCCCCACCTGCAGGGCCCCCGCATGCGGGGGCTTTTTATTTGCAGGCACCCCAGCCAAGGGCAACGGCGAATCTGTTAAGCGGTTGCTTACGAGTGGCCGGGGCTGGCCCTATAATGGGGCCTTGCCCGCGCGCCCCGCCCGTCGGGCAACTCACGTGCCCCAGGCTTTCCACTGTGGCGGAGCCGGCGCCGCTTCCCCCCAAGACCTTAGAACATGACATTCCGACCGCCCCAGGCCCTGCTGCGTCCCTGGCATCGTATTGCCCCGGCCGAGCGGGCCGGCTTTATCGAGGGCGCGCGCTATTTCGCCCCGTCCCTGCCCGCGGTGTTCTCCTGGGGGCTGGTGACCGGCGTGGCCATGAGCAAATCGGTGATGAACGTGCCCGAGGCGATCGGCATGTCGCTGCTGGTCTACGCGGGCTCGGCCCAGTTGTCGGTGCTGCCGCTGTTCGCGGCGGGTTTGCCGTTGTGGACGGTCTGGCTGACCGCCGCCATCGTCAACCTGCGATTTGTCATCTTCAGTGCGGGACTGCAGCCGCATTTCAGTTACCTGCCGCTGTGGCGCCGCACCCTGCTGGGGTCCTTCAACGGCGACCTGCATTTCGTCTACTTCATGCAGCGCTATGCCACGCCGGGCCACGAGCCGGGCAAGGAGGGCTACTTCTGGGGCATGGCGCTGACCAACTTCGCCATGTGGCAGGTCTCGTCCATCATCGGCATCGTGCTGGCCAGCGCGTTCCCGGATAGCTGGGGCCTTGGGCTGGCCGGTACCCTCGCGCTGATCCCGGTCATGGTCTCCACCATCAACTCGCGTTCCACGATGCTGGCGGTGGCGGTGGCTTCGACCCTGGCGCTGCTGTGCTTTCACTTGCCTTACCGGCTGGGCCTGGTGGCGGCAGTGGTGGGCGCGATCGCGGCCGGCATGGCCAGCGACGAACTGGCGGCCCGGGCGACCTTGCGCGGTATCCGCCGCCGCAAGCTGGAGCATGCGGCGGCGCAGGTGCCTCCCCAGTCGGCCGAGGACCGTTCATGAGCCATCTCGAGATCTGGGTCGCGCTGGTGGGCATGGCGGTGGTGACCATCGTCACCCGCGCGCTGTTCCTGATGGCGGGCGAGCGCGTGACGGTGCCCGACCGCATCCAGCGCGCGCTGCGCTACGCGCCGGCGGCGGCGCTGGCGGCCATCATCCTGCCCGACCTGATGACGTGGCAGGGGCATTTCACCATTGCGCCGGGCAACTACAAGCTGGTGGCCGGGGCGGTCGCCCTGGTGTTCTACCTGCTGACGCGGCGCATGGTTGGCATGATCGCGGCAGGCATGGCGGTCTATACAGCGCTTCGATTGCTCGGTTGAGCGTCGGGCGCGGATTCCGGAGCAGGGGTTCCCGTGCCGGGCCCGAGCGCGGTACTCAGCTGGGTCAGCATCCGTGTCAGGCGGGCCTGCGTGGTGGCGCCGGTCTTGAGGAATACCGCCTTGAGCTGGCTGCGCGCGGTCTCATGCCGCACACGCAGGCGCTCGCTGGCTTCGGGCAGGCCGATGCCGGTGGCCAGCAGGGTGGCCAGGCGGATCTCGGCCGGGGTCAGGCCGTAGATTTCGCGCAGCAGGTGCGGGAGTTGCACCGGCGCATGCGCGTCTTCATGGATCACCACCAGCGCACTGGGCTTTTGCCAGGGCAGCGCGAAGATATGGGACGGCGGCAGCGGCATCACGATCAGCTGCGCGCTGCCGCCATCGGCATGGCGTGCCATCGCGGCCTGTGCCGGCACCGTGCTTTGGAGCGAGCAGGCCGCGGCTATCATGTCCGGCAGCGAGCGCGACAGCTGCCACTCGCTGGTCTTGCCGGCGGGGTCGAGCCGCCGCACCCAGCGCTCACCGATGCTGTTGCTCAGCAAGACGCGGCGCTCGGGCGAGAAGGCGATCACGCCAAACGACAGCCGTTCCAGGATTTGCGCCGATAGCTGCGCCAGCGTGGACAGCTCGACGGTACGATCGCGCATGGCTATGGCGCTGCGCATATGGGGCAGCGCCCAGTCCAGCGCGCTGACGTCCGCTGCCGTGAACATGCCCTGCGAGAAGGCGCGCTGCAGGGAGAAATACACTTCGTAGTGCGGCTTTCGCTCCACCAGGCAGGCCGCATAGGAGCACAGGCCGAAGCGGTGGAAGAAGTCGCGGTAGAACGGGCTGCGCTGCATCGCGCCCTCGCCGAAATCGCGCACGTCGATGTACCACTCGCCGGGGCTCAGGTTGTGGGCGAACAGCTTGCCCGGGTCGATTTCGTGGAACTCCTTTTCGTAGGCGCTGAACAACTCCTGTACCGGGCGCACCATTTCATTGACCGTCATCAGGTCGCGATCCGTGTCGCGCACGATCATCGATGCATGCGCGCTGCCAACGATGCCGCTCATGGTGTACAAGCTTTGCTGCCACGCCTGCGCGTCAAGAATCCCTTCGTACAAGCCACGGATTGCCCCGTGCATGTCTTCGTTCATGATTACCCCCCTGCCTTCGCGACAACGGCATCAGCCGTGTGGCGCCGACGCCGCTCATTCGGGCGTGCCCGGCTCCGTGCCTTGGGTCCCGTCTGTAGCGGGCCTCCGGCTATGTTTTTGCGTGCATATTTTGTGCATACATCGCGCGCTTCGACATGAGCGTACGAGACGCAGGCCGATTGTCGCACCCTCCTTTCAGGGGGTGCGTTGCAAGGACGCGGCACGTCGTTCGCCGCATGCGGCGATTGCAGCACTCACGGCAGGGTGCATCGTGGTTCCAATCGCGCAAAATGGCTCTTGCGATCAGGTAAAATGCCGATTTTCCCCGATTTTCGCTCCCCAGCCACCGCCATGACCTCTGTCCTGCGTCTTTCCGATCTCATCTCCGAAGGCAAAATTGCCGGCAAGCGTGTTTTTATCCGCGCCGACCTGAACGTGCCGCAGGATGACGCCGGCAATATCACCGAAGACACCCGTATCCGCGCCTCGGTGCCCGCCATCGAGGCTTGCCTCAAGGCCGGCGCTGCCATCATGGTGACGTCGCACCTGGGCCGCCCCACCGAGGGCGAGTTCAAGCCCGAGGATTCGCTTGCCCCCGTAGCCGCGCGCCTGGGCGAACTGCTCGGCAAGCCCGTCAAGCTCGTGCAGAACTGGGTCGACGGCACCGGCGAAGTCAGCCAGGTCAAGCCCGGTGAAGTAGTGCTGCTGGAAAACTGCCGCATCAACAAGGGCGAGAAGAAGAACAGCGACGAACTGGCGCAGAAGATGGCCAGGCTGTGCGACGTCTATGTGAACGACGCCTTCGGCACCGCGCACCGCGCGGAGGCCACCACCCACGGTATCGCCAGGTACGCCCCCATCGCCTGCGCCGGCCCGCTGCTGGCTGCCGAGATCGATGCGCTGGGCAAGGCCCTGGGCCAGCCTGCGCGCCCGCTGGTGGCGATCGTGGCCGGTTCCAAGGTGTCCACCAAGCTGACCATCCTCAAGACGCTGGCCAGCAAGGTCGACAACCTGATCGTTGGCGGCGGCATCGCCAATACCTTCATGCTGGCGGCCGGCCTCAAGATCGGCAAGTCGCTGGCCGAGCCGGACCTGGTGGCCGACGCCCGCACCATCATCGACCTGATGGCCGCGCGCGGCGCTTCGGTGCCGATTCCCGTGGACGTGGTGTGCGCCAAGGAATTCAGCGCCACCGCCACGGCTACCGTCAAGGACGCGAAGGAAGTGGCCGACGACGACATGATCCTCGACATTGGCCCCAAGACCGCGCAGATGCTGGCCGAGCAGCTCAAGGCCGCCGGCACCATCGTGTGGAACGGCCCGGTCGGCGTGTTCGAATTCGACCAGTTCAGCAACGGCACGCAGGTGCTGGCGCATGCCATTGCCGAGTCCAGGGCCTTCTCGATCGCCGGTGGCGGCGACACGCTGGCGGCCATCGCCAAATATGGCATCGCTGACCGCGTGGGCTATATCTCCACCGGCGGTGGCGCCTTCCTGGAGTTCCTGGAGGGCAAGAAGCTGCCCGCTTTCGAGGTGCTGGAACAGCGCGCCGCGGGCTGAGGGTGGCGGCTCTGCGGGGGATTGGCGGGGACATGGGCGGCAGGCGCGGCCTTGCAGCGTTGCTGCTGGCCGCGATGCTGCTGGCCCTGGCCGCCTGCGGCCGCCCGGGCGGCGCGCCCGACGGGCGCACCCTGGCTGCCGCGCCGGCCGCGGGCATGGCGGCGGCGGAAATGGCGCGCGGGCAGGGTGGACAGGGAGAGCAGCAGGAAGCGGAGCGCCGCTACCTCGCGCTCAAGTACGCATTGACGGTGGAGAATACCGCCGATGCCCTGGAGGCCGGCTGGAAGAGCGTGGTGCAACGTTGCCAGGCGCTGGGCTGCGAGTTGCTGGAGGCGGGTTTCACGCGCAGCCGCGATGGCGCATCGCCGCGTGGCGAGCTGCGCGCGCGCATCGCGCCGAAATCCTTGCCGGACCTGCTGAAAGCGGCGGAGCAAGGCGGCACGGTGGTATCCAACGCCGTGTCGAGCGAAGACAAGACCGACCAGGTGATCGATGCCGAGGCCCGCATCAAGAACACCACCGAGCTGCGCGACCGCCTGCGTGCCATGCTGCAGAACGCGCGCGGTCCGCTGCGCGACGTGATCGAGCTGGAGCGCGAACTGGCGCGCGTGCAGGGCGAACTGGATACCATCCACGGCCTGCGCAAGATGCTGGCGGCGCAAACCGACCGCAACGAAGTCCGTATCGACTTTATTGCGCGCGAGAGCTTTGTCAGCCAACGAAAGGTATCGCCGCTGCGCGACGCTTTTAACGATATCGCCGAGTTGTTCCTCGGCAGCCTGGCCGTGCTGATCCGCGTGGCCGCCGGCGCGCTGCCCTGGCTGCTGGTTGGCGTGCCGCTGCTGTGGCTGGCGCTGGCCTGGCGCCGGCGCCGCGTGGCGCGCAGGAAGCAAGCCGTGCCGGCGCCGCCGGACGGCGCTGGCCCTCGATAAGGAAGATTTGCCAATGACCCGCTCGACCAAGATTGTCGCCACCATCGGTCCCGCCTCCAGCACGCTGGAAATGCTCACGCGCATGATCGCGGCAGGGGTCGACGTGGTGCGCCTGAACTTCTCCCACGGCGTAGCCGCGGACCATATCGAGCGCGCCCGCCTGGTGCGCGAGGCGGCCCGGGCCTGCGGCCGGGAAGTCGCCATCATGGCCGACCTGCAAGGGCCGAAGATCCGCGTCGGCAAGTTCGAGAACGGCAAGATCACGCTGCAGCCGGGCGACGCTTTCATCCTTGATTCCACCTGCACCCTGGGCAACCAGGAGCGGGCGGGCCTGGATTATGAAGACCTGCCGCGCGACGTGGGCCCGGGCGACCTGCTGCTGCTCAACGACGGCCTGATCGTGCTGGTGGTGGACCGCGTGCTCGGCCACGAGATCTTCACCACGGTCCGGATCGGCGGCGAGCTGTCCAACAACAAGGGCATCAACCGCCAGGGCGGCGGCCTGTCGGCGCCGGCGCTGACCGCCAAGGACATGGACGACATCAAGACTGCCATGGCGCTGGGCGCGGACTATGTCGCGGTGAGCTTTCCCAAGAACGCCACCGATATGGAAATGGCCCGCCAGCTCGCCGCCGTGGCCGGCCAGCCGCACCAGCACAAGGCTCGCATGATCGCCAAGATCGAGCGCGCCGAGGCGATCCGCCCGGGCGTGCTGGAAGAGATCCTGCAGGCCTCCGACGGCATCATGGTGGCCCGCGGCGACCTGGCCGTGGAAGTGGGCAACGCGGCCGTGCCGGCGCTGCAAAAGCGCATGATCCGGCTGGCGCGCGAGGCCAACAAGCTGACCATCACCGCTACCCAGATGATGGAGAGCATGATCGTCAACCCGGTGCCGACGCGCGCCGAGGTGTCGGACGTGGCCAACGCCGTGCTGGACGGCACCGACGCCGTGATGCTGTCGGCCGAGACCGCCGCCGGCCGCTATCCGGTGGAAACCGTGGAAGCCATGGCCGCGGTCTGCGTCGAGGCGGAGAAATCCGAGGTGGTCCAGCTCGACACCGATTTCCTCAACCAGACCTTTGGCCGCATCGACCAGTCGATCGCCATGGGCGCGCTGTTCACCGCCTATCATTTGCAGGTGAAGGCCATCGCCGCGCTGACCGATTCCGGCGCCACCGCGCTGTGGATGAGCCGGCACCGCATCCATGTGCCGATCTACGCGATGACGCCCAACGTGGCCTCGCAGCGCAAGATGCAGCTCTACCGCAATGTGGTGCCGCTGCCGCTGGAAGCCAGCGCCGACCGCGATACCGCGCTGGAGCAGGCCGAGGAACTCTTGCTGTCGCGCGGCGTTGTGCAGCGCGGCGATTTTATCGTGCTGACCATTGGCGAGCCGATGGGCCAGCCGGGCGGCACCAATACGCTGAAGATTGTCCGCGTCGGCGCCTGAGTGTGCCGCGCCGGACAGAACGCCGGCCGCCGTGCACGTAGGATCAGCCGCACACGCATAGCCAATATGCGAAGACGAATAAACGAATACCGAGACACCCCATTCTTTCTTTAGGAGTTTTGACATGCCACTCGTATCGATGCGCCAGCTGCTCGACCACGCCGCCGAAAACGGCTACGGTCTGCCCGCTTTCAACGTGAACAACCTGGAACAGGTTCAGGCCATCATGCAGGCCGCCGACGAGGTCAATGCGCCGGTGATCATGCAAGCCTCCGCCGGCGCGCGCAAGTATGCCGGCGAGCACTTCCTGCGCCATCTGATCGAAGCCGCCGTGGAAGCCTACCCGCATATCCCGGTGGTGATGCACCAGGATCACGGCCAGTCGCCGGTGATCTGCCAGGCCGCGATCGACCTGGGTTTCTCCTCCGTGATGATGGACGGCTCGCTGCGTGAAGACGGCAAGACCCCGGCCGACTACGAATACAACGTCGACGTAACCCGCAAGGTGGTGCAGATGTCGCACGCCATCGGCGTGACCGTCGAAGGCGAACTTGGCTGCCTGGGCTCGCTCGAAACCGGCGAAGCCGGCGAGGAAGACGGCATCGGCGCCGAAGGCAAGCTGGATCACTCCATGCTGCTGACCGACCCGGAACAGGCCGCCGACTTCGTCAAGGCCACCCAGCTCGACGCCCTGGCCATCGCCATCGGCACCTCGCACGGCGCCTACAAGTTCACCCGCAAGCCCACCGGCGACATCCTGGCGATCAACCGCATCAAGGAAATCCACGCCCGCATCCCCAACACCCACCTGGTGATGCACGGCTCGTCCTCGGTGCCCCAGGAACTGCTGGCCGAAATCCGCCAGTTCGGCGGCGACATGAAGGAAACCTACGGCGTGCCGGTCGAGGAAATCCAGGAAGCCATCAAGTTCGGCGTGCGCAAGATCAATATCGACACCGATATCCGCCTTGCCATGACCGGCGCGATCCGCCGCTTCTTTGCCGAGAACCCCAGCAAGTTCGATCCGCGCGAGTACCTGAAGCCGGCCCGCGAAGCCGCCAAGCTGGTTTGCAAGGCACGCTACATCGCCTTCGGCTGCGAAGGCCAGGCATCCAAGATCAAGCCGGTCTCGCTGGACGCCGTCGCGCAGAAGTACAAGTCGGGCGAACTCGCCCAGGTCGTGCAGTAAGCCGAACCCCGTGCCGTCCCCGCCCTGATCCCGTAACAAGGAGAGGCGCGGGGACGACGCTTTTCAGGCCCCGGCGCATGTTGCCGGGGCCCGAGAGGCACTAACAAAATGATGCGCCGGGTCACTCAGGATCACTCGGGATCATTCTGTTAGTGCCTCCTATCGGAACCACCATGTCGAACGCTCTCTATCAGTCCTCCATCACTTCGCTGCCGCTGCTCGGTCACGGCAAGGTCCGCGACAACTACGCCGTCGGCGACGACAAGCTGCTGATCGTCACCACCGACCGCCTGTCGGCCTTCGACGTCATCCTGGGCGAGCCGATCCCGGCCAAGGGCCGCGTGCTCAACCAGATGGCCAACTTCTGGTTCAAGAAGCTGGCCCACATCGTGCCGAACCACGAGACCGATGTCTCCGCCGAGAGCGTCGTGAGCCCGGCCGAGGTCGAGCAGGTGCAAGGCCGCGCCGTGGTGGTCAAGCGCCTCAAGCCGATCCTGGTGGAAGCGGTGGTGCGCGGCTACCTGGCCGGCAGCGGATGGAAGGATTACCAGGCTACCGGCAGCGTCTGCGGCATCGAACTGCCCGCCGGCCTGCAGAACGCGCAGAAGCTGCCCGAGCCGATCTTCACCCCGGCCGCCAAGGCCGAGATGGGCGAGCACGACGAGAACATCTCCTTCGCCGAAACCGAAGCCCGCATCGGCGCCGACCTGGCCCGCCAGATGCGTGACATCTCGATCCGCCTGTACAAGGAAGCGGCCGACTATGCCGCCACGCGCGGCATTATCATTGCCGACACCAAGTTCGAGTTCGGCCTGGACGAGAACGGCACGCTGACGCTGATGGACGAAGTGCTGACCGCGGATTCCTCCCGCTTCTGGCCGGCGGATTCCTACCAGGTCGGCACCAACCCGCCGTCCTTCGACAAGCAGTTCGTGCGCGACTGGCTGGAATCGGTGCGTATCGACGGCAAGCCGTGGCCCAAGACCGCGCCGGCACCGGCGCTGCCGGCCGACGTGATCGAGAAGACCGCCGCCAAGTACCGCGAGGCGCTGACGCGCCTGACCGGCGAGGAACTGCAGTAATCATTGCCGGATGGCGAGGACTGGCGCCACCAGGCGCCAGACGATATTTAAGGATTTAACGTGAGCAATACAGCCAAGCCGCTGGTCGGCGTTGTGATGGGCAGCAGTTCCGACTGGGACGTGATGCAGAACGCGGTCGCCATGCTGAAGGATTTCGGCGTGGCCTTCGAAGCGCGCGTGGTATCCGCCCACCGCATGGCCGACGATATGTTCGAGTACGCCGCCACGGCGCGTGAACGTGGCCTGCGCGCCATCATCGCCGGTGCCGGCGGTGCCGCGCACCTGCCCGGCATGATCGCCGCCAAGACCATCGTGCCGGTATTCGGCGTGCCCGTGCCGTCGCGCTACCTGCGCGGCGAGGACTCGTTGCTGTCGATCGTGCAGATGCCCAAGGGCGTGCCCGTCGCCACCTTCGCCATCGGCGAGGCTGGCGCCGCCAACGCCGCGCTGCACGCCATCGCCACGCTGGCCACCACCGACGACGCGCTGGCCGCGGCGCTGGAAGCATTCCGTGCCAGGCAGACCGAAGCTGCGCGCGCGATGACGCTGCCGGTATAACACGCAAGCAACACCAGACCAGCCGACTAGCTTAAGCCCCGAATCCGGAAAGACGCGCAATGCCCACCGATATCCATCCCCACCTGGTCGAAGCCCACACGCCGGAGTCGCGTGCCGAGTTCGGCATCGACAACCCCAGCGCGCCGGTGCTGCCCGGCGCCTGGCTCGGCATGCTGGGCGGCGGCCAGCTCGGCCGCATGTTCACCCATGCCGCCCAGGCGATGGGCTACAAGGTCTGCGTGCTCGATCCGGACCAGGACAGCCCGGCCGGCACCATCGCCGAGAAGCATATCTGCGCGGCCTACACCGACGAAGCCGCGCTGGCCGAGATGGCCAGACTGTGCCCGGCGGTGAGCACCGAATTCGAGAACGTGCCGTCGCTCTCGCTGGACCGGCTCGAACAACTGGGCGCCTTCGTGGCGCCGCGCGGCTACTGCGTGTCGATCGCGCAGAACCGCATCGGCGAGAAGAAGTTCTTCGCCTCCTGCGCCGAGCGCACTGGCGTGCCCACCGCGCCGCACTGGGTGATCCAGCACGACGCCGACGTCGACCAGTTGCCCGAAGACCTGCTGCCGGGCATCCTGAAGACCGCGCGCATGGGCTACGACGGCAAGGGCCAGGCCCGCGTCAAGAGCCGCGAGGACGTGCGTGCTGCCTGGCGCGCCATGCAGCACGTGCCCTGCGTGCTGGAGAAGATGCTGCCGCTGGCCTACGAGGTCTCGGTGCTGGCCGCGCGTGCCGCCGACGGCAGCACCGCCACCTGGCCGCTGGCCGAAAACGTGCACCGCGACGGCATCCTGTTCTCCACCGTGATGCCCGCCACGAGCGTTTCCGACGAGATCGCCGCGCGGGCCCGCGCAGCCGCCGCCACCATCGCCACCGAGATGGGCTATGTGGGCGTGCTGTGCATCGAGTTCTTCGTGCTGACGGACGGCTCGCTGGTTGCCAACGAAATGGCGCCGCGCCCGCACAACTCGGGCCATATCACCATGGACGCCTGCGAAACCAGCCAGTTCGAGCAGCAGGTGCGCGCCATGGCCCGCCTGCCGCTGGGCAGCACGCGCCAGCATTCGGCGGGCAAGATGCTCAACCTGCTGGGCGATGTGTGGTTCGAGTTCGGTCTGGAGCGCACGCCGGCCTGGGACGAAGTCGTGGCGCAGTCCGGTGCCAAGCTGCACCTGTACGGCAAGAACGATGCGCGCCCCTCGCGCAAGATGGGCCATGTGAACTGCGTGGGCGGCGAAGCCGCCGATGCGGGCCGCGCGTTCGACGCTGCCTTGAAGGCGCTGCACATCGAGTCGTGAAGGCTTGCCCGGTCGGGTGCGCTGTCGGCGTGCCCGGCGGGTTCTCCCGCTTTCGTAGTCTTGTAGCTTCGTAGTTTTGTAGTTTCGTAGTAACGCCCACCCCAGAGATCCCCGATGTCGCGCATGCCCACGTCCGCCGAACTTGACCAAGCGGTCCAACTGCTGGAAGCCGGCGAGCTGGTCGCCTTTCCCACCGAGACGGTCTACGGCCTCGGCGCCGACGCGGAAAACCCCCAGGCCATCGCCCGCATCTACGCGGCCAAGGGCCGGCCGTCCAACCATCCGATCATCGTGCACGTGGTGGACGGCGGCGATATCAGCTACTGGGTCGACGACGTGCCGCCGGCCGCGCAGCAACTGATCGACGCCTTCTGGCCTGGCCCGCTCACGCTGATCCTCAAGCGCGCCAGTCATATACCGGCAGCGGTGGCCGGCGGGCAGGACAGCATCGGCCTGCGTTGCCCCTCGCATCCCGTCGCGCAGGCGCTGCTGGCACGCTTCAAGCGCGGGCGAGGAGGCATTGCCGCGCCGTCGGCAAACAAGTTCGGCCAGGTCAGCCCGACCACCGCGCAGCATGTGCGGGATGAGTTTGGCGACGCCGTCTTTGTGCTCGAAGGCGATGGGGTGGAGGTTGGCATTGAATCGACCATCGTGGATCTATCGCGGCTGGAGCAGGGCATTGGCCCCGTATTGCTGCGACCTGGCGCGATTACGGCGGCGATGATGGCGCAGGTCCTGGGCGTGACGCCCTTGCCGCCGGATGCCGCTGCGCCGCGGGCTTCGGGGACGCTTAAGGCGCACTATGCGCCGCATACTTCGCTGGCGTTGTCTTCCGCTGCGGATTTGCCGGCCCAGTTGGCGGATTTGCCTGCTGATGCCAAAGTGGCATGGGTGGGGGGCGAGGCGGTTGCCGATCCGCGGTGCGTTTGGGTGCAGGCGCCTGCCGACGCCGAGGCTTATGCTCGAGAGCTTTATCGGTTGTTGCGGAGGTTGGATCGGGAGGGGTATTCGAGACTGGTGTTTGAGGTCTTGCCGGATGGGTGTGAGTGGGATGGGGTTAGGGATCGGTTGCAGCGGGCTGCTGCTGCGTTTGGGGGGTAAGGGGGGCGGTCTTGGGGCGTTGGTTTTGGCGGTGTTGGTTGTTGGACCCAAGAGCGTACGACATCCCCCTGCGGGGGACGCCGGTCACTCTTCTTTGCCTCGGCAAAGAAGACTAACGAGAAGAAAGCCGACCCTGCCGGGGGCAGAGCAATCGCGAGTGCGAGGGACGCTGGTTTCGTCGTACGGCCGCAGTTCTGCTGGCATCTGCCGTTACCAGCTTGCAGGGCATCGCAATGGCACGACCCATGGGTTTCGTAGTGATGCCCCTGACCTCGTGCGCGGTGACCATGCCCACATCTGCCGTTACCGGCGCGGGCTACCACGACACATCACATGCCCATGGTTTCGTGGTGGGGCGGGCGCGGTGGTGAAGGCCTCGGGCATATCACCCGGTGCCACCGCGCCCACGACGGAACC
>NZ_JBFTOX010000035.1:0-98915 GCF_056398185.1 Cupriavidus sp. 05L310
TCGGTGTCGCCGATGCGGTTGAGCGGCGCCAGCACCTGTTCGTTGAACTTGGCGGCCTCATCGAGCACCGCCTGCGCCGTCTCGGGCGTGGCGTCCTCGAAGCCGGGCAGCTGGCTGACAGCGTCAAGGCCGGCCAGTTCGTTCATCACAAACAGCATGTCCTTGAGCGGGGCACGATAGGTCATTTTTTGGGTCTCCATTTTGGGATTGCGGCACAGGGCATGGTGCATCTGGGCGGATGCCGGCACCGCATGCTCCGGATACCGGATCGTAGCGCCCGCCGCGGCATGCGGGAATAACCAAACCTGCCCATTCATTGACAAAACCTGCCGCTTTGCGCCGCCCTGGCCGCTTGCCTGCCACCCCGGCCCGATTGGCCGGATTTGTCACTAGTTCGGCCATTCCTGTCAGTGCCGGAGGGGGCGGGCACCTCTAGAATGCCTCGCAGCCGGCGTCGCCATGACCGCCGAATGCATCCGGCATAACGACAAACCGCCTGTCAGGAGACAAGACTATGGACCTGTTCGGTCAGATGATGTACGCGCCTTTGCAATTGTCCTCGCTGCTTGAGCAGGCGGCACGGCACTCCGGCACGGTGGAAATCGTATCCCGGCGCGTCGAGGGCGACATTCATCGCTATACGTACCGGGACTGCCATGTCCGCGCCATGCAACTGGCCAATGCGCTGACGGGCCGCGGCATCGTCGCCGGAGACCGCGTGGGCACGCTGGCGTGGAATGGCTATCGCCATATGGAGCTGTACTATGGCGTGACCGGCATTGGCGCGGTTTGTCATACCATCAACCCCCGCCTGTTCCCGGAACAGATCGCCTACATCATCAATCATGCCCGCGACCGCGTGGTCTGCTTCGATGCCTCGTTCCTGGGCCTGGTCCAGCAGATCGCGCCGCAATGTCCCCAGGTCGAGTCATGGGTGATGCTGTGCGACAGCGCCAGCCTGCCGCAGGCACCGGCGCTGCCGCTCGAAAGCTACGAGGCGCTGATCGGCGGGCAGCCCGGCCATTTCGACTGGCCCCGCCTGGATGAGCAACTCGCGGCGGTGCTTTGCTATACCTCAGGCACCACCGGCAACCCGAAGGGCGTCCTGTACTCGCACCGTTCGCTTTGCCTGATGGCCTATGCCTCGGCGCTGCCGGACGCGCTTTGCCTGCGTGCGTCGGACTCCGTGGTGCCTGTCGTGCCTATGTTCCACGTCAATGCCTGGGGGCTGCCGTTCTCCGCGGCGCTGGTCGGGGCGAAACTGGTGCTGCCGGGCCCGGCGCTCGACGGCGCATCCCTGTCGGCGTTGTTCGACCAGGAAGGCGTGACGGTGTCGGCTGGCGTGCCCACGGTCTGGCTCGGCCTGGCCGACTATATGCGCCGCACGGGCAAGCGCTGCAACAGCCTTGAGCGTGTCATCGTGGGCGGCGCGGCATGCCCGCCGCAACTGGCCAAGGCACTGGGCGAACTGGGCATCAAGTCGGTACACGCCTGGGGCATGACCGAGCTGTCGCCGATTGGCACCGTGTTTTCGCCTTCGCAGGGTTTCGCGCAGAAGCCGGAGCAGGAGCGCGCGCAGCTCGAGGCCAAGCAAGGCCGGGTCGTGCCGGGTGTCGAGATGAAGATCGTCGACGCCGATGGTGCCGAGTTGCCGTGGGACGGGCGCGCGGCTGGCGACCTGCTGGTGCGCGGCCATTGGGTCGTGGAGCGCTACTTCGGCATGGAGGAATCCTGCCTGGAGAAGGATGGCTGGTTCGCCACCGGCGATGTCGCCACGATCGACGCCGACGGCTATATGCAGATCACGGATCGCAGCAAGGATGTGATCAAGTCCGGCGGCGAGTGGATCTCCTCGATCGAGCTGGAAGGCATCGCCGTTGCGCACCCGGAAGTCGAACTGGCGGCCTGTATCGCCTGTGCCCATCCCAAGTGGGACGAACGGCCCCTGCTGGTTGCGGTAAGGCGCGCCGGCAGCACGCTCGATGCGCAGCAACTGCTGGCCTTCTATGAAGGCAAGGTGGCCAAATGGTGGATCCCGGACGACGTGGTGTTCGTGCCGGAGCTGCCGCTGACCGCGACCGGCAAGCTGCACAAGCTGGTGCTCAGGCAGCGTTTCGGCTCCCATTACAGCGGCGCCGCCGCCTAGCCGGGCGCTCAGGCCATGCCGCGGTAGGCCTTGGGCGTGCTGCCGGTCCAGTGCCGGAAAGCGCGATGGAACGCGGTCGGGTTGTCGAAGCCGACGTCATACGCGATAGCCGCGATGGCGTCGGGCGAGCGCGTGAGCCGCTGAATCGCGATATCGCGCCGGACGTCATCCTTGATCGCCTGGAACGTCGTGCCTTCGTCCGCAAGCCGGCGGCAAAGCGTGCGCACGGAAAAGTGCAGGTCCTGGGCAACCACTTCCAGCGTCGGCATGGCGGGAAGGCAATCGGCGAGGAATTGCCGGACCCGGTGGCAAACCATCTGGTCGGCGAAGGAGACGAAGATCCAGTCTTCCGGCGCGCGCGCCAGGAATCTCTGCAGGTCGGCCTTGCGTTGCCGCATGGGCATGTCGAGGTAAGCCGCTTCGAAGCGCATGCGTGTCTGTGCGCTACCGAACTGAACCGGCCCCGGAAAGAGAAAGAGGTAGTCCGTTGCGTGCGCGGGACGCGCGAAATCGAACTCCGCCGCGATCAGCGGGATCCGCTTCCCAACCAGCCATGAGGCAATGCCGTGCACCAGCTTCATGATGAGTTCGCGGCCGAGTTCGGTCACGCCGGGGCCAGCCGGATCCGCCACCATGGCAACCCAGCCGCCTTCGCCGTCGCGGCCCGACTCCAGCCGGAAATCATCCAGGATCAGGTGGAAGAACTGGCCGAACCGATGCAGCGCGACTTCCAGCCGCGGGGCGTCGAGCAGGCTCAGGCACAGGTATTTCAGCGTGCCGTTGCGCAAGGGGCGGCTGAAGATGCCCGGCATTTCGTCGTCCAGTTCGGTCGCGAGCAGGCGGTAGAGCGTGGAGAACTGCTCCTCGGTCACGCGGGAGCCAGGGCGCCGCAGCAAGCCGTGGGGGATGCCGGAGCACTCCGCCAGCCGTTCGATGGCGGCGGGATCGGCGCCCGACAGGAAGCCGTTGACCAGCGAAATGGGAACCGTGCCAGAAATCTGACTCAAGGGTGCGTCGACGTCCGGACCGCAACGTCATTTCCGGTGTGACCAGGGGGCATATATTCTGTCATAAGCTGGATTGGCCCGTCACATTTTTGGCTTTCCGGCGATCAGGGCGCTGTCGCGTCGAGCCGGTCCGCCAGCGTTCCGTCCCGGCTGCCGACCGCCCGGAGACGCACGCCAGGGGCTTGTGCCTCGATCCGGGATATCAGCCGGTTAAGCACCAGCGCCTGGCCAACGGCTACTTGTTACCGTGGTCGCCCGTTGTTTCGCCTGCCGGTGCCGGTGCCGGGGCGGCGATGACCCTGGCGCCGACATCTTTCAGCAGCCGATTGAAATCGGGCGACGCCATGATGATCTTCCCCGCGGCGGCACGCAGCCGGTCGACAGCCTCGGCCGGCAGGGAAAACGATGTGGGCAGTTCGTTCAGGTAATCCAGTTCCGCCTTGTCCGTCAACTGGGCGAACGACACGTCGATGGCATAGATCGTTGCGTCCGGCGTGCGTAACGCAGTGGCTACCGCGGCATCCTTGTTCGCTGAAAATGCGCGTGACTCCCGGACCCGGCGCATGGACTGCCATCGCGCCTGGCTGTCTTTCAACAACTCCGTCGCCTCGTAGGAATAGTGGTCGATCGGCACGCCCGTGGCTTTCACCAGAATCTGCAGCGTGCCTGGCGGGGATTCCGACTTGTCCCATGCCGTCTTGGGCGTGGACAGTGAATTGACGACAAAGACGACGATCCTGCGCGTATGGTCGAGTGGCGAAGGCTGGCCGATCAAATGCAGCGCTTCCATGACCTCCAGGGAATCCAGCACGCTGCGCATGCCGAGGTTGTCCGACACCCCGCCGTCCACGATATGGATGTAGGGCCGGTTGGCGCTGTCCCCGAATTCGGCCTCCTCTTTCAGGTGACGGGTCGCGCGGGCGGCCGGCCGGGGCGGGTCGCTGGCGTCGAGAAATGGCTTGATCCAGCCGGGGGGGGCGTAGCCGCAGGTGCCGCCGTAGTTGTTGAGGGTAACGGGCGTGAGCACCACCGGTACCGCCGACGATGCGGCGGCGGCACGGGAGAGCTTCACCGCATTCAGATCCGAGCAAAGCACGTCGAATGTGGTCTGCGTAAAGGGCAGGCGGGCGCCCGTGGAGATGTCCGTGGCGGAGGCGACGATGAAAGGGCCGCCTCCGCGATTGAGGTCGCCGAATGTCGCGCCATGGAACAGGATTTCGTCGTACAGGTCTGATGCCAGTTCCGAGCGCCCCCAGCCGCTCGACCATAGGGATGGCCAGTAGGCTGGATTGAGCGTTCGGAACGTAATTTCCCCCTGCACGTCGCGCTTGAGGAAGCGCTGCTCGTAATCGTCGAACAGCTTGTCGCCGTAGAGGCCATAGGCGAGCGCCGTAAAGCTCCCGCCGGATACGCCGGTGATGACGCCGACATGTTCGAGCAGGCGAGACTTGTTGCCTTTCGGTCCGACGACTTCGGTATTGCGCAGGAACTCGAGGACGCCGTACGAAAATGCCGCAGCGCGTGTCCCGCCGCCCGAGAAGGCCAGGATCACCAGGTTTTCGTTGTCTGCCGAGTATTGCGGACGGGTGACGAACCGATAGCCGGCATCCGGGTCGGCGTGAGCGATGGGCGGGTTGACTGGACGGCTTGCGCAGCCGCCGAGCACGATCAGAAACGCAAGTACCACCAATGCAGGCGTCGGCAGTCGGACCATGGATTCTCCGGGCAGTCTCCGGGTATTGTTACGGTGCGTACTCATTGAGGTTGTCCCGGCATTCTGACTAGCCTAGACTAGAATTCACCGAATCGGGGGGGTGGTTGGCTTTTGCCCTCGTATGGCGAACGCGCCGATGCCGGCATCGACCGTGCCGGACGTATCGTGTCGCCCGGACATGGCTTAACGGCAGGGATGAGATGCCCTTGCCTGGCTTTCCGACCCGATACCTTTGCGGTGACCTGCAAGGAGGCAATCGATGTTGCCCACGCCCATTTCCGAGAAGGCGCTGTCCCGCGGCATGCTCGATGTACTGATCCGTGCCGGGCTGATCGCTGTCCTGGTGATTTTCTGCTTCGAGATATTCCGTCCGTTTTTCGACCTGCTCGTCTGGTCGCTGATCCTGGCGATCACCCTCTATCCGCTGCAGGTGAAACTCAGCCCGATGCTGGGCAACAAGGACGGCCGCACCGCCACGCTGATCATCCTGGTCGTGATCGGCATCATCATGGTGCCGACCTACCTGTTGGGTGTCGCCATGGCGGAGTCGGTGGAGAATGGCATGACCCTCGTCAAGAGCGGGGAGTTCCAGGTTCCACCGCCGGCCGAGTCGGTAGCCAGTTGGCCGCTGGTGGGGAAGCAGTTGTATGCCTTCTGGATGCAAGCCGCCACTGACCTGACCGGTCTGGTGATGAAGCTCGCGCCTCAGATCAAGGATTTCAGCCTCGTGCTGCTGGGCGCGGCCGCGGGTCTCGGCAGGGGGTTGCTGGTATTCGTCTTTGCACTGATCATCGCCGGCATCATCATGGCTTTTGGGGAGGAGGGCAGCCGTAGCGCCGTGCAGATTGCCTCGCGCATCTTCAACCCGGAAAAAGGCCCGCAGATCACCGCGTTGTGCACCTCCACCATTCGCGCGGTTGCCCAGGGGGTGGTCGGCATTGCCTTCATCCAGATGCTGCTGATCGGCGTCGGCTTCGTGCTCAAGGGCATTCCTGCCGCCGGCCTGCTGGCTCTGGGGGTGCTGCTGCTTGGGATCATGCAACTGCCGGCCACGCTGATTACCGTCCCGGTGATTGTCTTCGTCATCGCCACCGAGGGTGCCAGCGTCGCTACGATCGTCTTCTCCATCTATGTCTTCGTGGCGGGGCTGGCCGATAACGTCCTCAAGCCCCTGCTGCTGGGCCGGGGTGTCGACGTGCCGATGCCGGTGGTGCTGATCGGCGCCCTGGGCGGGATGGTCAGCGGCGGCGTCATTGGCTTGTTTATCGGCCCGGTGATGCTCGCGGTCGGCTATCAGTTGTTCTGGCAATGGGTCGAGGACCAGCACCACGGTAGCGGGCCAGGAGACCAGAAGCCAGTTTGATACTGCCAGGCTCGCCGCTTGTCGCGTTGGATTCGTGCGAACTGCCTGACATCCAACGGAATAGCCGATGAGTCTCGATCCCCTTAGCTCCTTGCTGGCGGCCGTCGTCGTGCTACTCATCGGCGCGCTGGTCAATCGCAGGGTTGGGCTGCTGTCGAGATACAACATCCCGGACCCCATTACCGGCGGCCTGCTTTTCGCGGTGCTGTCCGCGCTGGCCCTGGCAACCGCGGATTTCAAGGTCACGATCGACCAGAGCGTCAAGCCGGTGCTGCTGCTGATGTTCTTCGGCGGGATGGGGCTGAGCGCGGACTTGCGCACACTTCGCCGGGGAGGCAAGGCGCTTGTCATCTTCCTGATGATCATGCTGCCCTACATCGTCGCGCAGAACGCCGTCGGCGTCGCGATGGCGAAGGTGCTGGACTTGCACCCGATCTTCGGGCTGGTCGGTGGCTCGATTACCCTCGTGGGCGGCCATGGCACCGGCGCGGCCTATGCCGAGCGCTTCGCGGAAGTCAACAACCTGCAGTCCGTGATGGACTTGTCCATGACGGTGGCGACGCTGGGCCTGATTGTCGGCGGCATCATCGCCGGCCCGGTCGCGCAGTTCCTGATCACGCGATACCACCTGCGATCCCGGGCGGAGGAAACCGCGAGCGACGACATGCAGCCGGCAGCGCCAATCGCCACCGTCGGCGCGATCGGCTCCCTCGCCGGCATCTTTGCCGCGGTAGTGGCCAGCCGGTGGCTGGCAGCGCAGTTCACCGGCGGCTCGATCACCATACCGGCTTTCCTGTGGTGCATGGTCACGGGCGTCGCCATCCGCAACCTCTGTCCATTCATCGGCCTGCGCTTCGATGACCGCGCCACGGACCTGATCTCGAACGTGTGCCTGTCGCTGTTCCTCGTCATGACGATGATGGCGCTCGACCTGATCGAGGTGGCGCTGTCGGCGGGGCCTTTCATTGTCATCATTGCGATGCAGGTGGTATTCCTCGTTATCTACGCCGTTTTGGTCTGCTTTCGCTTCATGGGCCGCGACTACGAGTCAGCCGTCACCTCCGCGGCCTTCATTGGCTTCAATATGGGTTCCACCGCGACCGCCATGGCGAACATGCAGGCGATCACCGCAAAGTACGGGCCGGCCCCGACCAGTTACCTGATCGCCCCGCTCGTCGGCGCATTCTTCGTCGACCTGATGAACGCGGTGGTGCTGACGCTATGGCTTGCGCTGCCGATCGTGGGAGGCTGACCATGCGCACCCTCATCGCCATGCTGCTGGCCGCCGTGCTGGCGGTCCTCCTGAGCGGCTGCGGCGGCGGCCCGGATGCCGACAGCCTGCGGGCCGGGGTCAACGAACGCCTGGTGCAGGCGCTGCCGGCCGGGACGGTGGAACTGGTCAGCCTTGAGCGCCGTGGCTCCCAGGCGGACACCAGGGCGGCGGGCGAGACACGCCGGACAGTCTACTTCGACGCGCAACTGAAGCTCGCGCGCGACTTCGATTTCGGCGGATGGGACGCGCCGGGCGTCGCCGGCCTGGTTTCCGCGCTGGGCGCGGGCCCGAAGGGCATTTCCGGTATTGCCTCGGGCGGCAACAAGGCGGGAGACATCATCCGTGCCCACGGTACCGCGCTCTACAAGCGCGAGGGGGACCGGTGGGTCGCGGTTACCTCCGGCGGCTACCGGCCCGCTGAGGCGCCGGACTATGTCACGAATACCGCGCCAGGCGCCGCCGCCATCCTGGACGCGATGCGAAAGGTGATCGAATCCGTGCCCAAGGATGCTTCGCCTGCTGAGCAAGCGGCCATCGAGCAGGAGCTTGCGGTGGCATATGCAAGCGTACGCGCACGGCTCGCGCGCGCGGCGGACGGATACGCGATCGCGGCCGGTGCCGAGCACGGACAGTATTTGCGCTTTGCCCGCGCGTTGGCGAGCGAGACCAGGGTCAGGGTAGTGCCCCTGATCACGCGGGGAGGAGAGGAAAACCTGCGTCTGCTGCGGGAAGGCAAGGTTTCGGTTGCGCTGGCGCAGGGCGATGCCGCGCTCGATGCCTATGAGGGCAAGGGCGCCTTTGCCACGGACGGGCCGTACGCCTCGCTGCGCGCGCTGGGCAGCTTGTATCCGGAAGCCGTGCATGTCCTGGTGCGGGCCAACGACTCGCTGGCATCGATGTCGGACCTGCGCGGCCACAAGGTCGCCATGGGGGAACCGGGCTCCGCGTCGCGCGTCACCGCGGTACGCGTGCTTGAGGCGCATGGGCTCGGGCTGAAGGACATCGTGCCCCAGGACTTGAGCATCGGCGCCGCGCTGGTTGCGCTGCGCCAGAAGCAGGTCGACGCCGTGATACAGGTCATCGGCGTGCCGGCGGACAGCGTGCGCGATGCGCTTGAGGACGTGCCGCTGCGGCTGTTGCCGCTCTCGGAGCGCGGGATTGCCGCGCTGGCCGGTGCGAAGACCGCGTACTTTCCCTACACGATCTCGCGCGGTGCCTACGCGAACCAGCGGCAAGACGTGCGTAGCGTCGCGACCGCGGCGCTGCTCCTCACGGCAAGCGACCTCTCCGATGCCGAGGTGGCCGCGCTGACCCGCCTGGTTTTCGCAAACGGCAACGATCTCGCCGCGCGCGGCAGCGCGCAAGGTGCGCAGGTCTCGGCGGCGACGGCGCTGCAAGGGCTTGCCGTGCCCCAGCACCTTGCCGCGGCAAAGGCGCTCGATGCGATGAGCGCCGGCGCCGGGAAGAAGTAGGCGTCAAACGCATTTTTCAATCCGCGCAATGCAAAGGAGGCACCATGACAATCCGTGTTGGACGATGGCTCGGCCGGAACGGCGGCGGGCTTGAGATTCTTTCCATCGAGCCGGGTGCCCGCTTCACCGGCCGCTACCAGACCAAGGTGGGCATGCCCGATCCCAATGCGTGGTTCGACGCGCACGGCATGACCGACGGTACGCTGATCGGATTCACGGTGCTTTGGAAGAATGCTTCGGAGGCGCACGCATCGCTGACCACCTTTGCCGGCCGCTACCTGGCCAAGGGCGAGCAGGATGGTCTCGGTGATGCATCGAGAGAACGGATCGAAGCCCAGTGGGTTCTTGCCCGGCTCTGCGATGACGACGATCCCGGCAAGCCGCACGCAATGTGGGAGACCTTTCTCTCCAACTCCGCCGTCTGGTACTGGACGCCCTGAGCGGTCAGCCCAGCAAGAGGCCCGCGTGAGCAAGCAACTGGCGGAAAACCGCCAGCCGCGCCTCTCCGGTCCGGGCCAGCTTGCGGCAAACGTGCAAGTGCGCGGCCATGTCGCTGTGTCCGCGCAGTGCGTCCTTGCACTCGCGCTCCGAGATTTCCAGGTGGACACCGGTCAGGATTGCGCAGCCTTTGCCCACGCTTGCGCTCACGATGGCGGGCGGGTTGCCTTCGATGCCGGTGTACACGGCCAGGATCCGCGCCGCATGGTTCGTTGCGTCGCCGAAATCGAAGCGGCAGCCGCCGTGGTAGTGCGCATAAAGCGTCGTCGGGGCAGCGGTCAGGCTATGGGTCGTCCGGATCTCCGTGGCCGTGGCGCTCCTCAGCGTTGCGTCATAAGCGACGCCCCCCGTGAGCTGGGGCAGCGAGCCAACCGCGACCGCATCCACAAAGTTCAGTTCGCGTGCGCCGCAGATTGCGCCCTCGGTTCCGGCATGGAACGCCAGTTCCCTGCAAGCGTAGTACGCGCCCGCGCAAATGCCCAGGTAGACGCCGCCCTGCTCGACGAAGCGCCGGATGCGCGCGTTGGGGGCGCCGTTCAATGCGGCGCAATAGGGAAGGTCGGCACCGCCCGGCATGACAAACAGCGCGGCGTCATCGAAGAGCGCCGCGTCATGCCTGAGGTCATCGGCCATGACCGCCCGGATCTCGTAAGCGCCGGGAAGCAGTTGCTGTCCGATCATTCTCATCAGGCGTGCGGTCCCGTCGGACGTGCCGGCATCGATATAGGTCAGGATCTGGGGCTTTGCCATGATGGTTCGCCGATGTGCAACGCGGCATCGCGTCGCTGGTGATCTTACGCCGTAGGTTTTGCCGGCACCAGATTCCGGGAGCCTGGCCGTCCTTGAAGCATCCCGTACGATCCTGCCCGCCGTGACATCACAAAGCGGTCCGGGGGGTGCCGTGTTCGTGCCAAAAGCCTGGTGCCATTTGCAGGATTATCCGTGCAAGACAATATGGTTTGGTGAAGTACTTCATCAGTAGGTGCCATTTCCCATCGGGGCAGTGACGGAGCCAGCCGCCAGCGATTGCCTCCAGGCAGGCAGCACAGGATGGCAAGGCAATTCCCCTGGTGATCTGTCCTGACGCCAGCAGCTTGCTGGTTCCTGTCACATCCCGTCCCGTCTGAAGCCTGCGTGAGATTCATGCGTCACGTCGCGGCTGTCCGGCAACCGTTCCGGACGTTGCGGCAGCAAATCCGACAAGACAGGCCTCTCAAAAATGGCCCTATCGACAAGCATCAATATGGATCTAGTGGTGGTGCCAATTTTCGGTTAATTTTCTACTCCACCGCATTCCGGCCGAGATGCAGCACGCGGCTGCCGGTTGACGACGCGAAATGCGGACAACGAAGTCCGTTGGCACAAACCGAAGCAAGAGATGGAGCAAGAGATGAAGAACGCCGAGCTGGTCCGCCGCAAAGATGCCGCCACGCCCCGTGGCGTAGGCGTGATGTGCAATTTCTACGCCGAGCGTGCCGAGAATTCCGAGATCTGGGATGTGGAGGGCAAGCGCTATATCGACTTCGCCGCCGGCATCGCCGTCCTGAACACCGGCCATCGTCATCCACGCCTGGTGGAGGCCATGCAGCGCCAACTGGAGCGCTTCACGCACACCGCCTACCAGATCGTCCCCTACGCCAGCTACATCGAGCTGGCCGAGAAAATCAACCAGCGCGCCCCCGGTGGCTCGGTCAAGAAGACGGCATTTTTCACGACGGGCGCCGAAGCCGTCGAAAACGCGATCAAGATTGCCCGTGCCGCCAGCGGCCGTCCGGGCGTGATCGCCTTTTCGGGGGGCTTCCATGGCCGCACCATGATGGGCATGGCGCTGACCGGCAAGGTGGTGCCGTACAAGGTTGGCTTCGGACCGTTCCCCGGTGAGGTGTTCCACGCGCCGTATCCCTGCGCGTTGCACGGCGTGTCGGTGGAGGATTCGCTCAAGGCGCTGCAGAACCTGTTCAAGGCCGACGTGGATCCCAAGCGCGTGGCTGCCATCATCTTCGAGCCGGTGCAGGGCGAGGGCGGCTTCAACGTGGCGCCGGCCGCGTTCGTGAGGGCGCTGCGCGCGATTTGCGACGAGCACGGCATCCTGCTGATCGCCGATGAAGTGCAGACCGGCTTCGGGCGCACCGGCAAGCTCTTTGCGATGGAGCACTACGATGTGGCGCCGGACCTGACCACGATGGCGAAAAGCCTGGCGGGCGGCATGCCGCTGTCGGCGGTATGCGGTCGCGCGGAGGTGATGGACGCCCCGGCACCCGGCGGGCTTGGCGGCACCTATGCCGGCAACCCGCTGGCGGTGGCTTCCGCGCTGGCCGTGCTGGACGTGCTCGAAAGCGAGAACCTGATCGAGCGCGGCAACGTGCTGGGCAAGCGCCTGGTGGACCGTCTGGAGAGCCTCAGGTCCGGCGTGCCGCAAATCGCCGAAGTGCGCGGCGTCGGCGCCATGGTCGCCGTCGAATTCCGCAAGGCGGATGGCAGCCCGGACGCCGATTTCACGCGCACTGTGCAGAACCGCGCGCTGGAACAGGGCCTGTTGCTGTTGTCTTGCGGCATCTACGGCAACGTGATCCGTTTCCTGTTCCCCCTCACCATCAGCGATGCCGTGATGGACGAAGGCCTCGACATCCTGGCTGACGCATTGACCCGCTGATCCCAAACGCACCCAAGCGCATCGAAGCGCACCGAAGCGCACCCAAACGGATACAACAGGACCAAACGGACTTCATCATGGAACTCAAGGATGCAGGCTTGCTGCGTGCGCAAGCTTTTGTCGGCGGCGCGTGGCGGAACGCCGACAGCGGTGAGACCTTCGCCGTCACCGATCCCGCGACCGGCGCCGTCATCGGCACGGTGCCGTTGATGGGGGCGGCGGAAACACGCCGCGCCATCGAGGCCGCGCGCACCGCGCAGGCCGCCTGGCGTGGCAAGACCGCGCGCGAGCGCAGCCAGGTGCTGCGCAACTGGCATGAGCTGATGCTCGCCAATGCCGACGACCTTGCCCTGCTGATGACTACCGAGCAAGGCAAGCCGCTGGCCGAGGCCCGCGGCGAAGTGACCTACGCCGCGTCGTTCCTCGAATGGTTCGCCGAGGAAGGCAAGCGCGTCAGTGGCGACGTGCTGTCGTCCCCCGCCGGCGACAAGCGGCTGTTGGTAGTGAAGGAGCCGGTGGGCGTCTGCGCGGCGATCACACCCTGGAATTTCCCGCTGGCCATGATCACGCGCAAGGCCGGGCCTGCCCTGGCCGCGGGCTGCGCGATGGTGCTCAAGCCGGCGGAGGACACCCCGCTGTCCGCCCTCGCGCTGGCGGTGCTGGCGGAGCGCGCGGGCGTGCCGGCGGGCGTGCTGAGCGTGCTGACGGGCGACGCCCGGGCGATCGGCGGCGAGCTGACCGCCAATCCGGTCGTGCGCAAGCTCAGCTTTACCGGCTCGACGGAAGTTGGCCGCATCCTGATGCGCCAGTCGGCCGACACCATCAAGAAGCTCTCGCTTGAACTGGGCGGCAATGCGCCCTTCATCGTCTTCGATGATGCCGACCTGGATGCCGCGGTGGAGGGCGCGATTGCCTCGAAGTACCGCAACGCGGGCCAGACCTGCGTTTGCGCAAACCGCCTCTACGTGCACGACAAGGTCTATGACGCCTTTGCGCAGAAGCTGGTCGCCGCCGTGGCGAAGCTCAAGGTTGGCCACGGTGTCGAGCCCGGTGTCTTGCAAGGCCCGCTGATCAATGAGGACGCGGTGGCCAAGGTGGAGTTGCATATCGCGGACGCAATGGCCAAGGGCGCGCGGCTGCTGTCCGGCGGCAAACGGCACAGCCTGGGCGGCACCTTCTTCGAACCGACCGTCCTGGCCGACGTGACGCCGGCCATGCGCGTGGCGAAGGAAGAGACGTTCGGCCCGCTGGCGCCGCTGTTCCGCTTCTCGACCGACGCGGAAGTGATCGGCATGGCCAACGACACCGAGTTCGGTCTCGCCTCCTATTTCTTCAGCCGCGATATCGGCCGCATCTGGCGCGTCGCCGAAGCCCTCGAATACGGCATGGTGGGCATCAACACGGGCCTGATCTCGAACGAAGTCGCGCCGTTTGGCGGTGTCAAGCAATCCGGTCTGGGCCGCGAAGGCTCGAAGTACGGCATCGAGGACTATCTGGAGATCAAATACCTGTGCATGGGAGGGGTCGACCGCTGAACCCGGCGCGTGTCGCACTGCCGGTTCGCCCGGCCCGGTGCCGGGTGTTCTTCTGTCCGGATTCAGGCCGGTAATGACTTAAGCCACAGCCTGGGTAGAGGCGGTCCAAGTGGAGGCCGCCCACCCAAGGCAAGCGCTGTACGCAGCGCAGCGAGTGGATTCTCTACTATCGAGGAGGGTAGTTTCATGCAGGTTCGTTTTCGTTTCATCCGTTCCATCGCCGCCGTGGCGGCGATGGCGGCATCGTCCCTGGTTCTCGCGCAGGGCCCGCGAGACTGGCCCACGCAGCCGGTGCGCATCGTTGTGCCATTCCAGGCCGGCTCCGCGACAGACTTGCTTTCGCGCCAGCTCGGCATTGCACTCGGCAAGGAATACGGCCAACCCTTCGTGGTGGAAAACAAGCCCGGCGCCGCGGCCATGATCGGTAGCGAGGCCGCGGCCCGCGCGCCTGGCGATGGCTACACGCTGCTGATGTCCGGTCCCGCGTCGATGGTGACCAACCGCTTTCTCTACAAGAAGCTCAGCTACGATCCGGATGCCTTCGAGAAGATCACGGTCGTGGCCTACACGCCGAACATCCTGCTGTCGAATCCGTCGCTGCCGTTCAAGACGCTGCCCGAGATGGTGGCCTATGCCAAGGCCAATCCAGGCAAACTGAGCTACGCCTCGTTCGGAGCAGGAACCACCTCGCACCTGGCCGGCGAGATGCTCAAGGCGATGGCCGGCATCGACATCGTTCACGTTCCTTACAAGGGCGCAGCCGAAGCGATCCCGGCGTTGCTGTCGGGTCAGGTGTCGATGTACTTCGACACCATCATGACGGGGTTGCCTTTTGTGAAGGCGGGCAAGCTGCGTGCGCTTGGCATGTCGAACAACAAGCGTTCGTCGATGGCCCCGGATGTGCCGACCATCGCGGAGCAAGGCTATCCCGGCTTCGATATCGCCCCATGGTATGGCCTGGTCGCGCCGAAGGGCACGCCGGGCGAGGTCGTGGCCAAGCTCAATGTCTCGGTCAACAAGCTGCTCAAGGATCCGGCCTTCCGCGACAAACTGGGGGCCACGGGCGCCGAGCCGCGCGGCGGCAGCGCGGCGGACTTCAACACGATGATCAATGCCGAGATTCCACGCACCGAGAAGCTGGTAAAGCAATCGGGCATTGCCTTGCAATAAGCGGCGCGCGCTTCCATCCGCGTTCCGGATTTTCCCCATCCTACTGAGTCGCTCCTAATGTTGCCTTTCGACTGGTCCTTCCCCTATCCCTCCCAGAAGATGCCGCTGCTTGCCGCCAATGCGGTCAGCACCAGCCAGCCGCTCGCCGCGCAAGCCGGCCTGCGCATGCTGTATGAAGGCGGCAACGCCATCGACAGCGCGATCGCCACGGCGATCGCGCTGACGGTGGTGGAGCCGGTTATGAACGGTATCGGCGGCGACATGTTTGCGCTGGTCTGGCACGAAGGCCAGTTGTACGGCCTCAACTCCAGTGGCCGCGCGCCCGCGCTTTGGACGCCCGAATATTTCGCGGGCCGCGAGAAAATGCCTTCGGTCGGCTGGGATACGGTGACGGTGCCGGGTCAGGTCGCAGGCTGGAAGGCACTGTCCGCCCGCTTCGGCAAGCTGCCGTTCGCGCGCCTGTTCGCACCGGCAATCGAATACGCGGAGCAGGGCTTCATGGTATCGCCGCAGATCGCGCGCCAGTGGGCGGCACAGGTACCTGTGCTGGTCGGCCAGCCTGGCTTTGCCAAGGCCTTCCTGCGTGATGGCAAGGCGCCGCAGGCTGGCGAGCGCTGGCGCTTTCCGGAGCAGGCTGCCACGCTGCAGCGCATTGCCGAAAGCGATGGCGAGAGCTTCTACAAGGGCGAACTGGCCGCGCGTATCGTCGCCTTTGCCGAGGAAACCGGTGGCGCCATCCGTGCCGATGACCTGGCGCAGCACGCGCATAGCTGGGTCACGCCGCTGTCGCAGGATTTCCGCGGCTACACGTTGCACGAGATTCCGCCCAACGGGCAGGGTCTGGCTGCGCTGATCGGGCTCGGCATTCTCGACCGCTTCGACATCGAAAGCATGGGGCGCGACAGCGCGGACTTCTATCATGTCGGCGTTGAAGCGATGAAGCTCGCGTTCGCCGACCTGCATCGCCACGTCTCCGACCCGGCGACGATGCAGCACGATCCCAAGGCATTTCTCGATCCGGCCTATCTGGCCGAGCGCGCCGCGCTGATCGACATGGCACGCGCGAGCACGCCCGGCGCCGGCATGCCCAAGACCGGCGGCACGGTGTACCTGACATCGGCCGATGCGGCCGGTTCGATGGTTTCGTTCATCCAGTCCAACTATCGCGGCTTTGGCTCTGGCGTGGTGGTACCCGGCACCGGCATCTCGCTGCATAACCGTGGCGAAGGCTTCAACCTGACGCCGGGGCACGCCAACTGCGTCGGCCCGCGCAAGCAGCCGATGCATACCATCATCCCCGGCTTCATCACGCGCAATGGCGCGCCGGTGATGTCATTCGGCGTGATGGGCGGTTCCATGCAGGCTCAGGGCCATGTGCAGATGATGGCGCGGCTGGCCGCCTTCGGCCAGAACCCCCAGGCTATGAGCGATGCACCGCGCTTCCGCGTCGAGAACGGCCCCGTGGTCAATGTGGAATCGCATATGCCGGCAGACGTGGTCGCCGCGCTGCGCGCGCGTGGGCACAAGGTCGAGGTGGCGCCGCCAGACAGCCTGGAGTTTGGTTCCGCGCAGTTGATCTACAAGGCGGAGCACGGGTATATCGCTGCGTCGGATTCGCGGCGGGACGGGCAGGCGGTGGGATTCTGAGCGTGATGGCAACCTGCGCTCAGGCTAATTAGCGCAGGTTGCCGCGGATTTCCGCCGACGTGACAGTCACCGCGCTACGACAATGAATCGCGACACCAACATCACCGTTGGTGTCGCGATTTTTGTTTCATGACCAGCGTGGAGGCCACTCAGCCGGCGGCTTTAGCGGCAAGATCTAGTTCCTGATCCCCAGGGTCTGAGAAGGCAGTTCACCAAACCGCTGCTTGTAAACGGCTGCGAACAGGCCGAGATTGACGTAGCCCCAGGCGGCGGCGACAGTGCGAACCGTGGCCCCTTTGCCGGCAAGCAGCAGTTCGGCCCGGACACCCTGAAGCCGTTGCTCGCGCAAGGTATCCATCGGGGTGCATCCACGGTATTCACGGAACGCACCGGTGAGCGTTCGGACGCTTACGCCACTCGCGCGGGCGAGTTCGCTCAGCGTCGGCGCAAGATGCGCGTGTTCCCTGATATGACGCTCCGCCGCCAGGACATGCCGCGGCGCCATGCGGTGTAGCGTGGCCTGACTGGGCTGATCCAGCTGGGCGCGCCATTGCGTCAACAGGTGGATGCCGATCATTTCTTCCAGATGCCGGCCCAGCGGGCTGCCGCCGATTGCATCCGGCATCTCCGTGGTGCAGTTGCAAACATAGGCGAGAAGGGAAATCCAGCTCGAATTGGTGCCGCCAAGGCGAAATTTCTTCGTCCACAGGCTCTCGTCGGCAGGCCGGCCGAACCAGCGCTCATGCAAGGCGGCCAGCGCATCGTGTTCGAAGGTCAGGTTGATCTGCAGGTGGTTCTCGTCAAAGTCCACCCAGTAATGGGTTCGCGAGTTGTCGACCACGAAGGCGTCGCCAACGCCAGTGTCGGCGAAGGCATTCGGCTCGGTCCAGTGTCGCGCCGTCCCGCGCAAGGTGGTCAGGACCATTCCGGTACCCGCCGCGGGTGAAAAATCGGAAATGTGGACCGGGATGCCATACTTGAAGCGGCTTAGCGTGAAGTGCCCGATCCGGGTGGCGTCGAGTACCGAATCAGGGCGGCGCGGCCGCCCTGTTGGCGTGACGCTGTACGGCATGTAGATGCGGTCCGACCATTGACGAATATCGTCCCATTCGCTCGATGCCACCAGGCGGTAACGCGAACTGGCCTGGCCATGGGCATCCGTGACCAGAACGTTTCGTATCGCTTCCATCATAGCCATGCCTCAGGGCGGGACATTTGGACGCGCCGGGCGCGGAAGACCGGCGTGCAGGAGCTGCTTGCTACCTGTGATGGTAAATGGCCGTTTCGAATTCGACAAATCCCGGGTAGGATGCGGCGTCCTGGAACGGCAGGATCTGGGTCGCCCAGTAGCCGCCGATGCCGTTTTGACGGTCGATCCAGAAGAATGAGTTGGCCAGGCCCGCCCACATCAACGAGCCCGCGGGCCGCCCCGTGGGAGCACGTTCCCGATTCGTCATGAAGGAGTATGCCCAGCCCTTATCGGTGCCAGGGAGGAATTCGCCGGTATTGCTCAGCGAGGGGACGGAGGTGGTCCAGCCGCCCACCGCGAGCCCCATGGGTGCCAGGCCGTCCTGGGCCATCAGGTCCACCGTCTCGGGCCTGAGCACGCGTCCGTTCGGGCCGGCACCGTTATTCAGGATCATGCGGATGAATTTCATGTACTCGCCAATGGTCGCGTAAAGACCGTGGCCACCCATGTCCATCGGCGGGGGATCCGGCAGCACCAGATCAGGTAGCGGAGTGAGTTTTCCATCGGCTGCGCGGTCATGGATGGTAACGCGCCGTGCTTTCATCGATTCGCTCATCCGGAAGCCGATGTCCTGCATGCCAAGCGGCGTGAAGATGCGCTCTTTCATCACCTCGCCCAGGCGCTTGCCGCGCTGCTGTTCGACGATGCGGCCCAGCCAGTCGATATTGGCGCCGTAAGTCCATGCGGCCCCCGGCTCGTGCAGCAGCACTGTGCGTATCGAATCGAAGCTGCAGGACATGATTGGCGGGATGTTCCTGGCCGTTCGGTAATTCAGGTCGTTCTCGCTGAAGAACTCATAGCAAAGGCCAGAGGCGTGCAACATCAGGTCGTTCACCGTGATCTTGCGCCCAGGCGCACGGGTACGGGGCTGGCCATTGGCATCAAAGCCATCAAGCACCTGGAGTTCATCGATTTCTGGAACGTACTCGCCAGCGTTGTCGGACAGGGCAATCCTGCCTTCTTCGACCAACTGCATGATGAGTGTGCCGGTCAGGGCCTTGGTCGTCGAAAAGATCGCGAACACCGAATCGGTGGTCATCGGGCTGTCCCGGCCCAGTTCGCGCGTGCCGGTGGCACCTTCATAGAAGTTGCCGTTACGGTCGGTGGCCATGGCCACCACCCCCGGCGCACCGCCATGGCGATGGGTGGCCTGGATCAGCACCTGATCCAGGACGGTCTTCAGTTTCTGTTGCGTCATGTTTTGTCTCCTGATGTTGGGCGGCGCCCTTTCTTTTTGTGCCTGCGTCATGCCGCATCGACTGGAACGCAGGCGAGCCTAATTTACGGGATGGTGCGGTGCGGGCCTGTTCCGATCTGGCAATTGCATGTTCAGGTTCGGCGGAAATTCGCCCGCGATCGCCCTGTGGGCGGAAATTGGCAAGATCAAGGCAGTCAGTGGAAATGACAAAAAAGGGAGGAGTTCCCTTCGGCCATGCTGGCGCCAAAATTGCGGTTATTGCGCTGGGCGAGTGTCGACGAGGAGGGCAAGGCCCGTATCGATATTTTCATGTGCGCGCATCGTCACGCCGCTCACGTCGGCGGCCTTGCCGACTCCGCCTGGAAGGCGGTCGAGGTAAAGGAAGTCCGGTTTCCTTGGACCGAAGATCCAGGAGATGCCGATGCCGGGGTCATGCGGGAGAAGCAAAGCGGCCCGATGAGACCGCAGCGATGAATTGCTGGTAGTCGTGATGTACGGGTAAGAAGGGTAAGCCCGTTTGTGAATTGCACTCTATCAAGTAACAGCGAGAATGACTTAAAGAAGCCGAAGCGGCCGGTTGTGGCCTGAGCCCCCAATATGGGGGCTCAGGCCAAAAGCTGGTGCATTCACCGCGATACTGGAAATGGCCCTTGGCTTCTCAGTCCAAACTGATGCCGTTCGCTTTGGCGATGCCTTGCCAGAGGGACAGGTCGGTGCGTACGGTCTGGGCAAATTGTTCCGCGCTTTTCAATGGCGGATCGATCAGGTTGAGCTGGACGAATCGGTCACGCAGCTCCGGGGCGGACAGGGTGTTCAGGACCTCCCGGTGCACGGCCGCCACCACGCCCGCTGGCGTACCGCGCGGGGCGAACACACCATACCAGGCATCCGTATCGAAACGAAAACCTTGTTCGGTCATGGTCGGCAGATCCGGCAGCGCCGGCCCCCTGTGCGAGCCGGTGATGGCGATGCCGCGCAGCTTTCCGGTCTTGATCAGCGGCACCGAACTGGTGGCGTCGACAAAGGCCACCTTCACCCGCCCGCCCTGCATGTCCTGGTATATCTGGCCGATCGTCTTGTAAGGCACATGCCGGATGTCGAGGCCTTCCTGCCGCTTCAGGTACTCCATCACGAGCTGCCCGGTGGAGCCCGGGCCCCAGGTGGCATAGTCGTACTTGCCGGGATTCGCCTTGACGAGGGCAACGAACTCCTTCAGGTTGCGCGCGGGAAAATCCGGCGAAGCTACCAGATGGATGCCCCCTGAGAAGATCTGCGCCACGGCCACAAGGTCGCGCGTCACATCGAACGGCAGCTTGTGCAGCAGGGCCTGGCTGATGACCGTGGAGGATGAACTGGCGAATAGCAAGGTGTATCCGTCGGGCTGCGCCTTGGCCACCGCGTCCACGCCGATGACGCCATTGGCGCCCGGCCGGTTGTCGACCACGACGGGCTGGCCAAGCGTACGCGACAAGCGCTCGGCAAAGATCCGCGCAATGGTGTCGGGCCCGCTGCCGCCGGCGCTGGGAAGGATCAGGCGAACCGGCCGTGCTGGCCAAGACTGCGCGCTGGCCGGCGCCGCGCCAAGCGCAAGGCCCAGCGCCATGCCAATCGCGGGTGCCAGGGCCAGGAAGCGGCCGAGTCCCAAAGTGTTCCAGCAATTCCGCATCATGTTTGTCTCCTGCGTATTGTTGTGATGACGGGCCTGGCCATGGCACAGCTCAGGCCCGCTTGACCTGTACGACGCTGCGCCAGCCGTCAGGCAGCGGCGCGCACGGCACCGATCGACAGGCCGCCATCGACGATGAGCATCTGTCCGTTGACGTAGGAGGACTCGGTGCTGATCAGGTAGAGCGCGGCATGCGCAACCTCCCAGCCTGTGCCCTGCCGGCCGAACGGCAGTGGACGGGCCGCGCGCGAGGGCCGGGCGCGCGAGGCGTCCCGGCCCATCGGTGTGTCGATCAGTCCTGGTGCCAGCACATTCGCACGCAAGCCGCTGGGCTGGCCGGCGAATGCCACCGCGCGGCCCAGCGCGGTCAAGGCTGCCTTGGAAGTCTCGTAGGCCGGCAGGCCGCTCAGCGGCGAGATCGCCGCCGTGGAGGCCACGAACACGATGGCGCTGCCGGCGGGCATGACGGCGGCGGCCTCCTGGGCGCAGAACATCGGGGCGCGCAGGTTGATGTCCTGGACCCGGTCCCAGTCTTCGGGCGTCTCCGCGCCGAAGCGATTCGGGTTGCCGATCCCGACGTTGACCACCAGGCCATCGAGCCCGCCCAGCGCAGCCGCGGCCTGGGCCACCATGCGCGAGATCTGAGCAGGGTCCGCAACGTCGGCCTGGACCGGCACCGCGCGGCCGTCCTCGCGCAGGATCAGGTCGACCGTATCCTGCGCGGCGCCGGCATCCATATCGGCGCACGCCACGGCGGCGCCCTCGCGGGCGAACAGGATTGACATGGCACGGCCATTGCCGACCGACGGCACCGGATCGACGGTGCGGCGTTGGCCCGCGCCTGCCACCAGGATGCGGCGCCCGGCGAGCCGGCCGTCACGGCGCGGCACGCCAAGCGCGGGTGCAAACAGTTGCTGGTCCGGACGGCTTTCCAGGGATTCAGTCATGACGCAGCTCCAGTTTTTCCAGCGGCGGATTTTCGATATCGACTTCGAGGTTTTCCAGCAGGCGCGACACCAGCATGTAGAAGCCGATGGTTGCCAGCAGCTCGACCATCATTTGTTCGTCCAGGGCCGCCGCAACCTTGGCGTAGAGCGGCGCCGGTGCCTTGACGTCATGCACCACGGCATCGGTGAATGCGATGACAAGGCGCTCAAGTTCGCTGAAGTCTCCGTTGGCATCCGGCTTCAGCACGGCATCGATTTTTTCTTCCGGCACACCGGCGGCGCGCGCCACGCGCCGGTGCTGATGCACTTCGTAACTGGCGCCGCTGAGCGCGCCCACCCGCAGGATGACCAGCTCGCGCAGCGTGGGCGGCAGCGAGGCCTCCGTGAGAATGGCGCGGCCGAGACCGAGGAAGCCGAGCGCGATCTCCGGCGCATGCGGCAGGACCCTGTACAGGTTGAGGGCGGGACGCCCGCGCAGTTGCTCGCCAAGGCGGCCGGGCACGTTGTCCACATCGAAGTAAGGCAGTCTGGCCATGTTGTGTTGTCTCCGTTTCCTGCCGCGCGGCAGGTGATGTCGTGGTGGGAAAAGTGCAAATAGGAGTTGGCCGCCTACGGCAGCACGTTGCGCGGGTCTTGCCGCAAGACCAGGTTCCAAACCTGTTGGCCGACCGGCTGCTCGCGTTCCTCGATCAGGTGGGCGACCAGTCCCGCGCAGCGTCCGATCAGTGCCAGTCCACGGCCGAACAGCGGGTCCAGCCCCATCTCGGCGAGGATGGCGCCGATGGCGCCAGCGGCGTTGAGCGGCAGGACACGGCGCGTACCGTCGCCGCAGGCGTCGCCGAGCGCCAGGGCAAGACGACAGTACTTGCCGTGGAAGCCATTCGCGCTCGCGGTCTCCATCAGGACCGGCACGCGCGGATCACCTTGCGCGTGTATCGGATGGCCGACGCCAGGTATCGGCTTGCCGGCTGACCGGCAGGCGGCGATGATGCGCCGGGCATGCTCTGCAATGGTGGCTGCGTCGGCATCGGCCGCCAGCGACGCACCTTCTTGCAGCAGTAATTCCGCCATGTTCTGCACGGTGCCGAGGAAGCGCTCGCCGGCGCCAAGCAAGCCCGCGGCGACCGCGCCTTGCAAGGATTCCGGCGCGCCCAGCCAGGTCATGCGGGCGCTGATCGCGCTTGGCGTCAGCCCGTGGTCGACCGCGGTCACCAGCAGCGTGTCGATCATCCGCGCCTCAGCGGCGCCGGGGAGGCGCCCGAGCGCAACCAGGCAGAGCGTCTGAACGAAATCCAGCTTGCCGATCACCTCGGTGGCAAGGTCCCGCCCGCGCAGCGTGATGCGATCAGGCGTCGTGTAGCCGATCTCGGTGCGGATGCCGTTCATGCGCTCAGCCCCACGGTGATGCCGCCGCAGACGTGCAGCACCTGTCCGGTGACGAAGGACGCGCGTTCGTCGAGAAAGAACTCGACGGCGTGGACGATATCTTCCGGTTTGCCGAGCCGCCTGACCGGCACGCCATTCACAATGCGCTGCGTCAGCGCATCCTGGGCCGGGTTGACGGAGCCGAACGCCGCCGTGGCGATGGGCCCCGGCGCGACGGCGTTGACGGTGATGCCGTGCGCCGCCAGTTCCAGCGCCCAGGTACGCGTCATGGCGTTCAGGGCGCCCTTGCTGGCCGAATACGCCGTGCGCAGTTCCTTGCCCAGCGCGGCGCGGCTGGAGATATTGACGATGCGGCCGTGGCGCGCCTTTCGCATGGCAGGCACCAACGCCTGGGTGCATTGCAGCGCGGCGCGGACATTGACGGCGATTTGCCTGTCGAAGTCGTCAAGGCCGGTTTCCTCCACGCTCGCCGCCCGCAGGGTCGCCACATTGTTGACGAGGGCAGTGAAGGCATAGCGGGCCGATGCCTCCCCGAGCGCGGCGGCGAGTTGCGCCGGCTCGGCCATGTCGACTTCGACGAAATGCGTCACGCCGGCCTCGGGAGGTGCCACCCGATCGAAGTTCACTACCGTGTGGCCGCGCTCGCGCAGCGTCTTGCACAGGGCCCAGCCGATGCCGCCGGAGCCGCCGGTTACCAGGATATCCGTTAGTGTCATGATGAAAGAGGCTCCTTGCCTTGAGGGTTGTTGCTGGCGTAGTTGCTTGCACTGGCGGCGAGCCGGGTCTTGACCTCGAGCTTCGAGACCTTGCCGTTGGCAGTGAGCGGAAGGGTTTCCACAAAATGAATGCGCTTTGGCGCCTGTACCGAACCCAGGCGCTCCTTGACGAACGCCTGTAGCTCGGCAGCGTTGGCGGTGGCGCCGGCATGCAGTTGCACGGCCGCGTGCACGGCCTCTCCCCAGCGCGGGTCGTCCATGCCGAGCACGGCGCAGCGGCATACCGCGGGATGGGCGCCGAGCGCGTTCTCCACGTCGCTGGGGTACACGTTGAAGCCACCCGTGATAATGACGTCGCGCAACCGGTCTTTCAGGTACAAGTAGCCTTGCGCGTCCAGGTAGCCGCCGTCGCCCGTATGCAGCCAGCCATCGGCCAGTGCCTCGGCGGTCTTGCCGGGCTGGCGCCAGTAGCCGGACATGACGAGGTCGCCGCGCACCACGATCTCGCCGGTTTCGCCAGCCGGCAGCAACTTGCCATCGCGCCCCATGATGGCGAGTTCGGTCAGGCAGGTGGCACGGCCGACGCTGCCGTGGCGGGCGGGATCGCGCAATTCCCCGGCGGGCAGGAAGGCAATGATGCCGGGGGCCTCGGTTTGCCCGAACGAGGTCTCCAGGGTGCCGAAGACATCGATGGCCTGGGCAATCCGGTCTGCGCGCATCGGCGCTGCCGCATAGATCAGGTGCCGCAGCGCGGACCAGTCCCGTTCGCGCACGCCGGGCTCGTCCAGCAAATCGTAGATCAGCGTGGGCGGCATGAACACCGCGGTGATGCGCTCGCGCTCCAACTGGTCGAGCAGGGCGCGCGGCCTGGTCGAATCCGCCAGCACGAGGGTGCCGCCACGCGCGAACACTGGCAGCAGGAACGTGGATGTGCCGTGGGTGATGGAGGCCACGGCGAGATAGCGCTCGTCCTCGCGCAACTGCATCGCGGTGAGGATGGAAACCACCGTGGTGTTCCACGAACGCAGCGACTGCATGACCCCCTTGGGCGCGCCGGTAGTGCCGCCGGTGAACTTGATGGCCTGCGTTTCGCCAAGTTCGCGCTGCACGCGTAGCGGGACGCGGCCGCGCCAGGCAGCGAGCAGCGCGGCAATGCTGTCCGGGCCGGATGCCTGCGGCCCGCAGGCGATCACGCGGGCGCCAGGCGTGATCGTGCCGGATTGGCCGTGGCCGCTGTCTTCCACCACCAGGATGGACGGCTCGGTGAAGTCGACGATGCGGGCCCGTTCGTGGACCGAGGCGCGCGGATTCAGCGGCACCCAGCACTTGCCGGCGGCCAGCGTAGCCAGCAGCGCCACCACATGCTGCACGCTATTGCCGGCGCAGATGCCTACGCGCGATCCGGACGTGGGGTCCAGCGCCTGGAAGGCCGCTGCGAGCGCCAGCACCTTCTGCGTCAGTTCGCCGTAGGTCAGCGATTCTCCGGCGGCCTGCAATGCGATGCGCGCCGGCGTGGCGTTCGCGGTCCTCAGCAGATAGTCGATTGGCTGCATGCTTTCATCCGTTGCGTCTCGTTCATTCCTTTCATTCCTTTCATTCCGCGCGTGCTCCCGATACCTTTACGATCCTTGCCCATTTGCTCATCTCCTCATCGACGAATCTGGTAAATTCCGCTGCGCTCATCGGCGGGCTGCCTGCGTTCCTGTTGGTTCCGAGGTCGGTGCCGGTGTCGGCGCCCATTTCGGCGTAACGCTTGCGCAGCGCCGCGCTTGTCACAGCCTGGCCAACAGCGGCATTGAGCCGGTTCACAATGTCGGGGGGCGTATGTGCCGGCGCGAAGATGCCGCTCCAGTTGCTGACGGAGTAGCCAGGCACGCCGGCCTCGGCAACAGTCGGCACATCCGGGAGCGCGGACGAGCGATGCGCCGAGGTCACGGCGAGCGGGCGTACCAGGCCCTTGGCGATCAACGGCAGCGAGGTGGGCAGGTTGTCGAACATCAACTGCACTCGCCCGCCCATCAGGTCGGTCTGTGCGGGCGAGCCGCCGCGGTAGGGCACGTGCGTCAGTTGCGTGCCGGTCATATGCTCAAAGAGTTCACCGGACATATGAATGCTGCTGCCATTGCCGGACGAGCCCATCATCAACTGGCCCGGGTTGCGCTTGGCCAGCGCGATCAGCTCCTTCACATTGCGCGCCGGCAACGCGGGGTTGACGACCAGTACGTTGGCGCCGGAAGAGACCAGGGCCACAGGCTGGAAGTCTTTCTTCGGGTCGTAGGGAAGGTTGGCGTATAGCGTCTGGTTGATGCCATGGGTGCCGATCGTGCCCAGCAGCAAGGTGTAGCCGTCCGCCGGTGCATTGGCGACGGCGGCCGCGCCGATGTTTCCGCCCGCACCGGCGCGGTTCTCCACCAGCACCGGCTGCCCGAGGCTTTGCGTGAGCTGCTGGCTGAGCAGCCGTCCGAAAATGTCCGCAGTGCCACCGGGCGGGAACGGCACTACCAAGCGAATTGGCCGTGAGGGATAGGTTTCGGCCAGTACCGGCCCCGCCGTGTGCAGGGCGAGCGCGGCCGCGACCGCACAGATCAGTCTGTGAAGCATGGGATGTCTCCGTTGTCGTTGTCATTGCCAGCGGCATGCTCCGGACGGAGCCGCGCCAGGCTTACTGCTCTCCGCCTGGCGGGATTCAGGACGGCGCGGACGCGATACCTGCGCTTAGGCCACCGTCCACGGGAAGTTCCACTGCGTTGATATAGGAGGCTTGCGCCGAGAGTAGAAAGCGCACTGCATGCGCGACCTCCCAGGGCGTGCCTTGCCGCCCGAACGGCAAGGCGGCGGTGCGTCCGGGCCGCGCCCCGGAGGCCGCGCGGCCCATCGGCGTATCGATCAGGCCGAGCATGACCACGTTGGCGCGTATGTGGTTGGGCTGCCCGGCCAGCGCGGTCGCGCGGCACAGGGCACCGAGCGCCGCCTTCGAGGCTTCGTATGCCGGATTCATACCCGCGGGCAGCCTGGCCGCCACTGAAGACACGAATACGATGGCGCCGTGCATGGACATGAGCGGCAGGGCTTGCTGCACGGTCAGCATGTGCGCGCGCAGGTTGACCGCCATCACCTCATCCCAGCTGTCTGCCGTCAGTTCCGCCAGGGGCTCGCGGCGGCTAATGCCTACGTTCAGTACGAGTCCGTCGAGGCCGCCCAGCGCCGTCCGTGCGGCCTGCACCATGCCTTTGATGCCGGCGGCGCTGGCCACGTCGGCCGGGATGGCCACCGCGCCGCCGTCCCGCGCACTGCGTACGGTGAGTTCCGCTGCCTCGGTACTCTTGTCCGCGCAGGCGATGCTGGCGCCAGCGCGGGACAGGGTCATGCAGATGGCGCGTCCGTTGTTGACCGGATTTCCGGCATCGGCCGAAGGGAGTTGTCCGCCACCGACGACGAGGATGCGTCGGCCGCCCAGCGACCCACACGTGGTCTCGTCCGCAAGGTCGGCGCCGGGGGGCGCGGCTGCGGGGCGCGAAGGACGGTCTGGTTGCATTGGATAGTTTGGCGCTGTTTAAGTTGATGTTTGGGGAAATGTGAAAACGATTTCCGTTTGTGCTAACTTATCAGGCAACAAATTTGGCGTCCAACTGTGGAACGTTTTCATTAGGGAAGACCATGACGCAAAGGATTTCCGTCAGGGATGTGGCTGAGGCGGCGGGGGTTTCCATCGGCAGCGTGTCGCGTGTGCTGAACGGCACCGGCTATGCCAGCCAGGCGCTGCGAGCCCGGGTGCACGCGGCCGTGGAGGCACTGAACTATGAGCCCAGCTTTGCCGCCCGCCATCTGCGCACCGGGCGCAGCAAGACGGTCGGCTATCTGGTTTCGAATATCGGCAACCCGCTGCTTGCGGCGCATTTCAGCGAAGTCGAGAAGCATATGCAGGCCGCCGGGTACTCCATGTTGGTCGGCAATACACTGGACCAGCCACGGCGCGACCGCGAACTGGTTGCGCTGTTCGAGACCCGCCGGCTGGAGGGCATCATTGCCGCGCCGAGCCTGGAGAGCGCGGACCCCGCCGACAGCCTGTTCAGCGGCTGCAGCCTGCCGGTGGTGATTCTGGATCGGGAAACGCCTCTGCCAATGGATGCGGTCTATCTGGACCATCGTAGCGGTGTGAAGCAGGCGATGGCGTATCTCATTTCATTGGGTCACCGCCGCATCGCGCTTTTCGGGCCCGGCGAGCACATTCGTCCAGGGCGCGAAAAGCTGCTCGGCTACCGGGATGGGCTTGCGGAGGCGGGTTTGGTGTTCGACCCCGCATTAGTCTGCATGTCACGCTCGGCGATCGATTCGTCACGCACCCAAATGGCGGCCATGCTCGCTCTTTCCGCGCCCCCCACTGCAATCATCGGTCTAGGAACGCGCCTGCTCTCCGGAGCCATTTATGTTGCGCGCAAGGCGGGGCTGGATATTCCCAGAGACCTTTCGGTGATCGGCATCGGTACGCCGGAGACGCTTGAGTTGATGTATCCCCCGCTAACCACTTTACGCTTTGACATCGAGCGCGCCGCGGAGGCTGCCGCCCATCTGATGCTTGACCGGTTGGCCGGGGAGGGGGTGAGAGAGCCACGTATCGTGAGTGTGCCGCTTGACCTGGTTTTGGGTGAGTCGTGCGCAAAGGCGGCGTTCGGGCAGGACAGTGGGATTGCGCATGCGCCTGTGTCGGAATAAGCGAAGTCTTTAGGGGGCGGGAACTCGGACGTCCCCATACTTGCAACACAAGCGGTGCGCCAGTTGTTCGGCACCAGGGAAATCGCAGCACGCGCGGCGCGAAAATTTAGTATGATGGACGTCATGCCAAATATGAAAGCCAACGCTAGATACGCCGCCAAGGAAGCGTCGCACGAACGCATCGTGGCCGCGGCTGCCCGGGCTATCCGCCGAAGTGGTTATGACGGCACTGGCGTCGCCGACATCATGAAAGAGGCCGGTCTGACGCACGGAGCCTTCTATGCGCATTTCCCCTCGCGCGAAGCCATGCTGGCGGAAGCCGCGGATCGGGCGTGCGCGGAGTCCGCTGCGGTAGCGGCAGATGTCGTTGCCGGCGTCCCACCCGGGAAAGCCTTGGAGGCTGTGCTTTGCGCCTATCTCTCAAAGGACCACGTCGAGCAGATGGAGCTTGGATGCCCCTTGGCCGCGCTGGGCTCAGAAACACCGCGACAGGCGCCCGAAGTACGCCGAACGGTGACTCAACACACCAAGGCGATGATTGATCTGCTCGCCCGCCAGTCGCCTGACTGGGGACAGCCCGGTGCTCATGAACAAGCACTAGTGACCATCGCCACCATGGTTGGTGCTTTGCTGCTGGCTCGTGCAGTCGACGAGCCAGCTCTGTCGGACCGTCTGCGCGAGGCTGCGCTGAAGCACCTGGTCCCCCCTGGAATCTAACCCCCCGGATTCATGCCGCCTTCTCGCTCGCCGTTACATATGATGATCATAATGCGAAATGACCATGGTGCGCCTCTCGGGTGCCACGTTGAATGGCGTCGCATCGTGCATGCCGACGCGTTACCGGATCGCACAAACTGACGGAGAAATTTCATGAACAAACGCGGCAAGATTGCCCTCGTTACGGGGGCCTCCTCAGGTATCGGCCACGCCACCGCGGAGCGGCTCGCGAAGGCTGGCTACAGGGTGTTCGGTACCAGTAGGCGCATAGGCACTACCGGTCAGCGAGCGTTCGAGATGCTGCTTCTCGATGTAACCAAGGACGAATCCGTCGATGCGGCCGTCCAAAAGGTGATGGAGCGCGAAGGCCGTATTGATCTACTCGTCAACAACGCCGGGTTCGGGGTCGCTCCAGCGGGTGCGGAAGAGAGCTCGCTGGAGCAGGCCCGGTCGATATTCGATACGAACTTCTTTGGGATAGTCCGGATGACCCGGGCTGTCGTGCCACATATGCGCCGCCAAAGGGAAGGGCGCATCATCAATATCGGCTCCGTGCTTGGTTTCCTGCCGATGCCCTACATGGCGCTGTATTCCGCCACCAAGCACGCAGTCGCGGGCTATTCGGAATCGCTCGACCATGAACTGCGCACGATGGGTATTCGCGTCTCGGTGGTCGAACCTGCCTACATCAATACGCCCTTCGATGCGAATCTGATGAAACCTGACGCCCCGCTCGATGTGTATCGCGATATTCGCGAGGGCGTGGAGAGACGGGTGAAGGAAGTTCTCGTTGGCGCGGACGGGCCTGAAGTGGTAGCCGAGGTCGTGTTGAAGGCAGCCATGGCAACGCATCCAAAGATTCACTACGCCCCCGGCATCGCAAGCCGCATGCGACTGCTGCGCAGGTTCGCGCCGGCTAGCGTGCTGGATGCGGGGGTTCGAAAAGATCTGCGGCTCGAAGCATAGGCGGTAAGCCGCGTCGCCCGCTGTTTCTCACAAATCCCAATTTGAAAGAAGACGATGACATTCCAGGCGCTGCTCGCAAGCAAGACAGGTGACAAGATTTCAACCAGCGTGCTGGGCCGCTCGCAAACCTGGATGCGCCAGGAATGAGGGCGACCATGAAAGCACTTCTTCTCGATCGCTACGGAAAGAAACGCGCGTTGCGGTCCACTGAGGTTCCGAGCCCGGCGCTGGGTGAGGATGAGGTCATGGTCCAGATCCATGCGGCCGGTGTGAATCTGCTGGACTCCAAGATCAGGAACGGAGAGTTCAAGCTCATACTCCCCTATCGCATGCCCCTCGTCCTAGGACACGACGTGGCCGGCGTCGTGGTCAAGGTCGGGCCTCGCGTTCGGCAGTTCAAGCCGGGGGACGAAGTCTATGCCCGGCCCGATGATTTTCGCATCGGCACCTTTGCTGAGTACATTGCGGTCAAGGAAGAGTCCTTGGCGATCAAGCCCAAGGCGCTGAGTATGGAAGAAGCCGCATCGATTCCTCTGGTGGGCCTGACGGCATGGCAAGCGCTGATCGAGAAGGCGAATCTGAAGAAAGGGCAGAAGGTCTTCATCCAGGCCGGTTCAGGCGGCGTAGGAACATTTGCGATCCAGTTGGCCAGGCATGTGGGCGCCACCGTAGCCACCACCACCAGCAGCGCCAACATCGACTTGGTGAGAGGCCTCGGGGCAGACGTTGTCATCGACTACAGAAAAGACGATTTCGAGAAAATTCTTCAGGGCTACGATGTGGTCCTCCACAGTCAAGACGCAACGGCGCTGGAGAAATCTCTGCGTGTCCTTAAGCCCGGAGGAACACTCATCTCGATCTCCGGCCCTCCCGATCCCGCATTCGCAAAGGAAATCGGAGCAACGTGGTTCGTGAACTTGATCGTTCGTCTTCTGAGTTCGGGAGTCCGCAAGCGGGCAGCAGGGCGTGACCTGAGGTACTCGTTCCTCTTCATGAGGGCCAGCGGGCGCCAGTTGAGCGAGATCACGTCGCTCATTGATTCCGGCGCGATACGCCCCGTAGTGGATCGGGTCTTTTCCTTCGACCAGACCAACGAGGCCATGGCCTACGTCGAGAAGGGACGGGCCAAGGGTAAAGTTGTCGTCAAAGTGCGATAGACGTGATCGCCCCGAGTTCGGGCGTGACCTGACGCCGCCCGCTATCCCGGCGATCAGGGGAAGCCGGTCAACCTGGCCTTGGATCGTGCTTGCGAAGTGAAGTGGTTGCGCTTTGATTTGGCCGGTCACGGCGGTTCAAGGCCGGGCGCCGGTCATGCTGCCTGGATCGACGGGCAACTTCCGTAGTCGACCCTTCGCAGCCATTCGACCGCTCTGCGTTGATCAGACGAATCGGCCGATTTGGCGACAGCCGTCGCTCTGATCGTGAACGACCGCTTCCGTATGCTGACCCGCCGCCGGCTAGGTTCTCCCGACCAGAAGCCATGTATGCAGATCACCGATGCCCTTTGCCGCGATCAAACCGCGCTCTTCGAGCAGGAACGGCTCCCCGAGTTGCTGCCGCGTGGCATCAGTTACCTGAACACGACCGACTACGCCTTGCGACTCCATCCGGCTGGCGATATTGACGGTATCGCCCCACAAGTCATAGATGAACTTTCTCCTCCCGATCACGCCGGCCACGACAGCTCCACTGTGGATGCCAACTCGCAATTGCAGGTTGTAGCCGCTTCGCTGATTGAACTGGCCCAGTGACTCAAGCATGTCCAATGCCATATGAGCGGCCCGGGCGGCGTGATCGGCCGCCGGCACAGGCAGGCCTGCCGCTGCCATGTAAGCGTCGCCGATTGTCTTGATCTTCTCGAGTCGCCGGCTGTCGGCGATATTGTCAAAGTCGGCAAATATCTCGTTCAGGATTGCCACCAGTCGTTCGGGGCCCATGCTGGGAGAAAAGCGGGTGAACTGCACGAGGTCCGCGAACAACACCGACACATCCTGGAACTTGTCGGCGATGACCTCCGGGGGGCCGGCGGCGATGAGATCGGCGCGCAGCTTCAAACGCTCGGCGATGGGGGCGGGCAGCACGTTGAGGAGCAGCCGATCGGTTACCTGTTGCTCGCGAACGAGTTTCTCGTAAATGCGCCTGAGTTCATGACTCTGGTGAACGATCGTCTCTCGGCTCGTTTCCAGTTCATGCACTTTCCGCTCAAGTTCCTTGCCGTACTTCAACGATTCCCCGTGCAGCAGACGCACTTCCAGCATATTGCGAACCCGCATCAGCACCTCCGCCAGATCAAATGGCTTGCTGACGAAGTCTTTCGCACCGGCTTGCAGTGCGCGCAGTTTGTGATCAGGCTGGGCGGTGATGACGATCACCGGAAGGTAGCTGTCCGCCTGGAGTTCCTTGAGGCGTTCCATGACCTCGAACCCGTCCATGCCGGGCATCTGCAGATCAAGCAGGATCAGGTCATAGTGGTTCTTGCTGTGAAGCGCAAACACCGCGCGCGGATCGGTGGTTGGCTCGATGCAAACGTAGCCGGCCCCGCGTAGCATCTGTTCGAGCAGCAGGACATTGGCCTCCAGATCGTCAACGACCAGGATTTTCGCTGCCAGGATGTCCGATGCTTTGATCACGGCGAGCACTTGGCTTCATCGGCCCTGAGCAGTCCCGCCTCGTGGCTGTTCCAGCGCGGCGTCCAGTGCGTCCATAAACTCATTGAGCCTGATCGGCTTGGTCAGGTAGCGGAAGAATCCCGCTTTCATGCCCTTTTCAATGTCGCGCGGCATCGCATTGGCACTGAGGGCGATGACGGGAATGTGCATTGTCTGCGGATCTTCTCGCAGCAGTCCCAGTGCTTCGATGCCGTTGATGTCGGGCAGATGGATATCCATGACGATCACATCTGGCGAGGCAGTGCGCGCCAGGTTGACGCCGAGCGCCCCTGTGACGGCGGTCAGCAGGCGCACATCGGCCCGGCGCACAAGGAGTTGCTCAACGAGCTTCAGGTTGGCGGGGTTGTCTTCGACATACAGCAGGGTATGCAGCGAAGTGGGAGACCCCGTCCGCGCCTCGACGGATACCGCTGTCTCCGCACCCTCACCGGTCATTTCTGGAGGGCGCGCAACGGGCAGTTCGATCCAGAATACGCTGCCCACGCCCGGCATGCTTTCGGCGCCGATGGCGCCTCCCATCAGCTCGACCAGCCGCTTGGCCACCACGAGGCCGATGCCCGTGCCCTCCACGGGGCCACCCTCATGCCCAAGACGATTGAACGGCTGGAACAGTTGTGCGAGCCGTTCTGGTGCCAGCCCTGCGCCGGTGTCGCGCACGCCGACGCGAACGCGATCGCCCATCGTCACTTGTACTTCGACGGTACCCTTGTCGCGGTTGTACTTGATCGCATTGGAAAGCAGGTTAAGCAGGATCTGTTTCAGGCGGGTCCTGTCGGCCCGGACGAAACACGATAAGTCGGGTGAGGGAAACCGCATGCGAACCTCACGCCTCAGCGCTTGTTGCTCAAGCATCGCGTGACATTCGTGCAAGGCTTCGACGACCGATACCGGCTCGGGGGACAGTGACGCCTGTCCGGCCTCTATCCTGGCGAGGTCAAGCACCTCGTTGATCAGTTCCAGCAAATGCCAGCCCGCCTTCAGGATCTGGTCGATGCTGGCTTGCTGCGAGGAAGGCGGCGGCGGCGTGTCCAGTGCCAGCAACTGCGCGAAGCCAAGGATGGCGTTCAACGGATTCCGCAATTCATGGCTCATGCTGGACAGAAATTCCGACTTTGCGCGGTTTGCGCTTTCAGCCGCGGCCTGGGCCTGTTTCTGCTCCTCGATGTCGGTGCTGGATGCCAACCACTTGACGATATGCCCATCGGCGTCCTTGAGTGGCGCCCCGCGCTCAAGGTGCCATCGATAGGCACCATCGGATGCCCTTTTCAGGCGGTATTCGATCTCATACTCACGGCCGTTCGCAACCGCGTCTGTCCAGCGGTCAATGTTGTTCGTGAAATCTTCGGGATGTACGGCAGATTGCCAGTCGCCGGCCTGGGTTTGCTCAAGGCTGAGGCCGGTATAGGTTACCCACCGCTGGTTGCAGTAATCGATCCGGCCATCTGGGTCGCAGGTCATTACCATGTGAGGTATGCCGTCGGCGAGCAACCTGAAGTGCGGCTCGCCCTCCCTGAAGCCGGGGGCCGAAGGCCGATTCTGTGCCGATCTGTCAAAAGGCCGCTTGCCCATGATTTTCCACCTGCAGTCGTCGGGACAGCGCTGACGTCTCCGCGAGAGCAGAGAGCGCTGGCGACGGGCTGGAATCAGCGTAGATAGGGAACCGTTAACCAGAATACGCGATGATCCTGCTCCCACCCCCAAATCCTGTCCTATAATAATTGATCGTACAATCATTGATCAGGCAACAAAATGATTTCGCAGCCTCACCAGGCGCACAGTAGCGGGCAGGTGCTGCCATTCCGCGAGTCCCTGATGGCGATGCTGGGCATCGCATTCGTGGTGATGCTGGTAGCACTTGACCAGACTGTGGTCGGCACCGCGTTGCCCACGGTGGTGGCGGAGTTGCAGGGGTTCGAGTACTACGCCTGGGTGGCAACGGCCTATCTGCTGATGTCCGTGATCACGGTGCCGATCTTCGGCCGGTTGGGCGATTATTACGGGCGCAAGCCGTTCGTGATGGCATCCATCGTCGTGTTTACGCTGGCCTCGGCGCTGTGCGGCATGGCAACCAGCATGCCGTTCCTGGTGCTGGCCCGCGGCCTGCAGGGCATCGGGGGCGGCATGCTCGTGGGCACCGCCTTTGCCTGTATCCCGGACCTGTTTCCCGATTCCCATGTGCGCTTGCGCTGGCAGGTGATGATGAGCGCTGCCTTCGGTATCGCCAATGCGGTCGGGCCGTCGCTGGGCGGTGTGCTGACCGAGGCCTACGGCTGGCGGGCGGTCTTCTACGTGAACCTGCCGGTGGGCTTGCTGGGATTGTGGTTTGCCTGGCGTTACCTGCCGCACTTGCGCCAGCAGGCGCACGCCGGTGCGATCAAGGTGGACTGGCTCGGCGCGGCCCTGATCGGTGCAGGGCTGGGCGGCTTGCAGTTGTGCGTGGAACTGATGCCCGATCGTGGTTTTGGGTTGCTTACCGGCGGCTTGCTGGTCATGTCGGTGTGTGCGCTGGTGGCGCTGTGGCAATGGGAGCGGCGGGCGCCGAATCCGATCCTGCCGCTGGAGATGTTCCGCAATCCCGGGCTGGCGCCGCTGTTCCTGCTGGCGGTGTTCGTGGGCTTCGCGATGTTTTCGCTGCTGCTGTATGCGCCGCTGCTGTTCCAGGGGGGCTTTGGCTATTCGCCCAGGGAGGCGGGCGTGCTGGTGACGCCGCTGGTGGTGTGCATCACGCTGGGCAGTATCATCAATGGCCGTATCATCACGAGGATCCGCCAGCCTAACAATATGCTGTACGCCGGGTTCGCCATGCTGGCGCTGGCCTGTCTGGGCCTGTCGCAAGCGACGCGCGGGATGTCCCATCACCTGTTGCTGGGCATCATGCTGCTGTGCGGCTTCGGGCTGGGCTTCATCATGCCGAACCTGACGGTCTTTGCGCAGCAGACCGCGGGCCGCGAGCACCTTGGCATTGCCACGGCGATGCTGCAATCGCTGCGCATGGTGGGCGGCATGGTGGGCACCGCGGTCGTCGGCACGCTGGTTACGCGTAGCTACCTGAGCGGGGTGCATGATGCGCTGCAGAAGGCCGGTGCCGGCGAATGGCAGGAGCGCATGGCCGATCCGCAGATCCTGATCGACCACGCGGCGCAGGCCAGCCTGCTGTCGCAACTGCAGGCGGCCGGGCACAATGGCGCCCTGTTGCTGGAGCAGGCCAGGCTTTCGCTGGTCGGTGCCATCCATATCGGGCTGGCGCTGGCGGCGGTGATCGCCGTGATTGGCCTGTGGCGCTCGCGCCGGGTGCCGCCGATCAAACTGGAGCGTGCCGTCAAGCCGGTCATGGCCGCGGAATAGAATGCTGGGGACAGGTCACGGAAATCGAGTTGGTTGTAAAGCCGCCCGTCGCATGCACGGTGCCGCAAGCAGGAGATCGGAGTGGAATTGGAGCGACAAAGCCTGGCTGTACTACAGCAGTTCGGGCGAACTTACCGGGCGTATGCGTCGGCTTTCGAGCAACGCATCGGCCACCCGTTGCCGCGCTGGCGCATTCTTTATGCCTTGCACGGCCATGCCGGCCCCATCGCACAGAAACCGCTGGCCGACCGTGTCGGCATGGACCCCGGCGCGCTCACGCGCCAGCTCAAGGCGCTGCAGGAGCTGGGCTGGGTGGAGCGCAATACCAGCGAGCGCGACAACCGCGTGACCAACGTCACGCTGTCGGCGCTGGGCCATGGCATTGTCGAGCAGGCATTGCCGCTGCGCTCGGCCTTTCTGCAGGACGTGCTGGACAAGGTGTCCGAAACCACCATGCGCAATCTCTCAAAGGGTCTGGAGCAGCTTGAAGCCGGCATCGCCGAGGCCGTGCTTCGTACGCAGCAGGACAAGGCCGACGCCGCCTGAGCCATTGCTTGCCGGCGCAAGGGGGGCGGTTTTCTGCGCGTCCTCTTCCGCGGGGCGTCTTCCCTCGTATCCATGAATTCTCCGCATCCGCTGCTTCGAGGGCTGCCGGATCAGCGGATGCTGTTGCTCGCGCCACCGAACAGCGCGGCAATGGCGAGCGGATTGGAAGGGAAATAGAAGTGCGTGTAGGAAGCGGTCAGGGCAACCTGCCGGAACACAGCTTCACCGCGCGCGCCATCGCGCGGCACGGTGGAATGGCAGTAGGGCGCCAGCGGCGTTTGCGCGCTTGAGTAGTGGAAGGTGTGGCCGCGCACGGTGCCTTCCGGCAGCGCAAGCTGTTGATGACCCAGCGCGGCCAGGCGGGCTTGCATCGTCACCGTGCCAGGCAGCAGGCCCGCCATGGCGTGGCTTTGCCCGGCTTTGTCCACCAGCGTCTCGAACAGCGCCATCATGCCGCCGCACTCGGCCAGGATCGGCAGGCCGCCGGCATGGGCGCGGCGCAGGCTGTCCAGCATGCCGGTGTTGGCCGACAGGCGCGCGGCGTGCAGTTCGGGATAGCCGCCGGGCAGCCAGAGCGCGTCGCAGGCGGGCAGGGCAGGGTCATTCAGCGGGGAGAAGAAGACGAGCCGCGCGCCGAGTGCCTGCAGGGTGTCGAGGTTGGCCGGATAGAGAAAACGGAAGGCGGCGTCGCGCGCCACGGCGATGGTCCGGCCGGCGAGCAACGGTGCCAGCGCGGGTAATGGCGGCGCTGCGGCAATTTCCACGGTTGTTGGCAGGGCGCCAATCGGCTGCCCGGCCAGCGCATCCGCCAGACGGTCCAGCCGCGCGTTGAGGTCGGGCAGTTCATCGGCCGCGAGCAGGCCCAGGTGCCGCTCGGGCAGCGCGGCCGCATGATCGCGCGCGAGCGCGCCGGCCCAGGCGATATGGGCAGGCAGGCTCTCTCGCAGCATGTCGGCATGCCGCGGGGATCCCACGCCGTTGGCCAGCACTTGCATGGATGCCAGGGGCTGCCGGCCATAGCCAGCTAGGCCGTAGGCCAGCGCGCCGAACGTTTGCGCCATCGCCCCTGCCTGGATCACGCTGAGTACGGGCAATCCGAAATGGCGTGCCAGGTCGGCACTGCTGGGCGTGCCGTCGTGCAGCCCCATGACACCCTCCACCAGGATCAGGTCGGCTTCGCGTGCCGCCTGCGCCAGGCGCGCGGCGGCGTCGTCGGCGCCGGTCATCCACAGGTCCAGCGAGTGCACCGGGGCACCGCTGGCGGCCGCGAGAATGGACGGGTCAAGGTAGTCGGGGCCGCTCTTGAAGACGCGCACGGTGCGGCCCTGGCGTCGATGCAGCCATGCCAGCGCGGCAGTCACCGTGGTCTTGCCCTGCCCCGAGGCCGGTGCCGCCACCAGCAAGGCAGGCACCCGCAGCGGCCCGGTTGCATCGAGGCGGGTGCCTGGGGCGGTGGTCGTGGCGGGACTGGCGGGGACGGACATGGCGATGAAGGTGGCTGGGACGGTTGAGCGGTACGGCCGTGAACGGCGCAGCGGACGGGCGGCAGACGGCAACAGTGCGCACCGTTGCTGCGGCGTTGCGATTATAGCCACTCGGACTGGCCGCCTGGCGCCCATGCCGGCGCATCGTCCCGGTGCGGAAGGACCAGCCCCTGCTGGGCCGCGAAGTCGAACAACTCGCGTTCGTTGGTGGCCCCGAGCTTGCGCATGGCGCTGTTCTTCTGGCGGCTGATGGTCTTCACGCTGCGGCACAACTGCCCGGCGATCCCTGTGACCGAATTGCCGCTGAGGTATAGGCGCATGACCTCGGACTCCCTCACGGACAAGCGCAGGGCGCCTGCACGGCCCGGCGCGTAATGAGAGCCGGAATGTTCCAGCACGCGTGCGGCGGATTCACCGATGAATTGCAGCCCGCGCTCGACGCGGATGATGGCGGTCACCAGTTCGTCCAGGTGCGAGTCCTTGAGCAACAACCCGTGTGCCCCGGCGTTGAGGATGGCGCGCAAGACCAGGGGATTGGTGATCATGGTCAGCACGACCACCCCGAGCGCCGGATAGTGGCGCCGCAGGTTGGCGAGCAGGCGGATGCCATCGTTCGCGTTGCGGCAGGGCATGTGGTAATCGGTGACGACAATATCGGGCCGGAACGCGCGGGTGGCATGGAGCAACTCCATGGAATTGCGGGCATCGCCGCATATTTCCCAACCGGTCTGGCTCCGTAACTGGCTCCTGACCGCAAGCGTGATGGCGGGATGGTCATCGGCAATCAGGATTTTCAATGGCATGGCAATACTCCTGCGCGGGCGCAGGCATGCGCGGTGTCGTGGCCGCGCATGCCTGACGCAAGCTGGAATGGCTTGCGGCACGGATGCCGCGAAGAGGGAGGGCCTTAGGGGCGACCCGGGCAACCCGGACAACCGACGGCGTCTTTGAAAAAACGCGCCGCACGGCTATCGCCGCGCGGCGCGAACAGCACAGGAACAAAGCACCTCCAGGCGCGTGCTTCGCTCGGACGAACGGGAAGCGGGAGGTGCCTGAGCAGGATAAGCGCCGGTGCCGGCCTTCGGTCTGAGACGATTCTCAATTTGGCGCGGAAAGCGGCCAAGGCTGGCGCGAACGGCCAGCAGCGGGCAAGCGCGCCGCGGTGCGGCGTGCTTTGTTATTCGCCTATTCGCCGGTGGATCAGGCGGCGTAAGCGGTGGTGCGGCTCTCGTGTGCCTGGTGGCGGCGGTCTATGGCGCTGACGGGATCGTGCAGGACTGCGCTGCCGATCTCCATGATGCCGAGCAACGTCTTGCCGGCGTTGGCGCGGGTGGGTGCCCAGAAATGCAGGGCGGCCCATTCGGGGAAGCTGCTCGGGGGTGCCAGCAGGCGCGTCTTGTGATGGCGCGTGACCAGCGGCACGTTGAAGTCGAGCAGCGGGCAGATGCCGCCCGCGGCAAGCAGCAGCGCAACTTGCGTGTGCCACGAGGGCACCACGGTTTCCCGATAATCCGGATCGTGCGCGAGACGGTTCAGGAAGCCCTGCAGCGGGCTGCCGGGTTCGGTGTCCTCCTGCAGCAGGATCCATTCGTGCCTGCCTTGCGCATTGTCGTGGCCGCCTGGCCGCGCGACGCTCACCAGCCGGCGCGGGGTTGCCATGATGTTGTGCAGTGCAACGTGATCCGGCACATAGTGGCTGTCAACCACAAAGGCGCAATCCAGCTCGCCGCTGCCGAGCTGCGCGGCCAGCGTGGAGTCGGCGAAGACCGGGCGGGTCATGAAGCGGTCATCCGGGAACTGCTCGCACAAGGTAGTCAGTATCTCGGTGATCACCGGATCTCCGATCGACGGTGAAAACCCGATCGAGATGCGGCGGTGAGGGCTGCTCGCTTCGGCTGCCGGCGTGAGCGGGCGCACCAGGTGAGCCCATTTCGACAGGATCTGGCGCGCGGTCTGTTCCAGCCTCAGGGCGTGGGCGGTTGGCTCCAGCGTGCCATTGCGCTTGATGAAGAGGGGGTCGCCGGTGATTTCGCGCAGACGCGCGAGGCTGTAGGCAATGGTCGGAACCCGGCTTTGCGTGCAGGCAGCGACGGCGCTGAGGTCACGATATTCCATCAATAGAACGAAAACATGCAAGAGCTTGGTGCTGACATGCCGCATGGTAACTTCTCCCGATTTGAAGCTTGTTTTTGTCTTCTTCTTGTTTTGTCCCTCCGTCACGGCGACAGAGCACCCTCCACCGTGACAGATAAGACGGCCCTTCCGGTTTTGCCATGCCATGTTTCATACGCTGCGGCGGGCCAGAAACCAGGGCCGGCGCGGCTTCCGTACGTTAGCGGGGCGTGGCAATCTTCAATATTTCCCAACTAAAGTTGGGAAATGACGAAGCAGTTCTTCCATGCTGTGGCCCGGTATATAGGCGCAACGCTGAAAAAATGCATAGCCGACCGGCTTCGCGTTGCGGTTATCGTCGCCCGTCTTGCCCGGGGCGCGAGGCCCGGTTGCCAGCGATCGAAATTTAGTTAATGCCAGACAAGATTAATACATAACTTTGAAACTTGCCAGTGGTCTTCTAAAGGCATTTTTCTAAACTCCAATCAAAAAATACTCTTTGTTAGGACATAAAGACATTGCGAGGGTGGTTGTGTTTTATAGGTCATAACTTCGGAGGTTTGTCAGGTTCAGAGGGTGAAAAATGATTTTTTTTGCACATTTTTAGGCGATTTTTTGTGCGGGATCACGAGAGGATGGCAAATCCGGAATCTCGAGCCGTTATCAGAGATTGGGGAAATGGAATGTCAAATTTAGGCAATTGACTAACTTTCTTTGGCAGAAATATCGGCGATCCGAACGCCGCGAAACTAGATTTCGAAATGATTTGGTTCGCGAATTGAAAATATTGAATTGCTTTTATGTCCAATGGCGCTAGAATAGAAGATTTTTCTTCGTGGTCTGTTGTTGCCTTCCGGGCGGCGCGCGCCCCGCACCGGGCTTCCTCTCCAATTTGCTTAACTCGCGGCTTGAACACACTGAATTGCCTTTTGCGGTGCGGGTGGTAACTTTGCGGGCAGGGGTGGAAGTGGTCACGCCCGCGCAGAGGCGCGAGCGGCCTTTGCTAGCGGAGGCAGGCAGTGAACAGACGTTTCTCGGAGGAACAGATCCGCGGGTACCTAGCGGAAGCCGCGACCGGCGTGCCGGTCCGTGAGCTCTGTGCGCGCTATGGTTTTAGCGACGCGTCTTTCTATGGCTGGCGCATCAAGTACGGCCAGGGCGCCGGCAGCGAAGTGCGCGACAGCCGCAAGATGCGCGACCTGCAGGATGAAAACGCGCGCCTCAAGAGTATGCTTGCGGATGCACTGCTCAAGCTCGAGTTGCTGCGCAATCGTCATGGTCGTGCCGGCAACGGCAAGGAACGAAACTAAGTCCGAATCCGAATCGTGCTTGCATTGCCGGCGGCTGCCGGCCTTAAGGGAGGGACATCGGAAACTTGCGGTTTTTCGGTATCTGCCGGCAGGGCGACCCCTGGAAAATTGTCGCGGAAGGCGAATTGCGCCCCGCTGTGGAGAAACTGAAAAATGAAACGGGCTTCAATCATCATGGCTGCCGCACTGGGCCTGGGGCTGTCCGCCGGGCAGGCCAGCATCGCCGCGGAACTGGAAGTCCCTGCGCCAATGGTCGCGCCGCCACCGCCGCGGCTCCTGCTGGACCCGGCTACCGATAATGTCGGGCCGGCGGCGGACGGGACCCTCACGCCATCCCAGCGCACGCATTGCCAGACCTTGCTCGACAGGATCAGTGCGCTGCCTGCGGGGCCGCAATGGTCCAACAGCAAATCCTCCGTGACCACCGCCGATGGCAGTACCCATCCCATGCTGGAGCGGGGGGCCGATCGCAAGCAGCTCGAAGAGGCATATCGGCAGGAATGCGCTCAAGAGAAGCGATGACGCGCCAAGTGCCGGGCCAGGGGGAGTTGCCAGTGCGGTTGGTCCTTAGTTCGTTACGCAGCGCTCCGGCGTGATCGTGACTTCGCCCACGGGTTGGTTGCCATTTCCCAGATAGCGGTAGCTGAGTGTGACTCCGAGCCGGCCCAACACCGGTACGTCCGGGTTGCGGCAGATGCCTCGGGCCAGGACAGGACCGGCGCTAGTCATGAAGGCCACCGTGCCTTCGCGGGTCGCGTCAACGCCAACCAGCCGGAGCCGGAACGACACATGTTTGCCGGGAGCGGCGCTGCATCCTTCCAGGCGCGTCGCGCCATCCAGCATGAATGGTCCTGCGCGCGTCAGCTCCTGGCAGGCCGCGCTGAGCTCTGCATCGGGTCCGGCGCCGCCGCCGGTCAGGCGCGTGACGCCGCTCATGCCGGTGCTTTTGCCCTGCACGGTGCCCAGCAGCAATCTGGCCAGCTTCGACAGCGATGGCGGGGTATTGGCTTGTGCGGCGGCCGCAGGCGCGAGTCCGGCGACCATCAGGAAGGCGAGCGGCGCCAGGCTCGCACGCGCTGCGAAAGGAAAATCCCGCATATGGATACAGATACCGGAGGCGATGTCGATCTCCAGCGGGGAGGATAACGGGGACGATTTCCTTGCGTATTTCCAACGCGCCGGGCATGTAGCCTGAACATAGCCGCGTTTGCATGGCGGTGCTGTCCGTGTCCGTCCTACGCTGCGGATGGGCGTATCGCTCTCGCGAGGGACGGCTGGGGCCTGGGGGAGCCGGCCGCGCTGTCCGTCGCGGTGGCAGGCGGGCGGATCGGCACGCGTTCCGGGTCTTCGTAGACCGCGCAAAGCCCGTCCGGATCGACGATGCGCAATTGCCGCTGCCGCACGGTGATCAGCCCGACGGAGGCAAAACGTGCCAGCAGGCGGGATACGGTCTCCAGGGTCAGGCCCAGGTAGCTGGCGATATCGTTGCGCGACATCGCCAGGGTCAGTGCTATGCCCGCCTTGCCGCGGCGGCGCTGTTCGACGGAGAGATCGAGCAGCAGCATGGCCAGCCGCTGGGCAGCCTTCATTGATCCGATTGCGACCAGAAGGGTGCGCTCGCGCTCGGTATTGCGGCGCAGCATTGCCAGCATGTGTTCGCGGTGTTCGGCGCGGAGCAAGTGTTCGCGCGCCACCTCGACCGGCACCACGCAGCAGCGCGTATCCTGCATCGCCACCGCACTGATGCAGTGGGCGTGGCCATCGAGATCCTCCAGCCCCAGCACGTCGCCCGGATGGGCGAAGGCAGTCACCTGGCGCCAGCCAAGCGGCGATTCGAATACGGATTTGGTGCTGCCCTGATGTATGGGATACAAGGCCAGTACCGGCCGGCCCTGGCGATGCACGCTCTCCCCGGCACGCCACAAGATGCGAGCCGGAACCAGGGTGCGTTCCCGCGCAGCGTCAGCGCGTGTGGTTTCCGCGTTACGGCAGACTGGCTGGAATAAACACAGCGAGCAGCTTGGACTATCTGCCTGGGGCGTGGTCATGACATTCTCCATTTGCCTGCGATACACGCAAATGCAGTATAACCGGGCGACATTTGCCGCTAACTCTTGACGATCTGCATTCTTTCGTGCGGCGAGTTCAGATTTTTAGATTTTTCATGAGTGCATTATGGTGCTCATCGAGGAATGCTGCTAGCGTGTAAATGTCTTGTTTGGATAACATGTCACCAAAAAGCGACGCCTGTCATGCGTTCGCCCTGTGATATGCTGCATCGCAACATTGTCGACAGCAGGAGTCTTTCATGGCCAAAAGCCTTTGGGCGGATGGGCATGCACAGCTTCGGCAGATCAGCCGGGTGCAGCCCCAGACCGCGCGCCAACTCAAATCGTGGATCGACCGTATCGCTAACCTCAATCCTGCGGCACCGCGCCTCCGGGCGCGCTCCCCCGCGCCTCTGCCCTTGCCGCCGCGTCCTTCGGCACCGGGTGAATGGGCATCGCACCACCACCGGCTGTCGCCGCTGCCCGGTGAACTGGTTCCCCGCTTGTCTTATTGGCTGTATGTGCCATCCCGCGCACGCAATGGGCCAATGCCGCTGGTGGTCATGCTCCATGGCTGCAAGCAGACCCCTGAGGACCTTGCCGCCGGCACCCGCATGAATGCCCTGGCCGAGCGCGAAGGCTTTATCGTGGCCTATCCGCAACAACCGCAGCGGCGCCAGATGCAGCGCTGCTGGCAATGGTTCGACCTGGGTGCCGCGGAAGGCGGCCGTGAGGCGCAAGCGCTGGCGGTGTTGATCGACGCGCTGGCAGCGCGTCCGGACGTGCGGGCCGACCAGGTCTACCTGGCAGGGTTGTCCGCGGGCGCCAGCATGGCGGCCGTGGTGGCCTTGCGGTACCCGGAGAAGATTGCCGCGGTGGGACTGCATTCCGGCGTGGTGATCGGGGCAGCGCGCACGCCGGGCGATGGCCTGCGCGCGATGCAGCAGGGCTCCAGCGTGGACCCTGCCGCGTTGCTCGATGCCGCCGGCGTCACGCCGGGCGGCCCGAAGATGCCGGCAATCGTACTGCACGGCATGGACGACGGCGCGGTGCATCCGGTCAACGCCCGCCTGCTGGCACGCCAGTTCCTGGCCTACAACGGGCTGACCGATCGCCTGGACGACCCGGCGAGCGGTGTCGTGGCGCGGCGTTCCGCTAACGCGGCCAGCCTGACGGCGGACCAGGAAGCGGCGGAGCGCGAGCCGCTGGCGGAGACAAGCCATGGCCTTGCGGCCACGGCCATCCTGCCCGCCGGAAATTATATCGAGACCAGCTTTGGCGTCTGGAATCGCGAAATGGTCGCCCTGTGCGAAGTTGCCGGGCTGGATCACGCCTGGAGCGGAGGCGATGGGGACTATGCCTATCACGCGCCGATCGGCCCGGACGCGAGTGCGTTGATGTGGGCTTTCTTCAAGGCGCACCGGCGGTAGGCTGGTGCAACCGGCAGCCGCGCATGCCGATGAGGCGAGCACAAAAAAGGGAGGGCGCAATGGCGGCCCTCCCTTTTCCTATGGCCGGCGCCTGGCTTGTGGCAGGTGCCGGCCAGAAGCCGTGCCCTCAGTCGAGCGAGCGGTCCTTGACGAACAGTGCCGTCACCATGCCCAGCAGGCACAGTGCTACCACGTAGTACGCGGGAGCGAGCGGATCGTTCTTGAGCATCAGCGTCACGATCATCGGCGTCAGCCCGCCAAAAATCGCATAGGACAGGTTGTACGAGAACGACAGCCCGGAAAACCTCACTTGTGCCGGGAACGCCTTGACCAGCACGTAGGGCACCGCGCCGATCGTGCCCACGAAGAAACCGGCCAGCGCGTACAGCGGGATCAGCAGGTCGGGGCGCGTGTGCAGGGCGCTGTAGAAGACATAGGAGCTGATCGCCAGCAGCAGGCCGCCGCCGATCAGGGTGATCCTGGGACCCACCTTGTCGGCCATCAGGCCGGCGACCACACAGCCGATGGTCAGGCACAGCGTGGCGACGCTGTTGGCCACCAGCGCCGTGCGCGCATCGAAGCCGTAGATCTTCTGCAGGAAGGTGGGCGTCATCAGGATCACCACCACGATACCGGCCGACAGCATCCACGTCAGCAGCATCGACACCGCCACGGCGCCGCGGTGATCACGCACGACCGTCTTGAGCGGCATCTCCGCAGCCAGCGCCTTGCGCTTTTGCAGTTCGGCGAACACCGGGGTTTCATGCAGCCAGCGGCGCAGGTACATCGAGCCGATGCCGAACACCCCGCCCAGCAGGAAGGGCAGGCGCCAGCCCCAGTCGACCAGTTCCGCCGGGGTGAAGATGGTGTTGATGCCGGTGGCCACCAGGGAGCCCAGCAGGATGCCAGCGGTCAGGCCAGCGGTCAGCGTGCCACAGGCGTAGCCGGTGCGCCGCGCCGGCACATGCTCGGAGACGAACACCCAGGCGCCGGGCACTTCACCGCCCACGGCGGCGCCCTGCATCACGCGCAGCAGCAGCAGCGCCACCGGCGCCAGCAGGCCAATCGCATGGTAGGTCGGGAGCAGGCCCATCAGCAGTGTCGGCACCGACATCAGCAGGATCGACAGCGTGAACATCTTCTTGCGGCCAAGCAGGTCGCCGAAGTGGGCCATGATGATGCCGCCCAGCGGGCGCGCCAGGTAGCCGGCGGCAAAAATGCCGAAGGTCTGCAGCTGGCGCAACCAGTCCGGCACCGACGGCGGGAAGAACAACTGCCCGATGACGGTGGCGAAGAAGACAAAGATGATGAAGTCGTAGAACTCGAGCGCGCCCCCGAGGGCGGCGAGGGCAAGCGTCTTGTAATCCTGTCCGGTCAGGGGGCGCGCGTGCGGGACGCTGCGCGCGTTCTCTGCACCGACAGTACTGCTAGTGGTGGACATGAGGAGACTCGCATGGAAAAAGTTCGCATGCGAAGCGCGCAACACGGTTGACGTGGAGGGTTCTGGCCGGAGGGTACAGCGCGGGAGAAGCAGGCACTAAGTGGCGGATAAGCCGCTGGCATGCGACAAGACGCTTCGCAAAGGCGAGAAGATACCAGATCGGCGGGAAAGAGGCCGTCGCCATCCCGCTTCAGATCATTTTCAACCCGTCCCGAATTCACTTTTGATTTCATTCTAATGTCTTTGCTTTGCCCCCAAGCGTTGCCATAATGTTGCTAAAAAGTGAAATCCGGACCACAAAGTGGTCGATCCGCCCGCTGGCGCAGCGTGGAATGCCATTTTCCATGCAGCCCGCGAGCGGGTCCGCTAAGCGGACGCAGGGTATTGGGGTTGAATCTTCTGGGATCACATGGCAATCAAGTTCTCCATGCAGGCGGCAACCGCCACACCGCGCCGCAGGGCCGGCGTGCGCGTGGCAGGCGGCATCGTGGCCGCGCTGGCGGTGTTCGGCCTCGCCGGGTATTTTGGCGGACCACCGCTGATCAAGTCCTTCGTGGCCAAGCAGGCCAGCGAAGCGCTTGGCCGCAAAGTGACTTTCGGGGGCGCCGAGGTGCGCCCCTTCTCGCTGGCGGTCACTGTTTCCGATATCAAGATCTATGAGCCTGACGGCACCACGCCCATGCTGAGCGTGGGCGAGGCCGAGATCGATGCCGCCATCGCCTCGCTGTGGCACATGGCGCCGGTGGTGGATGCGGTGCATATCGACCGCCCCGCGCTGCGCCTGGCGCGCGACGCCAACGGCCGCATGAACTACGCCGACATCGAAGAGCGCTTCGCCGCCAGGCCCGCCGCGCCAAAATCCGAACCGGCGCGCTTCTCGATCAACAATATCGCGTTGACCAGCGGCAGCGTGTCGTTCGACGACAAGCAGCTCAACCAGACGCAGCGGGTGGACAACCTGACCATCACGCTGCCCTTCCTGTCCAACCTGCCGCACGACGTGGAGATCGTTACCCGGCCCACGCTGAGCGCGAGCATCAATGGCTCCGCACTGGCGCTCGACGGCACCATGCTGCCGTTCGCCGCGTCGCGCGAGACCCATCTGAAGCTGAACCTGGACGGCCTGGAACTGGCGCGCTATATGCCGTTCGCGCCCAAGCTGAAGGACGCCGATATCAAAGGCGGGCTGCTCGATACGCGGCTCACGCTGGGCTTTATCCAGGAAAAGGGCAAGCAGGATGTTTTCCTGTCGGGTACCGCAGCGCTGCGCGACGCCGATATCCGCAAGCACGACGGCGCGCCGCTGGTGAAGGCCGGACGGCTTGCCGTGGACATTGAGCGCATCGAACCGCTGGGCCGGATGGTTCACCTGCGCAGCCTCGCCGTGGATGGCCTGGGCGTGCAGGCCGTGCGCCGCGCCGATGGGTCGCTTGACCTTGCCGAGGCATTCCTGCCGCAAGCGGCCAAGGCGGAGAAGCCCGCCAGCGCGCCGCCGGCACCTGCAGCATCGGGAGCGGCGGCACCGGCATCCGCGCCGGCGGTTGCCAAGGCCAGGCCTGCATCGGCACCACCGGCCGCAGCCGGGATTGCACCGTTGGCGCCGGCGGAGAAGCCTTGGCGCTACGCGGTCGACCAGATCACGGTCAAGCAGGCCAGCCTGGGCTTGCGCGACGAGTCGGCTCCGTCCGGCCCCGGTACGCTCGCGCTGGGGCCCCTCGACGCCGATGTCGCCGGACTCTCCGGCGACAGCGACAAGCCTGCCAAGGTCCAGGCCAAACTGACGATCGGCGAAGGGCAGACCCTCAGCCATGAAGGCGAGCTGTCGCTGCATGGCGGCACCATGGATGGCACGCTGCAGGCCAGCGGCGTGAAGGCCCAGGGGTTTGCCGCATGGTGGCCGGCAGAACTGCGCGCCCAGTTCGGCGACACCGCGGTCAATGCCGAGCTGCACTACAAGATGGCGTGGGGCGGGCCCGCCTTTGCCTTCTCGCTGGACAAGTCCCGCGTCGAGCTGGCGCCGCTCTATGTGACTACCAAGGAACCGGTGTCGGTGGCGCAAGTGGCAGCCGCCACCACCGGCACAAGCAACGCTGGCGCGGCCGATAGCGCCCGCCGGCGCGATGCGCGCCGCGCGCGTGGCCGCGACGATAGCGATGGTGCCAACCTGCCGGTGATGCGCGCCGAGCGCGTGGCGCTGGAAGGCATCGCCTTCGACCTTGGCGCGCATTCATTCCAGGCGGGCGAGCTGGTGGTGGCCAAGCCGCAGGTCGCGCTTACGCGTGACTATCATGGTGAATTGCTCGAAAGCGCGCGCCTGTGGGCCGCGCAATCGGTGCAGAAGTCCGCCCAACGCACGACCGGCGTGCAGGCCAAGGCCGTTCAGCCCGATAGCGCTGCCGCGGCCAAGTCATTGCCCTGGAAGGCGCAACTCGGCAAGTTCTCTCTGGATGGCGGCAACATGCGCGTGACCGACTACGCGCCCTCGGCCGCTAACCGCGACCGTCCGGTAATCCATCAATTCCGCAACGTCAACCTCGGTACCGGCGCGTTGAACTGGCCGATGGCGGCTGGCGCCATCCCGGTCAAGTTCAAGGCCGAGTCGGGACGGCGCGGCATGATGTTGCTCGACGGCACCGTGCTGCCCACCGCGCCCGCGGTGCAAATGCAGGTGGACCTGCGCGAACTCGATCTCGCGCCGCTGCAGCCCTACCTTGCCGACCGCTTCAACGCAGCCTTGCGTGGCGGCACCGCCACCGTGAAAGGCCGCCTGGGCGTCGAGGCGCCATCCGGCAAGCCGATTGCGGCGCGCTTTGCCGGCAATGCGCAGTTTGGCAATGTGCGCAGCGTGGACCGCGTGACCGGCGACGACTTCCTGCGCTGGCGTTCGCTGGCGGTGAACGGCATCGATTTCGCCATGGACGAGGCCAAGGGGCCGATGAAGGTTGGCGTGGGTAGCGTGGCGCTGTCGGACTTCTACGCGCGGGTGATCCTCAATGCCAATGGCCGCCTGAACCTGCAGGACGTGATGGCTGGCGGGGCCGCCAAAGGCGAAGCCGCGCCCAGCACCAGCCTGACGCAGGCCAACCCGGCCTCGGCGCCGGCAGCTACCCCGCCGGCACCGGCGGCCACGGCCGCGGCGAAACCGCAGATCCGCATTGGCGGCGTGACGGTGGAGAAAGGCAATATCAATTTCTCGGATTTCTTCGTCAAGCCTAACTACACCGCCAACCTGACCGATATGAAGGGTTCGGTCTCCAAGGTTTCGTCGACGGAGCCCGCGCCGGCCGATCTCACGCTGGCGGGCCGCATCGACGACGACGCGCCGGTCAATATCGACGGCAAGCTCAACCCGCTGGCGGACCAGCTCTACCTCGATATCGCCGCCAAGGCCTCCGGCGTGGAACTGACCAGGCTGACACCCTACGCGACCAAGTACGCCGGCTATCCGATCACCAAGGGCAAGCTGACGGTCGATGTGGCGTACAAGATCGAGAACGGCAAGCTGGACGCGCGCAACCATCTCTACCTCGACCAGCTCACCTTTGGCGACAAGGTCGACAGCCCGACAGCGACCAAGCTGCCGGTGTTGCTGGCGGTCTCGCTGCTGAAGGACCGCAACGGTGTGATCGACATCAACCTGCCGGTGTCGGGCTCGCTGTCCGATCCGGAGTTCAGCATCGGCGGCGTGATCGTGAGGGTGATCGTCAACTTGCTGGCCAAGGCGATTACCTCGCCGTTCTCGCTGCTTGCCTCGGCCTTTGGCGGCGGCGATGAACTGGGCTACGTGGAGTTCGCGCCGGGCACGTCCGCGCTTACGCCGGCGGCCAGGCAGAAGATCGCCACCCTCGGCAAGGCCCTGGCCGACCGCCCGGCCCTGCGGCTGGAGATCAGCGGCCGCATCGATCCGGCCACCGACATGGCCGGTGCGAAGCGCGCCTGGCTGGACGCGCGGGTGAAGGAGCAAAAGGCGCGTGAACTGCGAGCCAGCGCTCGCGAGGGCGCCACGGCCGAGGAAGGGGAAGAGGGCGAGCAGGGCGCCAAGGTGACGGTGTCGCCGCAGGAGTATCCCAAGTATCTGGAAGCGGTCTACAAGCGCGCTTCATTCAAGAAGCCGCGCAACGTGATTGGCTTGTCCAAATCCTTGCCGACCGCGGAAATGGAGACGCTGCTGCTGGAGAACGCGCCGGTAACCGATGTGGAACTCAAGCAACTCGCCGAGCAGCGCGCGCTGGCGGTGAAACAGGCACTGGAGCGCGACGCCAAGGTCCCGGAGAGCCGTTTGTTCCTGACGGCGCCGAAGCTGAATGCCGAAGGCATCAAGGATAAGGGCGCGCCCAACCGGGTCGATTTCGCCATCAGGCAGTAAGTCATCCCAGGCAATCCTGCCTGTGCAAAAGGGCAGCGTGCTGGCCAAAAGCCTGTATGATTTCGCCCGGAATCGATACAGGAGTGCGTTTTGCAGCAGGAAGCCGTTGCCTACAAGACTTGGGTTTGCGTGATTTGCGGATGGGTCTACGACGAAGAACAGGGCTGGCCGGATGACGGCATTGCGCCCGGCACCCGCTGGGAGGATATCCCGGAAGACTGGCGTTGCCCTGAATGTGATGTGGGCAAGGGCGAGTTCGCCATGATCGAAATCTGAGCGCAAGCCCGCCAGCCGGCGAGGCTCGCAGGCCAATGCCGGCGGGCAGGAATCGCGTTTGGCAGCGTGTTTAGTGGCGCTGCATCTGCCGGCATATCCCGGCACGCCTTCTTTGCTCCGCGCAGCGGCGATAGCGTATACGGTAGGGGTGGCTACAACGCCAGATCGCGGTCACCACGGTGACCAGCAGGAATGCCGCCATCAGGGCGGCCAGCAGATCCAGTGTCATAGCGGCTCCTCTCCTCAAGCAAGCCGGGAACGCTCGAAGCGTTCAGTTCAGATAAGTAAAGGCAACGCCTCCAGCAAGGCCACCGCCAGCAGAGCCCCGAATATCGCGCCAGCAGCGCGGCAACTGATGCGCAGGGCGCGGGCTGTGAACGGAATCCCGCCGAAGGCAATCATGCCGACCAGCGCCATCGGGATCAGAAAAACAAGATCATGTGAGCTAAGGTGCAGCACGGCTGTCTCCTGTCTCTTTCCTTGTATTTCCAGTATAGAAAGTGTCTCAGGTAGACCAAGGACGATGACATCGGGGTTGTCCCCTAAGGCACTTTCTTGTGGGGGGATTGCTCTCACCCGCAAAGCTTAAAACCTTAAAGTCAAAGGCAGTTTCACCACCCCTGCGGGGCGGCGACCCACTTTTTTGTCTTGCGGCTTGCCAAAAAAGTAGGCAAAAAAGGCGCCCCATGCGGCCTGGTACACCTTGACGGCTCGCTTCGCATCGCCCTGGGGTTGGCCCGCCTGGCGGCGGGCTGGGACTTTCTCCTTCCATGTACCGGCCTGGCCACACTGTTCGCACACCTCGCGCCGGCACCGTTGCGCCAGGCCTGCCCCATGCACTTTTTTGCGAGTGTGCGGTCAAACGATCAGGCCGGCGTGTCCTATGCTGTGCAGATACGCGGGCCCGATCATCGTTCAGGTGGCAAGCACGCGTAATAGAGCAATCGCAGCGGGGATCGCGGCGAAACAGCATATCCGGAGGTGGCTATGGAACTTCACATGCAATCGCACCACTATGTGCGCCGCACGCCAGACTGGACCGCAGCAGCGGTGTCCGGTCTGGCGGCCGGGGCGCTGTTGATGGTGATCGAACTGTTCTGGTCGACGATGGTGGCGGGCGTCAATCCATGGGGCACGACGCGGCTGATCGCGGCGATCCTGATGGGGCAGGACGTGTTGCAAACTTCGCTGTTCAGCGTGAGTACCGTGGCCGCGGCGCTGGCAATCCATTTCGTGCTCGGCGCGGTGCTGGGGATGATCCTGGCCGCTATCATCGCGCCGTTCCAACTGGACTCGAGTACGGGCATGGTGTTGCTGACCGGCGCTGTGTTCGGCCTGGCGGTCTATCTGCTTAATTTCTACGGCATGACGCGCTTCTTTACCTGGTTCGCCGACGCGCGTGGCTGGCATACGCTGGTTGGCCACATGATCTTCGGCATGGCCGCGGCCATTGCCTATTGGAAGCTCGAAAGCAAGGATGTATCTCACTGAGCACGCACACTGCAGTGCATCAATGATGCGATAGCGCTACGCGCATCTGGTTTAGATCCGCGCTTTACCACTACACGGGCCGCGCGGGCCGACGGCGGCGGATGAAAGCCCTGGCTTTCATCCGCCGCTCTTTATTTGCCGCCGCCTTTGCGCCAACCGCCGGCCCTGTGTGGCATCGCGCGCAAAGCGCTCTCAAGGCCGCCTTGCACGGGGCGGACCACATGCACTAGTCTTATCTCAGCCTTGCGCGTAGTTCGCGGCCTGCCGTACGCAAGGGGGGAGGGTCGGTATGGCGATAGCCATTGCACTCGTGATCATCGTCGTTGCTTCGGTGCTCTTCCATTTCGTGAGCCCGTGGTGGGCGACCCCGCTTGCTTCCAACTGGAAGCAGATGGACGACACGCTGACCATTACCCTGGTCATCACCGGCGTCTTCTTCGTCATCATCAACCTGTTCGTCGCTTATATCGTCTGGCGCTACCGCCATCGCGACGGCGCTCGCGCGCACTATCAGCCGGAAAACAGCAAGCTGGAACTCTGGCTGATCGGCGGCACCACGCTCGGCGTGATTGCCCTGCTCGCGCCGGGCCTGTTCGTCTATGCCGAATATGTGCGGCCACCCGGCGATGCGATGGTGCTGGAGGTAGTGGGCCAGCAGTGGCAGTGGGGCTTTCGCTTTCCGGGCCAGGGCGGCCAGCTTGGCACCTCGGACGCGCGCTTCGTGACGGCGGCCAACCCGCTCGGCGTGAACCCGGACGACCCGCGCGGACAGGACGACATCATCATTGCCGGCAATGAAGTGCACTTGCCGCTGAATCGTCCGGTCAAGGTGCTGCTGCGCTCCAAGGATGTGCTGCACGATTTCTACGTGCCGCCGTTTCGCGCCCGCATGAACATGGTGCCGGGGATGGTGACGTCGTTCTGGTTCACGCCGACCAAGGCGGGTACCTATGAGATCCTGTGCGCGCAGTTGTGCGGGGTCGGCCACTACAACATGCGGGGCAAGGTGGTAGTGGAGGATGCGGCGGCGTTCGATGCGTGGCTGCGCCGGCAGCCCACGTTCGCGCTGACCATGCTGAAGACGCCTGCGCCGCCGGCCACGGCCGGGGCACCCGGAGCGCCCGCCGGCGCCGATACGCTTGCGGAACAGGGCCGCGCGCTGGCCCAGAGCAAGGGCTGCGTGGGCTGCCACAGTATCGATGGCACCGTTGGCGTGGGGCCGAGCTGGAAGGGCCTGTATGGCAGCACGGGAACGTTTGCCGATGGCAGCAGCGCAAAGGTCGACGACGCTTACCTGAAGACCGAGATCACCGATCCGCAAGCGCGCCTGGTCAAGGGCTTCGGTCCGCTCATGCCGAAGATGCCCCTGAGCGAAGAGGAAGTCGGCGCGCTGGTCGCCTACATCCGCGCCAATGGCGCGGGCGGGGCCGCAACGCAGGCAGGCGCCGCGTCCGGCGCCGCCGCAAAATAGGCTGCAGGAGGGAGTGCAATGGCATACACCGACGACGCCGCCCATCATGGCCCGACCAGTTTCTTTACCCGCTATATCTGGAGCCAGGATCACAAGGTGATCGCGGTGCAGTACACCCTGGTCGCCATCTTTGTGGGGCTGATTGGCGTGGTGCTGTCAAACCTGATGCGCCTGCAACTGGGTTTTCCGGGGCATTTCACCTTTATCGACGCCAACCGCTACTACCAGTTCGTCACCATGCACGGCATGATCATGGTGATCTACCTGCTCACGGCACTTTTTCTCGGCGGCTTTGGCAACTACCTGATCCCGTTGATGGTGGGCGCGCGCGACATGGTGTTCCCCTACCTCAACATGCTGAGCTTCTGGGTGTACTTCCTCTCGGTACTGGTGCTGCTGTCGAGCTTCTTCGTGCCGGGCGGGCCCACCGGCGCCGGCTGGACGCTCTATCCGCCGCAGGCGATCCTGCGGGGCACGCCCGGCTACGAGTGGGGCATCATCCTGATGCTGGTGTCGCTGCTGATCTTTATCGTGGCGGCCACCATGGGCGGCCTCAACTACGTCACCACGGTGCTGCAGGCGCGTACCGAGGGGATGACGCTGATGCGCATGCCGCTGGCCGTGTGGGGCATCTTCATGGCCACCATCCTGGCGCTGCTGGCTTTTCCCGCGCTGTTCGTGTCGGGCCTGATGATGCTGCTGGACCGCACGCTGGGCACGAGCTTCTTCATGCCGGCGATCGTGTCGCTGGGCCAGCAGCTCAACTACAAGGGCGGCAGCCCGCTGCTGTTCCAGCACCTGTTCTGGTTCTTCGGCCACCCGGAGGTGTATATCGTGGCGCTGCCCGCGTTCGGCATCGTCTCGGACCTGATCAGCGTGCATTCGCGCAAGAGCATCTTTGGCTACCGCACCATGGTATGGGCGATCCTTGCCATCGGCGTGCTGTCGGTGGTGGTGTGGGCGCACCATATGTTCGTGAGCGGGATGAATCCTTACTTTGGCTTCTTCTTCGCCACCACCACGCTGATCATCGCGATTCCCACCGCCATCAAGGTTTATAACTGGGTGATCACGCTGTGGCGGGGAGACATCCATTTTTCGGTGCCGATGCTGTTCGCCATCGCCTTCGTCAGTACGTTCGTGATCGGCGGGCTGACCGGGCTTTTCCTGGGCAACGTGAGCGTGGACATCCCGCTGTCCAATACGTATTTCGTGGTTGCGCACTTCCATATGGTGATGGGCGTGTCGCCGATCCTGGTGGTGTTCGGCGGCATCTATCACTGGTACCCGAAGGTCACCGGCCGCATGCTCAACGACACGCTGGGGCATATCCATTTCTGGGTGACCTTCGTCGGCACCTATGCCATCTTCTTTCCCATGCATTACCTGGGCATCCTTGGCATGCCGCGGCGCTATTACGCTTACGACAACTACGCCTTCATCCCTGAATCGGCGCACCTGATGAACGCCTATATCTCGGTGGCGGCGTTTATCGTGGCGGCGGCGCAGTTGTTGTTCATCTTCAACCTGGCCTGGAGCGTCAGGCACGGCAGGCTGGCGGGTTCCAATCCGTGGCGCGCGGCTTCGCTGGAGTGGCAGACGCCGCAGACGCCGCCGGTGCACGGCAACTGGGGCCCGGAGCAACCGGTAGTGCATCGTTGGGCCTATGCCTATAGCGTGCCGGGCGCCAGCGAGGATTTCATCGCGCAGAACGCGCCGCCCGATGCCGGCGGCGCCGAACCCGAGCCGCATGCCAGCCGTGGAGCCGTAGCATGAACGCAAACCTGGTCTACCGCGCCAGCGGCGACAGCGAGCGCCGCTCCGGTCCCGGTCCCGGCGACGTGGGCCGGCAGCACGCCCGCCGCGCGCCGGCCAGCATCGGGCTGTGGGTGTTCATGGGCGTGGTGTCCTCGCTGTTTGGGCTGTTTATCGCCGCCTATGCCATGCGCATGGACTCGCCGGACTGGCATGCCGTTTCGTTGCCATGGCAGGTCTGGATGTCCACTGCCTTGCTGGCCGCCGGCAGCGCGGTGATGCTGGTGGCAGCGCGGGCGGCGCGCGACGGACGCTTCACGATGGCACATCGCGCGCTACGCTTTGGCGGGCTGGCCGCAGCTGCATTTGTCGCCTCGCAGTTATGGGCGTGGCAGGCCCTGCTCGCCATCCATGTGGTGCCGGCCAACAATCCCGCCGGCAGTTTCTTCTACCTGCTCACCGCGATGCATGGCCTGCATGTGCTGGGAGGCCTTGTTGGCTGGGTGGTCGCCATGCATGCCGCGCGGGGCAGCGCGCGGGCCACGCTGCGCATCGTGCTGTGCGCGCGCTACTGGCATTTCCTGCTTGCCGTGTGGCTGGTGCTGCTGGCCGCGCTGAACTGGCTCACGCCTGAACTGGTTCGCTTTATCTGCGGGCGCGGCTAGGCGGCCACGTCAAGCATCGAAGGAGACGCACCAATGTCTTCGCAACCCACTCCATCGGCGCCGGCCGAGTCCGGCGGCGCCGCGCTGCCCGGCGTGCCCGCGCCTGCGCCCGTGGTGGCCGGCCTGCGTGGGCTGGTGGCCGACTGGTCGTCCGACCAGCAGGCCTTCAAGGTGTCGTGGGGCAAGGCGATGATGTGGATCTTCCTGCTGTCCGACACCTTCATCTTCAGTTGTTTCCTGACCGGGTACATGACGGTGCGGATCGCCAGCACGGATACGTGGCCGAATCCGAGCATCGTGTTCGGGCTGAAGGTCGGCGGCGCCGAGGTGCCCTTGCTGCTGATCGCCATCATGACCTTCGTGCTGATCAGCAGCAGCGGCACGATGGCGATGGCCGTGAATTTCGCCTACCGCCGCGACCGCGTGAAATGCGCCAGCCTGATGTTTGCCACGGCGCTGTTCGGCGTGGCCTTTGTCAGCATGCAAGCCTTCGAGTGGAGCAAGCTGATCCTTACCGAAGGGGTGCGTCCCTGGAGCAACCCGATGGGCGCGCCGCAGTTCGGCTCCACGTTTTTCATGATCACCGGTTTCCACGGGCTGCACGTGAGCTGCGGCGTGATCTACCTGCTGATCGTGGCGACCAAGGTGCTGCGCGGGCGCTACGAGCGCACGGGCAACTACCAGATCGTGGAGATCGCCGGGCTCTACTGGCACTTCGTGGACCTGGTCTGGGTCTTTATCTTTGCGCTGTTCTATCTCTGGTGAGGCACGCCATGGCATCGTCGACTCCGTCTCCCGATGTGCCCGGCCTGGCACCGGCGGCGCCAGCGCATGCGTCCACCGGCGCGCACGGTGAATCGCATCACGGGCAGCAGCACCCGATTGGCCTGTACCTGAAGATATGGGCGCTGTTGTTCGTGCTGTCCACGCTGTCCTACATGGTGGACTACTTCCACTTCGAGGGTTATCTGCGCTGGACCCTGATCCTGCTGTTCATGGTGATGAAGGCCGGCCTGATCGTCGGCGTCTTCATGCATATGGCGTGGGAGCGGCTGGCGCTGATCTGCGCCATCCTGCTGCCGCCGCTCTGCCTGCTGGTGCTGGTGGGCCTGATGGCGATGGAAGCCGATTACACATTCCTCTTGCGCGGTGCCTTTTTCCGCTGAACGCATGCTCGCCGGGGGCACGGGCCGGTTTTGCCCGAGGCGGCGTGCCGGGTACACTTGAGCGGTTGCCCGCCACCACGAGGAAGCCATGCACCCAGCCACGGAAGCCATCCTGACCTATAACCATGGCCGCGATCCCGAGCGGCTGACCCGCAAGCTCGCCGCCATCGCGGCGGATCCGTTTGCTTTCCTGCGTGGCACCAACCATCTCTATGCGGCCGCGGTGGGCAACGAGGCCGCGCTGATCGAGGCGCCGACCACCTATGTCTGCGGCGATCTCCACCTGGAGAATCTCGGCAGTTTCAAGGGCGACAACGGCCTGGTTTATTTCGATCTCAACGACTTCGACGATGCGCTGGTCGCGCCGCTCACGGTGGACCTGGTGCGCCTGCTGTCGAGCCTGATGGTTGCCGCACCGCAACTGGGGCTGTCCGCTGCCGACGCGCGTGCCGGCGCGCAGAGCATGCTCGATACCTACGCGGCGGTGCTGGCCAGCGGCAAGCCGCGCTGGGTGGAGCGCGCCACGGCCACCGGCATGGTGGCGACGCTGCTGCGCCGGGTCAAACGCCGCCGCCGCGGCGAGGTCCTGGCCGCGCGCACGGTGCGGCGCGCCGGCAAGCGGCGCCTGCTGGTCGACGGCAAGCATGCGCTGGAACCCCTCAAGGGCGCGCGCAAGCGTACCGCAGCGATCCTGAGCGAGTTCGGGCGGCAGTCGCAACATGGGAGGCTGGTGGCCGACGATGCCGCCCGCAGGATCGCCGGCGTTGGCAGCCTTGGACTTGAACGTTACGTTGTGCTGGCTCACGCGGAGAGCGATCCGCTGGCTCAGCGGCTGGTCGACATCAAGCGCGCCGCGCCCAGCGCCTGGCAGGGGCTGCCGTATCGCACGCAGCCCGCCTGGAACAGCGAAGCGTCACGCGTCGTGCACATCCAGCATGCGATGCAGGCGGCCTCCCCGGCGCTGCTCTCGGCGGTGAAGATGGGCAAGGCTTCCTATATCGTCAAGAGCCTGCAGCCCACCGCCGACCGGGTCAACCTTGGCTCCCACACCAATCGCGAGGACCTGCGCGAAGTGCTGTTCACCATGGCGCGCGCCGCGGCCTGGGCGCACCTGCGCGGATGCGGGCACAATGCCGCCGATCGCATCGAGCAGTTGCAGGAGTTTGCCGGCGGTACGCGCTGGCGCGCGCCGGTGCTGCGGCTGGCGCGGCACGGTTGCGAGCTGGCGCAGGCGCAGTGGAAGGATTTTGTCGAGGATTACGAACTCGCCCGTGGCCTGGGGGCGAAGCCAGCCGCGCCGCGTTGAAGGCACCGTGTGACGGGGGAGGGCGCCGGACGATGCATGCGTGCCCTCGTCCGGCGCTTCCGCCGCGGCGGTGAGGCCGCGGCATTGCGCATCAGACCTGCGTGATGAACTTGGTCACCAGGTAGCCATCGAAGGTTTCCTGGCCGCCTTCGCTGCCGATGCCGGAATCCTTGATGCCGCCGAACGGCGTCTCGGCCAGCGCCATGCCGAAGTGGTTGATATTGACCATGCCGGCTTCCAGGCCGTTGGACACCAGCGTCGCGGTCTTCAGCGAGTTGGTGAACACGTAGGAGGCCAGGCCGAAGGGCAGGCTGTTGGCGCGGCGCAGCACTTCCTCCGCATCCTTGAAGCGCGTCACCGGCGCCACCGGGCCGAAGGGCTCGTCGACCATCAGCTTGGCGTCGTCGGGCAGGTCGGTGACCACGGTGGGGGCGAAGAAGAAGCCCTTGTCGCCGATGCGCTTGCCGCCGGCCACGACCTTGCCGCCGCGATGGCTGGCGTCATCCAGGAACTGTTCCATCGAGGCGATGCGGCGCTCGTGTGCCAGCGGGCCCATCTGGGTACCGTCTTCCAGGCCGTCGCCGACCTTGATCGAACCGATCACCTCGGTAAAGCGCGCCAGGAACTTGTCGTAGGCTTTTTCCTGCACGTAGAAGCGCGTGGGCGACACGCACACCTGGCCGGCGTTGCGCAGCTTGAAGCGCGCCAGCATTTCCGCTGCCGGCTCGATGTCGGCGTCGTCGAACACCAGCACTGGCGAGTGGCCGCCCAACTCCATGGTCACGCGCTTCATGTGAGCGCCGGCCAGTGCGGCAAGTTGCTTACCCACCGGCACGGAACCGGTGAACGAGATCTTGCGCACAATCGGCGATTCGATCAGGTAGGTGGATATTTCGCCCGGCACACCCCAGACGATGTTCAGCACGCCCGGGGGCAGGCCTGCATCGTGGAACAACTGGGCCAGCGCGACCACCGCGCTGGGCGAATCTTCCGGGCCCTTGAGGATCAGCGTACAGCCGGCGCCGATGGCCGAAACCATCTTGCGGATCGCCTGGTTGAAGGGGAAGTTCCACGGGGTGAAGGCCGCGCAGACGCCGATCGGCTCGCGCACCACGATCTGGCGCACATTGGGCTGGCGCGGCGGGATCACGCGGCCGTAGATGCGGCGGCATTCCTCGGCGTGCCATTCGGCGTGCTCGGCGCAGATCATGACTTCGCCGATGGCTTCAGCCAGCGGCTTGCCCTGGTCCAGCGTGATGTTGCGGCCGATCTCCTTGGCGCGCTCGCGGGTCAGTTCCGCAACGCGGCGCAGGATCCTGGAGCGCTCCAGTGGCGAGGTCTTCTTCCAGCTTTCGAAGGCGCGCTGCGCCGCGGCCAGGGCGCGGTCGAGGTCCGCGCGGCTGGCGTGCGGCAGCTTGCCCAGCAGTTCCTGGGTGGAAGGGTTGATGACGTCTTGCTCGCGTCGGTCCCCTCCCTTGACGAATTCCCCGTCGATGTAGAGGGCGAGATCCTGGTACATGCCTTTCTCCTGATGAAGGTTGCGTGCGACAAGTGCAGCCGGTGCTGCCGCTGTGAGGGTGCCGTGCCCGGGCCGGGCACAGCGGCGAAACCACAAGCTTAACCTGACGGCTCATTTTGTGCACCGGCGGGCGCCGGCTGTCCTGTGCCTTGCAGGTTTCTCTTTACCGATTGCAAAGTTCCATCAAGTGGCTGGCATACGAGTTCTGAATCGCCTCCAGCAGTTGTTCCCGATTCGCTGGAATCGCCATTTGCGCTCCCTTCCGCTCAGGTGTGCCGCACCGCCACCATGCTGCGCGTGGCGAGGGCCAGCGCATTGTGCCGGGCACCGCCGCCGAGGCTGTCGGAGATCTCCGTGGCGGCATTCAGCACCAGGTCGGCGAAGCCCTTGATTTTCTGCGGCTTGAAGCGCTCGGCGGGTCCGGACAGCCCGACCGCGGCAATCACATGCCCGTTGCGGTCGCTGATCGGAGCGGCGATGCCATACACCGTCTCGCGCCACTCGCCGCGATTGACCGCATAGCCCTGCTTGCGGACTTTTTCCATTTCCTGCAGGAAGCGCTCCGGCTCCACGATGCTGTTGGGCGTGGACGGCGCCAGCGCGGCCGACATGCGCTGCAGCGCGGCGTCCGGCTGGAATGCCAGCATGGCCTTGCCGGTGGCCACGCAATGCGCCAGCGCGCGGCCGCCGATCTGGGTATAGGCGCGCACCGGGTTGGGGCTGTCGATCTTGTGCACATAGACCACTTCGCCGCGATCCAGCACGGACAGGTGGACGCTTTCGCCGCTGGTGTGCATCAGCTTGTCCATCCAGGCTTCGGCATGGCGGCGCAGGTCCAGCCGCGAGAGCACCGCCGAGCCCAGTTCCCAGAGCTTGATGGAGGCGCTGTAGCCGGTGCCGGAGGTGTCCCGGATCACATAGTTGAGATCGGTGAGCGCTTGCAGCAAGCGGTGCACATTGCTCTTGGCCAGGCCCAGGTGGGCGGCGATCTCCGTCAGGCCGAGAGGGCGCTCGCTGTGGGCCAGCAGCTCGATGACACCCAGGCCTTTGATCAAGGTGTTGTTCATGTCGGACTTGCCGTGTGTGGCGCACCCGGCATTGGTTCTCAAATGTGGAACGATTGTAGCCTATTTTGGAACGTGAATATAATGATCCGCATCGCGGTCCAAAGGCGGGAGTCAGCCGGGCCGTCAACGTTTTCCGGGTATCCAGATGCACGATGTCAGCGAGAAGGACCTGCCCCTGCACGGGGTCAGGGTGGTGGAGTTCTGTACCGTGGCGGCCGGGCCGTTCTGCGGCATGCTGCTGGCCGACATGGGCGCCGAGGTGGTCAAGGTGGAGCCGCCGGACGGCGACACCTTGCGCCAGTGGCCGCCGCTGTCGAACGGGTTTTCCGAGAACTTTGCCTCGCTCAACCGCAACAAGCAGTCGGTGGCGCTCAACCTGAAGGATCCGGCCGACGTCGCCCTGGCGCGGCAACTGATCCTGGACGCCGATGTGGTGATCGAGAACAACCGTCCCGGCGTGATGGACCGGCTTGGCCTGGGCTATGCGAGCTTTTGCGAGCACAAGCCGCAGTTGCTGTACTGCTCGGTGTCGGCCTATGGCCAGAGCGGCCCGCGCGCCGGCGAGGGCGGTTTCGACCTGACCATCCAGGCGGCGGCCGGGGTAATGAGCGTGACCGGCGAGCCCGATGGCGCGCCGGTCAAGTGCGGCGTACCGCTGGCCGATTTCGCTTCGGGGCTCTACGCCGCCTTCGCCATCGCCAGCGCGCTGGCGCGGGTGCGCGCCGGCGGTGCGGGTTCGCATATCGACGTGCCGATGTACGGCTGCACGCTTGGCATCGCCGCGCTGCAGACCAGCGAATACTTCGGCACGGGCAAGAGCCCGGTCAAGCTCGGCTCGGCCCATCCGCGCAATGCACCGTACCAGGCCTTCCGCGCCGCCGATGGCTACTTCGCCATTGCCGCGGGCAACCAGAAGCTCTGGCTGGCGGTGGTGAAGGTCGTGGAGTTGCCGGCGCTGGCGGCCGATGCCCGCTTTGCCACCACGCGCGACCGTGCCGTCAACCAGGTTGCGCTCAAGGCGCTGCTGGAAGAGTGTTTCGCGGGAGCCGGCGTGGCGCACTGGATCGCGGCGTTCAATGCCGCCGGCGTGCCGCATGCGCGCATCAACGACTACGCCGCCGCGCTGGACGATCCCCAGGTCGCGCATATGGAGTGGGTGCAGCCGCTGACGTTGCCGGGCGGCCACCAGACGCGTACCTTCGCCTCGCCGCTGCGCTTCGATGGACAGGGGCTGCCGATCCGCCGCGATCCGCCGGCGCTGGGAGAGCACAACGACGCCATTCGCGCGCGCTACCCGGTGGGCGGCGCGGACCATGACACTTCCAGGGAAGCATGATGAATGACAAGATCGAACGGCTGCGTGAGTTCGTCGCCACCATCAGCCGGCTGGTGGAACAAACCGGACCCGGTACCGGTAACGAGGCCGCGCTGCTGGCCGGCGCCACCGGTCCGCTGCGCGAACTGGTGGCGCACGACGACTGGCTGCCCGATGCGATGGCGCGGCCGCATCCCGTCTATTACCAGCAGCACCTGCTCTACGGCGATCCGCTTGACCGCTTCTCGCTGGTGAGCTTCGTTTGGGGGCCGGGCCAGCAGACGCCGGTGCACGATCACACCGTGTGGGGCCTGATCGGCGTGCTGCGCGGCGCCGAGCTCGACCAGCACTACCGTGCCGAGGCGGGCAAACTGGTGGCCGATGGCGGCGAGGTCCTGTTGTCCGCCGGCCAGGTGGCCGCCGTATCGCCCACGCTGGGCGACGTGCACCGCGTGCGCAATGCGCACGACGACCAGGTCTCGGTCAGCATCCATCTGTATGGCGGCAATATCGGCCGCATCCGGCGCCATGTCTACGACGCGGCGAGCGGCGAGACCAAGCTGTTCATCTCCGGCTACTCCAACGCGCTGGTGCCCAACTTGTGGGCCCAGGCGGCGACGTGAGGGGGCCGCGGTGACACAAGGCATCCTGCTGGCCGACAAACAGGGCGACGTCACCCGGCTGACGCTGAACCGGCCCGGGCGCGGCAATGCACTGTCGGCCGCGCTGGTGGAGGAGCTCGCGGCGGCGGTGCAGGTGTGCCACCACGACGGCACACGCCTGCTGTCCATTGAGGGCGCGGGCACGCATTTCTGCACCGGTTTCGACCTGGGCGACCTGGATAGCGAGAGCGACGATTCGCTGCTGGCGCGTTTCGTGCGCGTCGAACTGCTGCTGCAAAGCCTGCATGGCGCGCCCTTCACCACCGTAGCGCTGGTGCAGGGGCGGGTCATGGGCGCGGGTGCCGACCTGCTTGCAGCCTGCGAGCAGCGCTGGGTCGCGCAGGGCAGCAGCTTCGCCTTCCCGGGGGCGGCCTTTGGCCTGGTGCTGGGCAGCGCGCGGCTGGCGGAGCTGGTTGGCGTGGCCACGGCGCGGGAATGGATCGGCAGCGGGCGAGCCGTCCGGACAGAAGAAGCGCTGGCCGCCGGCCTGGCCGGCACCGTGGTGGAACCGGAGGCACGCGCGGCCGCGCTTACGGCACTGGCCGCGCGTGCGCGCCGGCTCGATGCACCGACGCAGGCGGCCATCCACGCCGCCACGCTGGGCGGGCCCGGCGCTGCCGATGCGGCGCGCGCCGCGCAGCTAGCCGAACTTGTGCGTTCCGCCGCCCGTCCGGGGCTAAAGGCGCGCATCGCGGCTTATCGGGAGGCATCCAGGCGCTGACGCAGTGCCGCCAACCTGGCGGCACTGCGCAATCCGCATTTGGTGGCGGTGATCGGCGCTCGCGCGGCTCAGAGCGGCTGTGGGCTGAATGCCGGCAGGTCCGGCCATGCCAGCGTTGCCCAGACTCCCTTGGGCGGGGCGAGGAGCTGGCGCAAGCTTGCTTCATCGAAGGCTTTGCCCATCGGGTCGGCCCGGAACGCCGCAACCCATTGCCGGCGGCCGGCGATAAAGGCAATACCGAATTCCTCCCAGCTTGCAAAGCAGTCCTGCGCACGCTGCGCATTAAGCAACAGCACGCGCCAGGCGGCCATGGGCTCCGCCCAGCCCATCAACATGACAATGCGCGCAAAAAACGCCATCCGGACACAGGCAAACGCCAGCGCGGCACGAGGATAGTCTGTCGGCAGGAGCGCATGCAGATCGGCGCGAAACCAACGCGATTCGAGTACCTGGGCGAGGTGCTGGCGCGCTTCGTCGTCGGTCGCATTGGCCCGGAACTCCATCTGGTGCAGCAATTGCGCACGAAAGAATGCGCGCGCATTCTCCGTCAGGCGGTCCGTGGCGGGGTCGAAAAAACCGGTCATGCCCGTGGCGTCGACCATCGGCTGCGCCAGTGTCAGGGCCCATTGCTTGCGCTGCGTGAACACAGCGGAGCGCGCGGGGCGCAGACGGCGGTAAGCCCACCAAAGTACGAGTCCCCCGAGAAGGATGTAGAAGATCATCAGGTTCGGCGCTCCGTTACGATCTGGATTGCAAGGCCAGTATTTCCGCTGCCCGCGATAGCGATAGTTCCGGCCACGGCACCCCTTCGGTGGCGACAGCTTCCCCGCCGCCATGCGGATTTCCCGTTTCTGCGTTTCGTGCCGGCATAGGCCTGGTGGCATAACCGACCGATGGCGCACGCGGCGAACGCGCCGACAGCAGGCCCGGCTCGCGCGCGGCGACCAGCCATTCCACCATCGGCGTTGGCGAGCTGAGCCTGACGAAGAGTTGCGGATACCTGCCGACCAGTCGGGTCTGCGTTGCGGCGTCGGTCACGTCTTCGATGCGCTCCCAGCCGGCTGGCGTGCGTACCACGCCGATTGCGATGCAATCGGCCGGTGTTTCCTCGTCGGTGCCCAGCGCGTTCAGGCAGGCCAGCACGTCTTCGATGTAGCGTTCGATCGGCGGCCGGTTCTGCTTTCCCTTGACCTGGTCCACGCGGAGCGCGCCATTGGCCTGGATACTCACGCTGATCGTGATATGCGGATGTCCGCCGGCATCACGGAAGCTCACCAGGCGCAGCTGCTTTTGCGCCACCGCGCCGGCATACCGCTCGCCGTAGCCCCCGGCCAGCGCGCGCCGGTCGGCAAACTGCCCGAGGCAGTGCCGCATGACATAGCTTTCAAACGCCATTTCCGAGCGCAGCAGCGCACTGTCCGGCAGGAACTCCACGAACACGCCATTCGGCGTCGCCAGCAGGGTGCGCAGCGCCTCGGGCTGGCTCTGGCGCCAGCCACGCTCGATGCGCGTTGCCATCTCGGCATGTTCCTTGTCCCACAGCGCCAGCGCTTGCGGGCAGTTGATGCGGTCCAGCTTGCCTTCCAGGGCGGTGCCTTGGCGCGACGTCAGGAATTCGACTAGCCGCGCTTCCAGTGCCAGCAGGCGCGTATCGGCAGGATCGACCCAGACCACGGGTGCTAGCGGCGTTGCCGCTTCGCTGCTGCCCGCCTTGGCGGAGGCGGCAAAGCGGGCAACAATCCATTCCGGTACGGCCTCGGATTTCAGTATCTGCCGCGCATCGGCAAGCGAACCGATGTTTGTCCCCGGCTCGAAGTTGGCGACGAGATGGCGATAGAAGTGGTTAAGCAGCCAGGCGCGCACGGTCGCTTCGTCGCCTCGCGCCTGGCTGCGCGCGGCGATCCCCGACTTCAGCGCGCCGGCATTGAGCGCGTTGCGCGGCGCGTAGCCGGAGGTCCGCCTTGCCGCACTCATTTCCAGACTTGCCACCAGCTTTTGGCAGGGGCTTTGGCTTCGGTCCGATAGAGCGCCAGCTTTTCCTCAATCGCGCTGGCATCATCGCATTCGTATTCGTTGCTGCGCGGATTGAGTGCGAGGGCGCGCTCGTAGAGCGCGGCGGCCTCGGCCCGGCGATGCAGCCCGTGGAGCGTGTCGGCCCCCAGGCATACCATCCAGGACACCGGACAGGCTTCCACCTGGCGCGCGATGCGGCTCCACAATACCGACGCTTCTTCCGGGCAGCTATGCGCCAGGTTGAATGCCATCTGCAGGCGCACGCCCAACGCATCGGTGGACAAGTTGTCATCGTCCAGGCCTTCTTCCCGCTGCCATTTCACCAGGCGCTCCAGCCAGATCGGAATCTCGCGGTCGCGATCGAGTTTGTACAGAGCCTGGGACACCTCGCCCAGATAGTCGTTGGGGTCATGCCGGCTGTAGCCATGCTCGGCGGCGTAGTGCCAGAGCTGCTCGGCCGCGCTCACGATCCCTTCGGCATCCTTCATCGCGATCCGCACACTCAGCAGGCCGGCATAGTGTTCGGCAAACGGGCTGGCCGCGATGCCCCGCATATGCAGGTCGACGGCATCCTCATAGCGCCGCTCGTCGTAGCGATAGATGATGGCCAGGTTATTGCACATCATGGAGTAGAGGTGCGCGCAGGCGTCGTACGGATGCCCGCCGCCGCTCGCGAAATAGCGCTCCATGCACGCCTGCCCTTGCTCGTAGGCGGCAGTCTGCAACTTGATGAAATCGCGGTACGTCTCGTTGCGCAGTTCCGCGGGAACGCTGTCCAGGTGTTCCTCCAGGTAGCTCCCGATCGTGACCCCGAAGTTGTAGCCCCACAGCCCGCTCGGCAGGGAAGGATGCGGCAACTTCAGCGTCTGGGGCAGCCCGAGCGATTGCACTCGCGCATGGAACAGGGCGTATGCGGTACGGTTGTCGTCCATGCCGCCTTCCTGCGCCGCCGCATACAACAGCGCCGCTTGCGTGGTGGCATCGATGCGGCCTGCGCCGGCATCGTGCACGGCCGCCAGTCGCGTGATCCACGGATGGCGAGGCGAACGCTGCTCGGCCAGCGCGCGCGCGGCTGCGAACACTACCTGCATGGCCTGCGCACCATTTACTTCCCCAACGGCGCCAAAGAGCGCCTCATGAACCGGGGAGAGCGTCGGCAGATCCTGTCCGTCCTCTTGCGCCACAGAGATGAAACGCTCCAGCGTCTCGGCGGTATTGCAGGCCCGCATGGCGCACAATGGCCACCAGACGGAGTCGTCGTCCGCGTCGGCCAGACGCGCGTGAACCAGCCGCGCGGCGCCGTCCCACATCTCGGCTTCCAGCTGGTAAATGTGAAAGAAGGCCCGGCGGCCGGCCTCTTCAACGCGCCGGGCTTCGATCAGCCACGGCAGTTCGTATTCGATGAAGTCATCGCTGCCGTCCGAGGACAGGCCATGGCGCGCGGCGGAGCAAGCGTCCAGCGCGCCCGGCAAATCGCCTTGCGCGTGCAAGGCGCGCGCGGCGAGCCGGGCCAGCCGGACTTCCAGCTCACGGCGCTGCGGCAAGGCGCGGTCCGCCGTCAGCGCCGTTACCGCCTGCTGGAAGGCAGCCAGGCGTTCGGGCGCGATCGCGATCAGGGCGCCGCCCAGGCGCAGCCAGTCGTCTTCGTCGACGTCCTGATCCGCAGCCGCCGTCTGCAGCGCCAGGATTGCCGCACCGGCCGCTGCGCGCGCCTCGTCGTCGCTGCCATGACGCGACAGCGCCCACGCACGCCGCCGCTGGTAGTCGGCATGGTCCCACGCGCGGAAAGCAGCCCGCTGCGCGATGGCGCCGTCCAGTGCATTGCGTAGTTCAACCGTTTCCAGCGCGATGTCCAGGCTGCGCCGCTCCAGGCTATCGAATACCCGAAGCTGCCGGTACCGGTTCGCATCAAGGTCCGGCATCTCGGCAACGATGGCACGCATCTCTCCGAGGGCTTGCCGGGTGGGCCCTTCCTCGTCGAGGTAGTTGGCAATCTGGAGGCGATAGAGCGCCAGGTGCATGCGCAGCCCGGCCCGGGCCTCGCGCTGCGCGAGTGCCAGTACGGCGGCGCCGTCGTCGTTGACCACGGCCTGTGCAGCCGCGGAATCGCCCGCCCGCATCCACAGCGTGTGCAGCCGGTCAATGGATTCCAGTGAATCCGCCCGCAAAGGCCTGGCGCGCAATCTCGCCAGCAAATCAGCCGCTTCCGTTGAATTTCCTTCTTCGAGATCAGCTTCGAGACGGTCCAGGAATTGTTCCAGCTGAGCACCTGTCAGTGCATTGCCATTGATATCCATGAATTTTTTTGATTTTCTGGGAGAAACAACAAAAATGCCTAATGTGCGGCCAATGCCGGATTCTACCCGGAGATCCAATGGGGCTGGAGGCGCCTGCTCCTCTCGAATGAACGAGGCGCCTGGGCCACGTCACGCATTGCGTGACGGCTGTGACGGCGACTGTTTACAATTGGCTTTCTGTCTGACGACACCTGCCGACAAAGGCTGTCAGGAAGGTATGAGATAGTGGCGCGCACGGGGCATTCCGATTGATATTGCTCCTGTCACCTGATGACACGAATGCGTGTCGGGCGCAATAAGAACACGAGACAAACTCGAACATGCCAACAAAATCCAAAGCCCAGCTGACCACGGGCCCGATCGGTCGCACTTTGCTGCTGTTCTCGCTACCGGTGCTGGGCAGCAATATCCTGCAGTCGCTCAATGCCTCGATCAATTCGGTGTGGGTCGGGCATTTTCTCGGCGAGGCGGCGCTGACCGCCACCTCCAATGCCAACATCATCCTGTTCTTCCTGCTGGGCGTGGTGTTTGGCATCAGCATGGCCAACACCATCATGATCGGGCAAGCCGTGGGCGCGCGCGACCTGGGCGAAGCGCGCCGCGTGGTGGGCACCAGCACCACCTTCTTTGTCCTGCTGTCGGTAATTGCCGCGGTGCTCGGCTATGCCTTCACGCCAGACATCCTTGCCGCCATGGATACGCCGGCCGATGCCAGGGCGCTGGCCATCAGCTACCTGCGCATCATCTTCCTGGCGCTGCCCTTCATGTACTTCTACAACTTCGTGATGATGACGCTGCGCGGCGCGGGAGATTCGCGCACGCCGTTCTATTTCATGGTGTTGTCGGTAGGGCTGGACGTGCTGCTCAATCCGCTGCTGATCTTCGGCATCGGCCCGTTTCCCGAACTCGGCATCGCGGGATCGGCGCTGTCCACGCTGATCGCGCAACTGGTGAGCCTGGCCGCGATGCTGGCGGTGCTCTACCGCCGCCGCCACTTCCTCGCGCTGCGCCGGCATCAGCTGGCCTACCTGCGGCCCGATACCGGCATCTTGCGCGCGCTGGTGGCCAAGGGCCTGCCGATGGGTTTGCAGATGGTGGTGATCTCGTCGTCCGCGATCGTGATGATGTCGCTGGTCAATCGCTACGGCTCGCAGACCACTGCAGCGTATGGCGTGGCCTCGCAGCTATGGACCTATGTGCAGATGCCGGCGCTGGCCGTGGGCGCGAGCGTGTCGTCGATGGTGGCGCAGAACGTAGGCGCCGGCTTGTGGGATCGCGTGACCCGCATCACGCGGGTAGGGCTGTTGTTCAACCTGTTGATGACGGGCGCGCTGGTTGGCCTGATCTACCTGTTCAACCGCCATTCGCTCGGCCTCTTCCTGCCCGATGACGGCACCGCAATCGGCATTGCGCAACATATCAACGCCATCGTGCTTTGGTCGTTCATCCTGTTCGGCTTCACCATCGTGCTGTTCGGCACCGTGCGCGCCACTGGCGCGGTGATGGCACCGCTGGTGATTCTCTTCCTGTCGATGTGGGTGGTGCGCTTGCCGTTTGCCTGGGTACTCGAGCGCACCATCGGCGCCGATGCGATCTGGTGGAGCTTTCCGCTGGGCTCGATCGTCTCGGTGACGCTGGCGGTCGCGTACTACCGTTTCGGCAACTGGCGCGCGAGCCATATCCTGCCGGCGGCACCCAGCCCGGCGCCGGAGCCGGAGTTCGCGCCCCAGGCACCCGACACCAGCATGGGCACGCCGTGCGAGGAGGCCCTGTCCACCGCTGGCGCCGGCAGCACCGGCGAGGCGGCGATGGCAGGCGAACCGCGCGAGGTGTCGAAGCAGGGCGCTGACTGAACGCACCGGTTGGCGGCGTCCGGCACGCCGCATTGCATCACTCCAGGACGGCCCCGTGTTCAGCGGGGCCGCTTTCACTTTCATTTCCCCTTGCCAGCCCGGCCAGCCAGCGCCGCACCACCTGCTCCTCCTGCTCCGTGAGGCCGGCGCGCAACTGCGCTTCATTCTGCAGGGCGCGCTCGCGGCACGTGGCCAGCAGCGCGGCGCCGGCCGGCGTCAGCACAATGTTCTGGATCCGGCCGTGCACCGGATGGGGCTGGCGCCGGATCGATCCGGCCTTTTCCAGGTTGGCCACGATCACGCTGACGGTCTGCGGTGTCAGCAAGGCGAGCCTGGCGAGATCGGCATTGGACAAGCCGGGATAAGCGCCCAGCATGGTCAGCACCACGAATTGCGGAGAGGTGACGCCGAGGTCCCCCAGTGCGCGCTCCATGCGCAGCCGGTTGGCGGCGCCGGCCTGGCGCAGCAGATAGCCGAGGTAGCCGCTTTCGCCGCGTTTGCCCTCGCCGGGACGGGGCACGCCGTGCGCCGCGGCAGTCATGGCGGGGAGGGGGGGCGGGCTAGGCGGGCGGCGCGAGGGGGGATGGCTCATGGATCAATACGTTTTGTCATGTTCGTGCTCTGACATTATCGCAGAGTCCGCCCCGGATGCTGCGGCTGCCACGCGCGGCGGCATGAAAGGCAATCGAAAGTTGTTTATGGCACCGTGCTTGCCGTGGTCAAAGCGGATGCATGCCGTCCGTGTTTTCTTGCCGCGTGTTCCACGTTGAATGCCTCGCGCTCGGTGCCCTCTGCCGGCAGCCGGCGCTCGCGTGTTCGTGCCAGGCGCCTATCCGATCTCGCGGTTCCTGGTGCCCTCCGGGCTTCCTTCCCTTTCAGTTCGCCTTCAGTTTCCCTTCGCTTTCCCTTCAGTTCCCTTTCATGCGTCTTTCGTTAATACATCACGTTGTGATGCATATTTTTTCAGGGAATTTCAGTGCGTATCGGTGAATACCCCTAAACCAAGACAAATGAAAGCAAGCTGAAAGATCGCCTCTCTAATGTTCGAGCCAACCTGCAGGGACAGCATCTTCCCTGCCGATCGAACCGCCTTCGCATGCAAGAGCCTGTGTGTGGAGGGCACTGCTTCTATGTACTTTGAGGAGAATCGTTTTGCGCATACGCAGCCAAAAGGACTTTGCCTCCGGCCTGATGTTCATTCTGGTCGGACTGGGCTTTTCCTTCGTCGCTCGCGGCTATTCCATGGGATCAGCCGCCAAGATGGGCCCCGGATATTTTCCGTTTCTGCTCGGTCTGGTACTCGCCATACTCGGTGCCTTTGTTCTGATCGGTTCGCTATCGAGCAAGGGGGAGAAGGATCAGCTCGCCCGCTGGGACCTTAAGACCCTGTTGTGGATCCTGGGTTCGGTGGTGCTGTTCGGCCTGCTGCTCAAGCCGCTCGGCATGGTGCTGTCGGTGTTCGTGCTGGTGCTGGTGTCGTCGATGGCCAGCCATGAGTTCAGCTGGAAGGGCGCGATCCTGAACGCCATCGTGCTGGTGCTGATCAGCATGGGCGCCTTCGTGTACGGCATCAACCTGCAGATGCCGGTGTGGCCTGCTTTCATTACTGGTTAAGGAGTCGGCCATATGGAATTGATTGACCATCTTGCCTTGGGATTCTCCACGGCGCTGTCGCTGCAAAACCTGGCATACGCCTTCCTGGGCTGCGTGCTGGGTACCCTGATCGGCGTGCTGCCGGGCCTGGGGCCTCTGGCCACCATCGCCATGCTGCTGCCGGTGACCTACACACTGCCGCCGGTGGCCGCGCTGATCATGCTGGCCGGTATTTACTACGGCGCGCAGTACGGTGGCTCCACCACCGCCATCCTGGTCAACCTGCCGGGTGAATCGTCGTCGGTGGTGACCACCATCGATGGCTACCAGATGGCACGGCGGGGACGGGCAGGGGTAGCGCTGGCAACCTCGGGCCTGGGCTCGTTCTTCGCCGGCTGCGTGGCAACCCTGATCCTGGCTGCGTTCGCTACGCCGCTGTCGGAACTGGCGTTCAAGTTCGGTCCCGCCGAGTACTTCTCGCTGATGGTGCTGGGCCTGATCGGTGCCGTGGTGCTGGCTTCGGGTTCGCTGCCCAAGGCGGTTGCGATGATCGTGCTGGGCCTGCTGCTGGGTCTGATCGGTACCGACGTGAACTCGGGTGCCGCGCGTTTCTCCTTCGACATTCCGGAACTGACTGACGGTATCGACTTCGTCGCGCTCGCCATGGGTATGTTCGGCTTCGCTGAAATCGTCGCCAACCTGGAGCAGAAGGAAGACCGCGAGACCTTCACCGACCGCGTGACCAACCTGTGGCCGACCAAGGAAGACTTCAAGCGCATGGCGCCCGCGGTTCTGCGCGGCACGATGCTGGGTTCGGCGCTGGGCATCCTGCCGGGCGGCGGTGCTGCACTGGCTTCGTTCGCGGCCTACTCGCTGGAAAAGAAGACCTCGAAGTACGCGCATGAATTCGGCAAGGGCGCCATCGAAGGCGTGGCAGGTCCGGAATCGGCCAATAACGCCGCCGCGCAGACCTCCTTCATCCCGCTGCTGACGCTGGGCATTCCGCCCAACGCGGTGATGGCGCTGATGGTGGGCGCGATGACCATCCACAACATCCAGCCGGGCCCGCAGGTCATGACCAGCAACCCCGCGCTGTTCTGGGGCCTGATCGCCTCGATGTGGATCGGCAACCTGATGCTGATCATCCTGAACCTGCCGATGATCGGAATTTGGGTGAAGCTGCTGACCGTGCCTTACCGCTTCCTGTATCCGGCCATCCTGGTGTTCTGCGGTATCGGTGTGTACTCGGTCAACAACCAGACCTTCGACGTGTTCATGGCGGCAGGCTTCGGCATCCTCGGCTACCTGTTCCTGAAGCTCAAGTGCGAGCCGGCTCCGTTGCTGCTGGGCTTCGTGCTGGGACCGATGATGGAAGAGAACTTCCGCCGCTCCCTGCTGCTGTCGCGTGGCGAGTTCACCGTGTTCGTGACCCGTCCGCTGTCGATGGGCCTGCTGATCGCCGCTGCCGCACTGGTCGCTGTTGTCGCACTGCCGTCGATCAAGGCGAAGCGCGAAGAGGCGTTCCAGGAAGAGTAGTCATAGAGCCCCACCCGCGCCGGCGTCGTGCCGGCGCACGCAACGCAAGATTTGGGGTGCCTCGGGCACCCCGATTTTTTTGGATAGCGCTCCCGGCGCAAGCCGGGCCGCTCGCACTGAACACGCCCGGCTGCGCTCGCAGTGCCAGGGCTGCGCATGATGATCTGCTCTATCGCACCGCTGTCTGGTGCGTCACAGGCGCCGCATGAGAACTCCAGCACTAGATGGCTTCGTTTCGAAGCTGTACATCCTGAAACTTGTCCAGTCGAGTCCGTCGACAGTAATGACACTGGTCGACCGTTTGCGCGAGCATGGGGTCGAGAAGAATATTCGTTCGCTCAGGCCCATCCTGCGTAGCTTGCTCATCGCACGGGCCATCACGGCGGAGTTGGTGGAAGGCAGTGGCCGGGTCTATTGCATTACGGATAGCGGGCGCGAGGAACTGGATAACTATCTCTCGCACCTGGACGTGCTGCAGAGTGATATCGGGCAGGGGAGTTGAGGTGCGCCCAACCCTCAGCCAGTCTCCCCCGCCTTCCACCTGGCCGGGAACAGCAAGAGACAAACCACAGTACCCCGCCCGGAAGAGTCAATCGACAGCTCGCCGCCGATGGCAGCCGCGCGGCTGCGCATATTGGCCAGGCCATGCCCCTGCACGGCAGCCGCGACATCGAATCCACACCCGTCATCCCGTATCTCGATCAGGATGGCCCCGCCACCGCGGGCCTCTCCCCCGACGCTGCGCGCCACCACCTGCACCACGCCGCTGTCTGCATGCTGCATGACATTGCTAAAGGCTTCCAGCAACAGGTACTGTAGTTCCCGCACTATCTGCGGCGTCAGGCCGGCCGCAGCCGGCAATCGCTCCACCTGCCAGTCCACTCGCAACCTGGCCGCTTCCAGCCTCGCGCGCAACCGATAGCGCAGGTTGCCAAGCACGGCGGCGAGATCGCCGCCAGTGTCCTGCATGGCATCCACCGAGAATTTCAGCGCATCCAATGCATGCTGAAGGTGCTCCTGCAACACCGCGGGCGAGCCCTGCCCGGAGCGCAGCACGCTGAGCGCACCGACCAGCGTGCTGCCCAGTCCGTCGTGCATGTCACGCATGATGCGCCCGCGTTCCCTAAGCGTGGCCTGCTCGCGCTCTACCTCGCGCGAGTGGGCGTAGAGCCTGTGAAGCTCCTGCTCCTTTTGCGCAACCTTGTGGTCAAGGTCACGGTTGAGATCGGCCAGCATGCGGGTGGTGCGCGTGTACCGGTCGACCAGCAGCCATGCCATGGTCAGGCTGAACAGCAGCGAGACATATTTGGTGAGTGCCGTATCCCAGTAGAAGTCGCCGGTGAGCCAGATGCGCACGAAGTCGGCGGCGGTGAGCGCGGTGGCAAGGCCCAGCGCGACGGCGAGCACCACCCGTTCGTGATTGGGACGCCGGAGCGCCGACCATACCAGCGCGCCCGCCACGCAGCAGGCGATCGCCACATTGATGCCCCAGTCCGCCACTTTCAGGTAAGGCAAGCTCAGCACGCTGGCCATCAGCACGATCAGCGGAAACTTGATCCACAGGTAGGCGTTGACCGCCCACCCCGGCCAGCGCGCGCGCACGTCGATGATGATAAAGGCGAACTTGGCCGTCGCTACCATGAAGATCGCCCGGCTGGAAAGCACGATGACCTGCCAGACGCCGCGCGGCAACGGCGTATCGGCGAGGAAGAACTCGGCGAGGCTGATGGCCCAGGCGATCTCCGCGAGCGCGTACAAGCCGAACAGGGGATCGCGCTGGCGCCACCAGATCAGCAGCGAGATGGCGGCCAGCAGCAGGCTGACGGCGGCGATCACCAGCGGACCGATCACGCGGAACCACAAGGCGCCATCGTAGTGGGAACGCACCACGTTGCCGGGGCCGAACTCGATCCTGGACAGGCCGCCGCGTCCATTGGACAGCGCGGCGATGGTGACGACCAGTTCGTTGTCGGCCCGCAGCATGACCTCGGGCACCGGCACGTAGAGGGGACGCTGCCCCGCGTGGATGGCGGGTGCCGACAAGTCGCCGGAGGCTGCCAGCAGCTTGCCGTTCAGGCGCATCTCGAAGCTGTTGGCGGCTCGTGCCAGGTAGAACGCGGGCGTGTCGTGGCCGGTGGGAACGTACTGAAAGGCGAGCCGGTAGGTGGCCGTGCCGTCCCTGCCGGGGAATTCGCGGTCCCAGTAGTGCGGCAGCTTCAACTGCAGCGGGACCGGCCCCGTTACAGCGCCAGGACCGCCGCCGGTCAGGCGGACAATCGCTTCCGCCTGTTCCAGTGCCTGCACCTGCGCGGGCTGTTCGGTTTGCGCATGGCTTGCGCCTCCCACGCCCGCCGCGCAGGCGGCCAGCAGCAGGGCGAACGAGACGATCCATTTGGCGGCGAGCAGGATGCCGGCCGGATGCGCTCCGGGCAGCGGTCTCACAAGGTTTTCAGCAAGCCGAGTTTGTGGGCTTCGAAGACGGCTTCCGTGCGGGAGTTGACAGCAAGCTTGCCGTAGATGTTCTTGATATGCGCCTGTACCGTATGCACGCTGATCGACAGGTGACCGGAGGTTTCCGCATAGGTGTAGCCGCGGGAGATCAGGTCGAGCACCTCGGTTTCGCGGGCCGAAAGCGTCACCTCCGCCCCCTGGGCGCCTGGCGCGTCCGGCGCCGGCAGGCCCGGCGCGCTGGCGCTGCGCAGCCGGGTGATGACCTTGCGCGCGATGACCGGGCTCATTGGCGAGCCGCCCGCGCGCAGCTCCAGCACAGAGGCGCGCAGGTTGTCGTCCGATTCGTCCTTGAGCAGGTAGCCGGTGGCCCCCGCTGCGATGCTGGCCAGCACATTGGCCTCGTCGCCGAACATGGTGATCACCATGCAGTCGCAGCGCGGGTGCAGCCGGCGCGCATGGCGGATGACATCGATGCCGGAGCCGTCCGGCAGCCCGAGATCGCAGAGCAGCACGTCGGGCTCCTGCGTGTCCAGCCATTCGCAGGCGCTGGCGCGCTGCGCGCAGGCCGCCACTACCTGGATGCCGGGCAAGCTGCCGAGGGCACTTTGCAGGCGCGCGCTGGTGGCGGGGTCGTCTTCCACTAGCAGGACACGGATATCGGCTTCCGGGGCCGGAGACTGGTTCTGTGAGCGCATGGTGTGGGCGGAGGCTGGTCTCGACTATGCCGCGGAGCGGGCAGGGCGCGCTACTCCATATTCATGGGATGGCGCCTGGCGGGCTATCGTAGCGCTGGCGCCGGTCGTGGTCAAACCGGCGCGGAGGGCGAAAAGCGGCGGGCGGCAGGGGCGGCGATGCGTGCCGCCCCGCCCGGTCAGGATGTCATCACGACCTGGTTGCGGCCATTGCGCTTGGCCTGGTAGAGACCCGCGTCGGCGATTTCGACGATGCGGCTGAATGGCATATCGGCACCGGGCACCATCGCCGTGCCGCCGATGCTGACCGTCACATACGCACCTACCGGGGAGCCGCTGTGCGGTACCTGCAGGGATTCGATTGCGCGCCTGACCTTCTCGGCAAGCAGCCGCGCGCCGCCGGGCGAGGTGGAGGGCAGGATCATGGCGAACTCCTCGCCGCCAAAACGCGCCGGCAGGTCGGCAGGGCGCGCGCAGTTCTCGCGGATCACGCCCGCCACGCGGCGCAGCACTTCGTCGCCAGCCACGTGACCGTAGGTGTCGTTGTAGGCCTTGAACGAATCCACGTCGATCATCAGCAGCGCCAGCTGGCTTTGCTCGCGGTTGGCGCGTTTCCATTCCGCCCCGAGGTACTCGTCGAAATAGCGCCGGTTGGACAGCCCGGTCAGGCCGTCCGAGTTGGTCAGCCGCTGCAGTTCCAGGTTGGTCTCGAGCAGTTGCTGCTGGCTCTGGCGCAGCGCGCGGTAGGCTTCGTCGCGTTGTTGCAGGTTGAGGTAGGAGCGCGAGTGATAGCGGATGCGCGCCACCAGTTCGATGGTGTCGGGCAGCTTGACGAGGTAATCGTTGGCGCCGGCGGCAAAGGCCGCGCCTTTCATGATCGGCTCTTCCTTGGTGGACAGCACGATGATGGGAATGTCGCGCGTCGCCGGGTTGGCGCGGTATTGCTGCACCAGCGTCAGGCCGTCGATGCCGGGCATTACCAGATCCTGCAGGATCACCGTGGGGCGGGTGCGCTCCGCCACGGCGACGGCTTCGTCGGGCTTGGCGCAATAGTGGAAATCGATGTCCCGCTCGGGTTCGAGTTCGCGCCTTACCGCTTCGCCCACCATGGCCTGGTCGTCCACCAGCAGCACCATGGCCTTGTATTCATCCTGGTGCTGCCTGGTGCTAGGGGCTGTTTCTTTAGACATTATGTTCCTCGTGCTCTCTGGCTGGGAGGCGCTGAAAAGCTGATCGTGGCGCGGCTGTGCTACTGCCTGTACCGCCTGGATTGTTTCGCTGCATGTCCGGCACCTCTGTCCAGCCCGTGGTTACTGATTGTTATTGGTGTTGCACGCCCGTACGATGCGGGCGGCGATCTGCGGCAAAGGCAGGATTTCACTCGCGGCCCCAAGCGCGGCGGCGGCCTTGGGCATTCCATAGACGGCGCTGGTGGCCTGGTCCTGGGCAATGGTCAGGCAGCCGCGCTCGCGCATGGCCTTGAGCCCCAGCGCACCGTCGCGGCCCATGCCGGTGAGCAGCACGCCCACCGCGTCGCCGCGCCAGTGCTGGGCCACGGACTCAAAAAATACATCGATCGACGGCCGGTACAGGTAGTCGCGCGGCTCTTCCGTGTAGATCATGCGAGTGGCGCCGATGAGGCGCAGGTGGTCGTTGGTGCCGGCGAGCAGCACGGTGCCCGGCTGCGGACCCTCGCCCTCGCGGGCCAGCCGCACCGGCAAGTGGCACTGCGCGTCCAGCCAGTCGGCCATGCCGGCCGCGAAGGCCTCGTCCACATGCTGGACCGCGACCACGGCGGCGTTGAATCCGGCCGGCAGGCTGCCCAGCACAGTGGCCAGCGCGGAAGGGCCGCCGGCCGATGCCCCCACTGCCACGAGTCGCTCGGTGCTGGCTTTGCGCATCAGCGGCGCGGCCGCGCGCGAGGGCCCGGTGCGGCCATCGAGCAGCCGGCCGATATTGCGGATCTTGCGCAGCAGCGGGCCGCTGGCCAGCTTCGAATCCGGCTCGGCCAGCGTGGGCGTATCGACCGCGTCGACCGCACCGTGGCCCATGGCGTCGAACACCTGGCTGGCGTTGCGGCCGAGGTCCATGGTCACCACCACGATGGCGCACGGCGTGGCGGCCATGATGCGGCGGGTTGCCTCGACGCCGTCCATGACCGGCATCAGCAGGTCCATCAGGATCAAGTCGGGCGTGCGCGCGGCGGCCATGCGCACGGCGCTTTCGCCATCCTCGGCCACCCATGCCACCTCCAGCGAAGGGTCGAGCGCGATGACGCGCAGCAGGGCGGCCACGGCCAGCCGGGAGTCGTTGACGATGCCGATCTTCATGCGCGTGCGTCTCCAATCAGGTCTTGGACGGCATCGAGCAGCGCGGCGTCCTGGAAGCTGCCCTTGGCCAGATAGTAGTCGGCTCCGGCCTCCAGGCCGCGCTGGCGATCCTGCTCCCGGTCCTTGTATGACACCACCATCACCGGCACTTGCTGCAGGCGGGCGTCGCGCTTGATGCGGCTGACCAGTTCGATGCCGTCCATGCGTGGCATATCGATGTCGGTAATGACCAGGTCAAAGGATTCGGCGCGCAGCACGTTCCAGGCATCCATGCCGTCCACCGCGACCGCGACTTCGTAGCCGCGGTTGGAGAGCAGTTTACGCTCAAGCTCGCGCACCGTAAGCGAATCGTCCACCACCAGCACGCGCTTGCGCCGGACCGGCGCCGCCTCGGTACTGCCACGGCGGATGCGGTCGATCTTGCCTTCCGACAGCAGCTTTTCCACTGAGCGGACCATGTCCTCCACATCGAAGATCAGCACCGGCGTGCCATCCTCGGTGAGGCTGCCGGCGGCGATGTCCTTGATCTTGCCCAAGGTCGCCACCAGGGGTTGCACCACCAGGATGCGCTCGCCCAGCAGCCGGTCCACCGCCACCCCGTAGGTGCGCTCCTGGTCGCCCAGGACCACCACCGGCACCGTCTCCTCGTCGCGGCGGGCTTCCGCTTGCTGCAGGACCTGGGCCGCGCTTACCAGCCCCACCTGGCGGCCGCCGAAGCGGAAGTGCTGGCGGTTCTCCAGTTGCTCGATGTCGCCGCGCTCCAGGTGGATGGCCTGCATGACGTAAGCCAGCGGGAAGGCGTAGGCCTCGCCGGATACCTCGACCAGCAACGCGCGCACCACCGACAAGGTGAGCGGCAACTCCAGGTGGAACTGCATGCCGTGTCCGCTCTGCTGCGTCAGGCGGATGCTGCCGCGCACCTGGCGGAGCATGTCCTGCACGGCATCGAGCCCGACGCCGCGCCCCGACACTTCGCTGACGGTCTCGCGCATGCTGAAGCCGGGCAGCAGCAGGAAGTCGAGCAGTTCCGCCTGCGACAGCCTGGCCACGGTGTCCTCGGGCACCAGGTTGCGCCGGACGATGGCGCGGCGCAGGGCATCGAGGTCCACGCCGGCGCCGTCGTCGGCGATCACGATCGCCAGCCGGCCGGCGTTGTGGCGCGCGTTCAGCGTGATGCGGCCTTCGGCCGGCTTGCCGGCGGCCAGGCGCGCTTCCGGCGATTCGATGCCGTGGTCTACCGCATTGCGCAGCAGGTGGGCCAGCGGCGCCTCGAGCTGCTCCAGGATGTCGCGGTCGACCTTGGTGCTCTCGCCGACCAGTTCGAGGTGAACCGCCTTGCCCAGCGAGCGCCCCAGGTCGCGCACCATGCGCGAGTAACCGGTAAGGCCGTCGGCCAGGGGCCGCATGCGGCTGGCCAGCGCCCGGTCGTAGATCTGGTGCGCGAGCCGGCCGGTGCGGTGGTCGTACTGCTCCAGTTCCGTGATCCGTTGCGACAACTGCTGGTGGCCCTCGCCGAGCAAGCGCTGCGCTTCGGCCAGCGAGGCCCGGGCGAGGGCGTCCGCCGGACTGGCCGCGAGCGCCACCTGCAGCGCATCGAGCGCCTGCAGCGCGCGCATCTGCAGCCGCCGGGTCTGCTGCAGCGCGTTGCCGAAGGGCTTGAGCCAGTGCGTTTCCACCATCGCCGCGCCCGACAGCGCGAGCAACTGGTCGAGCGTATCGGCGCTGACGCGCAGCATGCGCTCCTGGGCATCCGGCAGGCCGGAGGGCTGCGTGGCTGGCCCTGCGGCCTTGGTGCCCGCGACCGCGTCGGGCGCCGGGCCCTCGGGCCGCGCCGCGCTCACGGGCGTAGTGCTTGCGGCTTGCGACTCGGCTAGTGGTTCGGCCAGCGCCTCGCTCCCCGGCGCGAGGCGCTGCGCGGCATGACCTGCCGCCCAGGCGTCGGCGTCGACTTCCTCGCCGGCGAGCAGCGCGCCCATCCGCAGCACCAGGGCATCGATCTCGGCCTTGCCGGCCTGGTCGGCCCATAGGGGATCGCCGCCCGGCGGGCAGCCCAGCCGCAGCAGCAGGTCGGTACCGTGGAGCAGGGCGTCGATATGCACCGGCCGCAGCCGCAGTTCGCCGTGCTGGGCCGCCACCAGGCAGTCTTCCATCACGTGGGCCACGCGCACGCCGCCATCCAGGCCGACGATGCGCGCGGCGCCCTTGAGCGAATGGGCCGCGCGCATGCAGGCCTCGAGCTGGTCGGCCGCGGTGGGGTCGCGCTCCAGCGACAGCAGGCCGGCATTGAGGACCTCGGCCTGCGATTGCGCCTCCAGCGCGAACAGCTCCAGCAGGGAGGCGTCGCGCAACTGGTCGGGGTTCATGCCAGGCTCCGCTTCAGGGCTTGTTGCAGCAGGGCCGGGTCGAGCAGGCCGACGCTGCGCCCGCCGCTCTTGAGCAAGGCCCGGGTGTAATGCGCCGAGGCGCGCGACAAGGTCGTTGGCAGTGGCTGCAGGGCTGCCTCCGCGATCCGCTCGATGCCGGTGACTTCGTCCACCGGCAGCGCGATGGCGGTGCGGCCCTGGCCCAGGACCAGCAGCCGGGCGCCGTGCCCGGCGCCACCCTTGGCATCGGCGGCGGCGTTGGACGCGGCGCCGGCGGCCGGGTCCTGGCCGAGCAGTTTCGCCAGCGAGATGCACGCCAGCAGGTTGCCGCGCACGCTGGCCAGTCCCAGCACCGCGGCGTGGTGGCGGTGCGGCAGCGAATGCACGGGGCAGGGTGCGGTGACCATTGCCAGCGCGGCCGCCGGCAGCGCCAGCCACTCGTCGCCGATGCGGAACACCAGGCAGGACAGGGTGGGGCCGCGCGCAGCGGTCTCGGCCTGGACGGCGCTGTCGGCGGGCAGGCTCACTTCGCCGGTAGGCAGGTTGTCGAGCAGCGTGAGCGCCGCGCGCGAGTAGGTCGGGCAATTGCGGCAATGGATGTGCGTGGCCAGCAGCGGGCAACTGCCGTTTCCGAGCACGCCGATGCGGCGCCAGCAGTCATCCACGGCGACAGTCGTCACGCCGGGCGGGAGGCCATGCTCGGCCGGGGGAAGCGATGCGGGCTCAGGCATGATGGGTCGGGGTCTTGCGTTGTGCGCGATGTCGCAGGCGAGCCGCTGCCGCGCCGTCGCCTTCCGCTTCCAGGATGGCAGCCATATGGTAGAGCGCCTCCTGGTGAGCCGGGTCGAGGTAAAGCGCGCGGCGATAGGCCTCGCGCGCGTCGGCCGGCCGGCCGGTGGCATCGTGGAGCACGCCCAGCAGGCAATAGGCGGCGGCCGACGGGCCCTGCGCTTCCTGGTGCGCCAGGCAGGCCGCCACCGCGGCGGCGAGGTCGCCGCGATCGGCAAGCCGGGAGATCCTGGCCAGCGCATCGGCGCCGGCATTGGCCGGGGCGGCCGCTTTGCCGGCGGCCGGGGCCGGCGCCGGTGCGGCGGAGGGGGGCGGTATCGCCGTGGGCCGTGCCTGCCCGCGCGGGGCCAGAGGCCTGGCGGGCACGGCCGTACGCGCCGGCCACGACAACGGCGGCGGGGCGGCCCGGACCGGATCGGACAGCTGGGCCAGGTAATCCGGCACGGCAAGGTTGCCCGGGGCCTGTGCATGTGCGCTGCGCCGGGTAAAGGCAAAGGCGAGCGGCACGCCCGCCGAGACAAAGCCGTGCCGCGTCAGCAGGCTGGCTTCGGCCGGGCCGACGAAAATCATGGCGTCCGGCCGGCTTAGCCGTTCCAGCACCTTGAGCGAACGCCGCTGCGTGGGTTGGTCGAAATAGATCAGCAGGTTGCGGCAGAACACAAAGTGATAGGGGGCCTCATTGGCCATCAGGACCGGATCGAGCAGGTTGCCGCGCAGCAGGCGCACCTTGGCGCGCACGCTGGCCTTGAGGGTGTAGCCGCCCGCGCTGGCGGTGAAATGCCGGTCGCGGAAATCCAGCGGGCCGCCCCGGAAGGAGTTGCTGCCGTATTGCCCGATGCGCGCGCGCTCCAGCGAGCGCGCGCTGATGTCCACGGCATCGACCTGGAAGCGCTGCTCCGGCACGCCGGCATCGAGCAGCGCCATGACGATCGAATACGGCTCTTCGCCGGTCGAACAGGGCACGCTGAGAATGCGCAACGGCCCGGCATCCTCGTGTTCGCCAGCGCTTCCGAATACGCGCATGGCGGCAAAGCGGGCGAGCGCCAGCAGCGCCTCCCGATGGCGGAAGAACCAGGTCTCGGGCACCACCACGGCTTCGATCAGCGCCTGCAGTTCGTCCGGCTGCACGTGCAGCAGGTTCCAGTAGGCGTGGTGATCCGGCGCCGCGGCCGCGGCCAGGCGCTCGCGCACCGCGCGCTCGATCATGCCCGGCCCCACGGTGGCGGCGTCCAGGCCGATGCGCTCCTTGAGCAAGGCCTCGATATGGGCGGCGGTGGTCATGGCCCTGGCGCGGCAGGCTCAGCTGCCGGCAAGTCGGGAAACAGGCGCGCGCGCACCGGGTCGGACAGCAGGGCATCGACCTTGATCCACTGCACCATCCCCTGGCTGCCGTTGCGCACGGGCCCCAGGTAGCGCGCCGGAGCGGGGTCCACGCCGCTGTCGACAAATTCGGCGGGATCGCAGCGCAGCGTCTCGGTGGCGTACTCCAGACGCAGCCCGAGCAGGCGCGCCGGCGCATCGGCTTGCCGGCGGTAGTGCACCAGTACGGTGCGCGTGCTGGTCCGCCTGGCGACCGGCGTGCCGGTGGCCAGCGCGTTGACGTCGATCACCGGCACCACCTCGCCACCGCGCGCCAGCAGCCCGCTGACCCAGGGCGGCGCCTCGGGCAGCTGCTTGAGGGTGGTCAGCGGCAGCACTTCGGCGATCTCGTTCGCGTCCAGTGCGTAGTGGTCCGGCCCGATGCGAAAGAGCAGGAAGAGTTTCATGGCGTGTTGCCGGCGCCCGGCGCGCTCATACCTTGAAGCGCGACACGCCGGTACGCAGGTCGTTGGCAACCAGCGTCAGCTCGTCGATCGCCTGGCTGGACTGGCGCAGCGATTCCACGGTCTGCTGGGCCGCTTCGGACAACTGCATCAGGGCCTGGTTGATCTGCTCGGCGCCGCCGGCCTGGGCCTGCATGCCTTCGTTGACCATCTGCACCCGCGGTGCCAGCGACTGCACCTGGCCGATGATCTGGGAGAGCTGGTCGCCGACCTGCGTCACCTCGGACATGCCGCGCCGCACTTCTTCGGAGAACTTGTCCATGCCCATGACACCGGCAGCCACGGCGGACTGGATCTCGCGCACCATCTGCTCGATATCGTAGGTGGCTACCGCGGTCTGGTCGGCCAGGCGGCGGATTTCGGTGGCGACCACGGAGAAGCCGCGGCCGTAGTCGCCGGCCTTCTCGGCTTCGATGGCGGCATTGAGCGGCAGCAGGTTGGTCTGGTCCGCCACCTTGGCGATGGTGGTGACCACCTGGTTGATATTGCCCGCCTTCTCGTTCAGGGTGGCCAGCTTGGCGTTGACGGAGCCGGCGGCTTCCATGACATGGTGCATGGTGGCCTCCATGCGCGACAGGCTGACCTGGCCCGTGCCGGCCAGGCCGGCGGTCTGCTCGGCGGCGCCGGAGACCTCGGTCATGGTGCGTACCAGGTCGCGCGAGGTGGCGGAGATCTCCCGCGAGGTGGCGCCGATCTCGGTGGTGGTGGCGGCGGTCTCCGTGGCGGTGGCCTGCTGCTGGCGTGCGGTGGCGGCGATCTCGTTGACGGAAGTGGTCACCTGGATGGCCGAGCGCTGGGCCTGTCCGACCAGCCCGGTAAGATCGCCGGTCATCTGGTTGAAGCCCTGCTCCACCTCGAGGAATTCGTCCTTGCGATTGAGCGACAGGCGCTGGCGCAAGTCGCCGCCCCGCATATTGGTGAGCAGATCGACGATCGAGCGCATCGGCACGGTGATGGAACGGAACAACAGGTAGCCGGCTACCAGCGACTCCAGCAAGGCGGCAATCAGCGAGACCTCTATGCTGATCTTGGCGGTCTCGACCGCGTGGTTGATGCTGGTGGCGCCTTCGCTGGCTACCTTGTTGTTGTCGTCCAACAGTGTTTGCAGGGTAGTCCGGCCTTCGTCCCAGATGGCATGGATCGGGCCGCGCAGCCGGCTTTCCATGGCGCCGGCCTCGGCGCCGCCTGCCGCGAAGATCACCGAACTGGCTTCGTCATAGCCGCGGCGGATCTCCTTGTACTTCTCGAAGCGCTGGCGGTCTTCGGGGCGCCGGATCGAGTCGGCGTATTTCTCTTCCAGGGCGTCCAGCCGCTTGCGCAATGCCACGTTGCTCTCGGCGTACTGGCGCCGCTCCGTGTCATTGGCCGCGGTGATGCTCTGCCAGGCCAGGACATAGGCTTCGCCCCAGGCACCACGCATGGCGGTGCTGTAGTAGAGTCCCGGCAGGGCATCGTCGCGCAGCGCGGTGGCATTGGTTTCGATGGCCGACTGGCGGTCGTAGGCGATCACCGCCGTGAGTAAAATGACCGCCAGGATAAAGGCGAAACTTACCAGGATGCGCGTGCGGATGGTCCAGAGGGTCACGATGCGTTTTCCCATTGCTTTTCTTGTAGTAGGGGGAGCGGGCGGCCGGGCGCGGTGAAAATGGCGCGCGGACGCGGGTTAGAAGGCTGGGCGGAGCACCAGGGGTGCGTTATAGCGGGGTAGGGTACTGTAAGGCTTCTGCCATTTCAATGGCGCCCGCGGAAGGGAACGTCAAGGGTAATGGTATTTGTCCGGTCGCAACATATCGCCATATTATGGTTTGACGCGGCTTGATTTTTTCCTGGTTTTCGTCACACTTGCCAAATAGTCAGATCGGACCGATGTCGATAATCACAAACAGGGCAGGCATGGTGGCCAGGTCAGAGGCGAGGGCCGGCGCGCCGTCGAACGCGGACCTCGATCCGTTGACCGGCGTAGCGTCGCGCCAGGCATTCTTGAACACGCTGGAAGGCCGCCTGCGCTCGGAGGCCACCCCGCGCTGTTCGCTATTGCTGCTCGGCATCGACGATTTCCGTGCTTTCAACGATATGCACGGCCATGCCGAGGGCGATGAAATCCTGCGCCGCGTGGCACGCCGCCTGCGCGACGCCTCGCCGCGCGACGCCATCCTGGGGCGGATCGGCGGCGACGAGTTCGCCGTATTGCTCCCCTCCATCGCGGATCCCACCCTGGTGCGCCATGTCAGCGCGGCCATCCTTTCGCTCCAGTCGGAGCCCCACGAATACGGCAACCGGCGCCACCATGTGCTGGCCAGCCTGGGCGCGTGCGTGATGCCGGCCGGCGGGGACAACGCCTCGGATGCGCTGGCATCGGCCAGCCTGGCGCTGGGCCGGGCCAAGCGCGACGGCGGCCGCACCATCCGCTTCTTCAAGCCGCAGATGCGCACCGACGTGACCACCCGCCTGTCGCTGGTGCAAGCCTTGCGCGATGCCTACGCGCAACGCCAGTTCGAACTCCTGTACCAGCCGCAGATCGACCTGCGCGATGGCCGCGTGGTGGGCGCCGAGGCGCTGATGCGCTGGCGCCATCCCACCCAGGGCCTGCTGACGCCGGCCAGCTTCATCGATGCGCTGGCGGCCAGCAGCGTGGCGGCGGACGTTGGCGTCTGGCTGCTGCACACCGCCTGCGCCCAGGCGCGCATGTGGTCGCTGGGGTTTCCCGATGCGCCGCGCGTCGCCATCAACCTGTTTGCGGCGCAACTCAGCGAGAGCCGCCTGCTGACCGAAGTCCGCCACGTGCTGCGCGAGCTGGCCCTGGCGCCCGAGCGGCTCGAGCTGGAAATCACCGAGACCATCGCCCTGCAGCAGGGCGACGAGTTCTCCGGGCAGTTGCAGACCTTGCGCCGGGATGGCGTGACCCTGACCTGCGACGATTTCGGCACCGGCTACGCCTCGCTCAGTTTCCTCAAGTCATTTCCGGTCGACCGCATCAAGATCGACCAGTCGTTTATCCGCAATGTCACCGAGAGCCCAGTCGACGCCGCCATCGTGCGCGCCATGGTGAACGTGGGCGGCAGCCTGGGCATCGGGGTGGTGGCCGAAGGCGTGGAAACCGTCGAGCAGCGGGATTTCCTTGCCGCGAACGGTTGCCATGAGGTGCAGGGCTACCTGTACGGCCGGCCTATGTCCCCCGACAAATTTACCGAATTCCTGCGGCAGTCGGCTCGCTGAGCCGGGCGGGCCGGGCCCGCGCCACCATCGCTGCTCCGCCTTTTCCCCGTTGATACCATGTGCCGGCTGCCCTGCACGGCCGCGCTTCCCGCCTGGAAATTTGTTTCCGGCTTTGTCCTGCTTCGTCCCGTTTCGTCCCGCCAGCCCTGGCAGCCCGACGTGGCGGGGCCCGTGGCGGGCGGCGCGCAGGCAAGTTGTGCCTCTCCCGCCTGTCCAGGACAGGGAAATATGTGCTTACAAAGTCAAGTCGGCTAGTCCGGCAGCCTGGCGTTAAGCGAAGTATGGTGATAGCAGGGTGGCAGGTGTTGGCCCGCGCGCCCATTCTTACCAAGAGGTATCCCATGTTTTCCGACCGCAGGCCTGGCGCCCGCACGCGCGCCCTGCTCCTGGCCGCCAGTCTCGTTTTCATCACTTGGCAACTGCCGGCGCTGGCGCAGTCCGCCGATCCTTCCGCGCGCATCGCCACCATCACCGATGCCGCCGGCAACCTGAGCTTTGCCCCGGCGGGTTCCGACGACTGGGCGCAGGCAGGCCTGAACCGGCCCATTACCACCGGCGACCGCCTTTGGGTCGATAACGGCGGCCAGGCCGAATTGCACGCCGGTTCCACGGCGATCCGGCTGGGCAGCGGCACCGCCGTGACCGTGCTCAACCTCGACGACAGCGCCACGCAGGTCAAGCTGACCCAGGGCACGCTGCAATTGCGCGTACGCGCGCTGCCGCCCGACCAGCCGGTCGAGATCGACACGCCCAACGTGGCTTTCGTGCCGGCCGAGCCCGGCGATTACCGCCTCGACGTGGCGCCTGACGGCAGCAACACGGTGGTCACCATGCACCACGGCTCCGCCGTGGTGTACGGCGACAACCGCTCGCGGCAAATGCGGCGCGGCGAGCAGATCCGCTTTGCCGGCACCGACCTGGCCGAGGCTGGCAGCGCCACCAATCCTCCCCTGGACGGCTTCGACCGCTGGACCATGGCGCGCGATGCGCGCGAGGACAGTTCGCCGTCGGCTCGTTACGTCGCGCCTGAAATGACTGGCTATGCCGCGCTGGACGACTATGGCGACTGGCAGGAAGACCCCGGCTATGGCGCGGTCTGGTTCCCCCGCGTGGTGGCGGCGGGCTGGGCACCTTACAGCACGGGCTACTGGGCCTGGGTGGCACCGTGGGGGTGGAGCTGGTGCGACGATGCGCCTTGGGGCTTCGCCCCGTCCCACTACGGCCGCTGGGCCCGCATCGGCAACCGTTGGGGCTGGATGCCGGGCCCGCGGTCGGTACGGCCGGTCTACGCCCCAGCGGTGGTGGGCTTTATCGGCGAGGGCCACGGGCACGGACGTGGCCCGGGCGTAGCGTGGTACCCGCTGGGACCGCACGAGGCTTATCGCCCGGTCTATGGCGCCAGCCCGGCGTATCTCAGCCGCATCAACCGCTTCGCTGGCAACAACGAGGCGTTCAATCGCCATGGCGGGAATGCCTTCATCAACCGGAATGTGCCGGGGGCGATTACAGACATGCCGTCGCGCGCTTTTGTACAGGGCCAGCGCGTGCCGCCCGGCGCGCGCGGCGTGGCATGGCGCAACCTGCCCCAGGGCGAGGCCAACGGCACGCCGCCGCTGGCGCCCGTCAAGGGCAGCCTGCATGGCGCGGCCCCCGCGCGCCCGGCGCCGCCGGAAGCCGCGCAAAGCTTCGGGCGCCCGGCCATCGCGGCCCGCGTGCCGGGCCGCCCGGCCAGCGATGAGCTGGCCCAGCGCTTTGCCCGCGCCGGCGGCACCGTGCCCGGCGCCGGGCCGGCATGGCGTGGCGCCGGCAATGCGCCAGGCGGGAACCCGGCGGCTTCCGCGCCCGTCAGGTTGAGCCAGGCTGCGCCTGGCTACCATGGCCGCAACGGGGCAGGCCAGATGCCCGGAACGCCGGGCGCTCCCGGCGGCGGGAATCCTGGCATGCCGGCCTTCGGCCCACAACGTGCCGACGGTGGCGCCCGCCCGCCCGCGCCGCAGGGCCTGATCGGGACCGAGCATGGCGGCCAGCCACCCGTGCAGGGCGGCGATCCGCGCGTGCGCGGCTGGACCACGCGTCCGGACCAGGCGCGCGGCTTGCCGCCGCAAGGGGGCCAGCCAGGTTCGCAACTTCAGCAGGCTCAGCAGGCCCAGCAGGCCCAGCAGTTCCAGCAACGCCAGGCCGAGCAACGGGCCGCCGCGCAGCAGAATGGCCGTACCCTGCAGACCGATCCGCAGGGGCTGGGCCGCCAGCAGCAAGAGCGGCAGATGGGAGACCAGCAACGGGCGCAGCAGGCGATGCAACAGCAGCAGGAGATGCAGCGCCAGCAGCAGCAACGGCAGATAGGGGACCAGCAGCGAGGGCAGCAAGCGGTGCAACAGCAACAGGAAATGCAGCGCCAGCAGCAAGAGCGGCAGATGGGAGACCAGCAGCGGGCGCAGCAGGCGATGCAACAGCAGCAGGAGATGCAGCGCCAGCAGCAGCAACGGCAGATAGGGGACCAGCAGCGAGGGCAGCAAGCGGTGCAACAGCAACAGGAGAGGCAGCGCCAGCAGCAGGAACGGCAGATGGGAGACCAGCAGCGGGCGCAGCAGGCGATGCAACAGCAGCAGGAGATGCAGCGCCAGCAGCAAGAGCGGCAGATGGGTGAGCAGCAGCGTGCCCAGCAGGCGATGCAACAGCAGCAGGAGATGCAGCGCCAGCAGCAGCAACGGCAGATCGGTGAGCAGCAGCGCGCCCAGCAGGCAATGCAACAGCAGCAGGAGATGCAGCGCCAGCAGCAGCAACGGCAGGTCGGCGAGCAGCAGCGCGCCCAGCAAGCGATGCAGCAGCAGGAAATGCAGCGCCAGCAGCAGGAACGGCAATTGGCCGACCAGCAGCGTGCCCAGCAGGCGATGCAACAGCAGCAGCAACGGCAGGTGCAGGAACAGCAGCGCCAGCAGCAGGCAATGCAGCAGCAGGCCATGCAGCGCCAGCAGCAGGAGCGGCAGATGCAGGAGCAGCAGCGGCAGCAACAGGAACAACAACGCCAGCAGCAGGCAATACAACAGCAACAACAGCAGCAACAACAGCAAGTCATGCAGCGGCAGCAGCAAGACCAGCAGCGCCAGCAGCAGGAGATGCAGCGCCAGCAGCAGGAGCATCAGCGCCAGCAGCAGGAACAGCAGCGGCGGCAGCAGGAGCTACAGCGTCAGCAGCAGCATGCGGCGGCGCAGCCGCAGCCAGTGCGGCAAGTGGCGATGCAGCAGCCTGATGCACAAGGGGGAGCCGGCAACCTGCCGCAGTACCGGGCCTGAGGCCCGCATCCGGTAGCGCAAAAAGACAAGCCCGCCACGGTACGCCGCGGCGGGCTCGCTGCCGGCGCCTGGCCCGAGCGCCGGTTCTCTCCTTTGCTTCGCGCGCTTACTTCGCCAGTTCCGACAGGCGCACCGGGGCAATCTTGCCGCCCTGCACCCAGCCCACCACGGTGTCGGCGACGGTGCCGCCCTTGGCGTCGAGGCTTTCGATCTCGTTGGGGTTGGCATCCTTGGCCAGCGTCTTCACCGCCTCCGGCATCCTGGCCCGGATCGCGGCTGCGTCGGAGGTGGTGCCCGCCAGCTTCATGGCGCCCGCCAGCGCGTACACCATGGTGTAGTTGAGCGACATCTCGGTAGTGGCGTCGCGGCCGTCGTGCAGTTTCTTGTATTTGCTGTTGTAGGTCTGCGCCGCCGGGCGGGCGTCGTTGGCCAGCGGCATCACGCCGATCGATCCTTCCAGCATGGCCAGGCCGTTGGTGACTTTGGCCATCTCGTCGAGCTTGGCCTGGTCCATCACGATAAAGCCACCCTTGAAGCCCAGTTCGCGCGCCTGCTTGACCACCAGCGCGGTCGGCTCGGACGGGCCGCCGACAAACATCACATCGGGTTTGTCGGCCAGCACGCGCGACACGCCGCTGTAGAAGTCGGTGGCCTTGGTATAGGACATCGGGTTGTTGGCCACCACCTTGCCGCCGGCGCCTTCCCATGCCGGCACGAAGGCTTGCACCCAGGCCTTGGCGTAGTCGTGGTCGGCCGGCGCCAGCGCCACGTTCTTGCCGTAGCGCTTCATCTGCGCCTTGATGAAGGGGTCGATATAGCCGGTGTATGCCGGCGGGATGCGGATGGTCAGCTTGTTGCCGGCGTCGGTGATGCGCGGCACGCTGGAGTAGGCCATCACCAGGAATTTCTCCTGCTCGTTGAAGGCTTGCAGGGCGAAGATGCCGCCGGAGTGCGGCACGAACACGGCGGGCGTCTTGTATTGCTGCACCAGGCGGCGCGCGTTGATGGCGGCTTCGGCGGGGGCGTATTTGTCGTCCAGCGAGACGACTTCCAGCTTGACCTTCTTGCCCTTGACTTCCAGGCCCGAGGCGTTGATTTCGTCTACTGCCATCTGGATGCCGGACAGGACGTTCTTGCCGTACAGGGCGGCGCCGCCGGACAGTGGGCCGGTGTAGCCGAGTTTGACGACTTCCTGGGCGAAGGTGGTGCCGGATGCCATCAGGGTGGCCACGGCGGTGGCGGCGAGGGGGAAGAAGCGGCGGATCATTTTGGTCTGCATTTGGCTGTCTCCTGATGTGTTTGTATTGGGTCTGACTGGAACGTGGAACGGCTTGACTTCAAATTCAACTTCAAAGGCTTAAAGTCAAAGGCGGTTTCACCCCCCTGCGGGGGGCGACCTACTTTCTTGTCTTGCCAAGAAAGTAGGCAAAGAAGGCGCCCCATACGGCCTGGTACACCTTGAGGGCTCGCTTCGCATCGCTTGGGGGGTGGCCCGGTTGGGCCACGAAAGCCGGCAGGCGCTATCCGCCGATGTACGCCTTCCGGATTCCTTCATCCTTTAGCAGCGTGTCGCGGTCGCCTTCCATCACAATGCGGCCGCTTTCGATCACGTAGGCGCGGTGGGCGATGCCCAGCGCGGCGTAGGCGTTCTGTTCGGCCAGCAGCACCGTGGTGCCGGCGCGGTTGATGCGCTGGATCACCTCGAACATCTGCTTGACCACCAGCGGCGCAAGGCCGAGCGAGGGCTCATCGAGCAGCAGCGTGCGCGGCCGGCCCATCAGCGCGCGGCCGAGCGCCACCATCTGCTGCTGGCCGCCTGAGAGGGAGCCGGCCGGGTCGTCCTTTTTCTGCCGCAGGATGGGGAACATCTCGAACACTTCTTCCAGCGAGCGTTTGATGCCTGCCGGGTCGCGCCGGTGCACGTAGGCGCCCAGTGTCAGGTTCTTCTGCACGCTCATGGCGGGAAACAGCTTGCGGCCTTCCGGGCAATGCACCAGCCCGGCCTGCACGATCTGCGAGGGCTTCATGCCGGCAAGTTCGCGGCCGTCGAAGCGCATGCTGCCGCCATGGGTGCGCTGAATGCCGCTGAGCGCCAGGAAGATCGAGCTTTTGCCGGCGCCGTTGGCGCCCAGCAGCACCACCAGCTCGCCGGCACTGGCGTTCAGCGTGATGTTGTCCAGGGCGCGGAAACTGCCGTAGGAAAGCGAAACGCGTTCAAGCTGCAACATGGTCGGCTCCCAGGTAGGCTTCGATGACCTGCGGATCGCGCTGGATCTGCGCCGGCGTGCCTTCGGCGATTTTCTCGCCGTAATTGAGCACCATGATCTTGTCGGCCAGCCGCATGATCATGTCCATCTTGTGTTCGATCAGGCAGACCGTCTTGCCGTGGCGGACCATCTTTCGGATCAGCTCGGCCAGGCCTACGGTCTCCTCCGGATTGACGCCGCCGGCGGGCTCGTCGAGCAGCAGCAGTTCGGCATCGGTGGCCAGCGCCAGCGCAAAGGCCACGCGCTTGCGTTCCTCCTGCGTGATGTCCGCGGCCACTTCATGCGCGAGGTGCGTGAGGCCGACGAAGTCCAGTGCCTCCTCGGCCTTGGCGCGGCACAGGCGTTCTTCCTCGCGCAGCCGGCGCGTGTTGAAGATCACGTCGGCAAGGCCCGAGTGCGTGCGCAGCCGGTGGCCCACGATCAGGTTGTCCAGCACGGTGGCGCGGTCGAACAGGTGCGTGGCCTGGAAGGTGCGCGCCACGCCGAGCCGGGCGATCTGGTCGGCGCGCAGGCCCGCCACGTCCTGCCCCTTGAGCAGGATTTGCCCGGAGCTGGGCGCGTGGGTGCCGGCGATCAGGTTGAAGAAGGTGGTCTTGCCGGCGCCGTTGGGGCCGATGATGGCGTTGATATGGCCGGTCTCGAAGGTGATCGAAACATCGTGCACGGCGGTCAGTCCGCCGAATTTCCTGGTCAGGTTGCGAATCTCAAGCATGGTCGGCCCCTGCGTTGGCGGCATTTGCGGCGTTGGCATTCGGGTTGGCGACGACGGGCGCGCCGGCTGGTTGCGCGCGGCTCTTGCCGCCGCGCCGCGCGGCGGCGGCGCGGCGCGCCTGGCGTTTCGCCCACGAGCCCACGATGCCGTCCGGCACGAAGATGATCAGCAGGATCAGCACCGGCCCGAACACCAGCATGCGGTAGTCCTGCAGGAACTGCAGCGTCTGCGTGACCCACGGTACCAGCACCGCGCCCAGCAGCGGCCCCAGCAGCGTGCCGGTGCCGCCCACCAGCATCGCCATTACCATGTCGAAGGTGAGGTCGGTGCGCGCGATATCGGGTCCGAGAAAGCGCACCTGGCCCGCGTACAGCGCGCCGGCAAAGCCGGCATAGCCCACCGACAGCACGAAGGAAAGCACCTTGGTGCGCATCAGGTTGATGCCGAGCGCCTCGGCCAGCGCGTCGCTGTTGCGCACCGCCATGAAGCTGCGGCCCAGCAGCGAGGTCACGATGCGGTGCATCAGGAAAGTGCCCGCCACCAGGAAGAACAGCACCAGGTAGTACTGCGCCTGCACGTTGTCGAATACCAGCGGCCCCACCGACGCCGGCACCGGGATGCCGATCAGGCCAACGGTGCCATGCGTGAGGCTTTCCCATTTTTCGATCAGCAGGTAGATGATGTAGCCGATGCACAGCGTGAAGATCGAGAAGTAATGCCCCTTCAGGCGCAGCGACACCACGCCGACCAGGTAGCCCACCGCCATGCACACCACGCCGGACAGCACGAACGCGCCCCAGAACGGCACCTGGTGGTCCACGGTGAGAATGCCCAGCGTATAGGCGCCGATCGCCATGAAGCCGCCGTGCGCCAGGTTGAGCTGGCCGGTATAGCCCGTGATCAGGTTCAGCCCCAGCGTGGCGATGGCGTAGATGAAGGCCAGCGTCATCACCGTCAGGTAGTAACTGTTGGGCGTAACCAGCGGGAACACGATGGCCAGCGCCAGCAATAGCGCCCAGCCGGTCTTGCCTTGCAATGCTTTGCTCATGGTGCGCTCCTTATGCGGCCTTGCTTGCAAACAGGCCTTGGGGCCGGATCGACAGGATGGCCACCAGCAGCACGAAGGCGATGATGTCCTTGTAGTCGGTCGAGACATAGAAGCCGCCGAAGCTCTCGGCCATGCCGATGATCAGCCCGCCGACGATGGCGCCGGGAATGCTGCCCATGCCGCCGAGGATGATGATGACGAAGGCCTTGGTGATGACCAGGTTGCCCATGCTCGGATAGACCAGGTTGATTGGCGCGTACAGCGTGGCGGCAATCGCGGCGAGCGCGCCGGAGATGGCGAACACCAGCAGCGTGACGCGGGTGGCGTCGATGCCGACCAGCGCCGCGCCTTCGCGGTTCTGCGCCATCGCCACGATGGTGGAGCCGGTCACGGTACGCGTCAGGAACAGGTGCAGCAGCACCATCAGCCCGAATGCCGCGGCGATGATCAGCAGCCGTTGCGCCGGCGCGGTCAGGCCCAGCACCTCCACCATCTGGCCGTAGGGCGTGGGCATGCGATGGAAGTCCGCGCCCCACAGTGCCTGCGCGCCGGCCTCCAGGAACAGCATGATGCCGATGGCGGCGATCATGTCGTGCAGCTCGGGCGCGTTGCGCAGCGGATGGAACACCAGCCGGTCGGCCAGCATCGACAGCGCCGCCACCGCGATGGCGGCAGCGCCCATCGCCAGCCAGTAGTTCACGCCAAGCGACGTCATCATGTAGTACGAGACGTAGGCGCCTGCCATGTAGAAGGCGCCATGCGCGAAATTGGGCACGTGCAGGATGCCGTAGACCAGCGTCAGGCCCAGCGCCACCAGGCTGTACACGCCGCCCAGCGTCAGGCCGTTCAGGACTTGTTGAAGAAACAATGTCACGGGCTTACCTCATGCGACTTTTGCAAACACGAACGAAGGCACGCAAGCCGCGGCGCGGGCTGCGTGGAAGTGGCGGCGCCGCGCGCTAAAGCCGGGGCCGCTTGATCAAGCTGGGGCGGGAATCAGCCGCGAGGCGGTGCGGCTTGTTGAAAGGCGTGCTGCATGCGTTGTCTCCTGTGCGATGCGGAATGGCCTGCTCAGGCAGGCCCCGGGTGCCGGTGTCGTCGTGTACCGTGAAGCGTGCCACGCATGTCGCTGTAGTCACGTTCCAGCACGATCGTTCGTTTTCATTGACTGTTGCATACGGCCTGAGGCACAGTCAAGAAATACGGAATTGTCTTCCGCACAGCGAAATAGCCGGCGCGCCTCTGTCCACAGCCTTTCATGGCGGCCACAGGCACGTTCTTCACCAGCCGTTGCCCAGCGTCCTCGCCACGTATGAAACGCACCTCGTCGATTCCGCATTTGCCCGCCGACGCGCCGCTTGCTGCCGTCGCCGCCGTCGATGCGCAGCCCCGTGCGGCGGCGCAGGACACCGACCGAGACGACCGCAATTTCGTCACCGCGCTGGCGCGCGGGCTTGACCTGCTGCGCGCCTTCGGCCCGCACGACGATTACCTGGGCAATGCCGAACTGGCACGCCGCGCCGGCATTCCACGTCCCACCGTTTCGCGCCTGACCTACACGCTCACCAGCCTGGGCTACCTGATCTATTCCGCCTCGCTGGAGAAGTACCGGCTCGGCCAGGGCGCGATGGTGCTCGGGCAGCGCTACCTGGCCGGCTCGGGCATCCGCGAGATCGCGCAGCCGCTGATGCAGTCGCTTGCGTTTGCCACCGATTGCACGGTCGCGCTGGCGACATCGGACCGCCACGAGATGGTCTACCTCGAGGTATGCCAGCCGCGCGGCGCGCTGGTCATGCGGCTGGCGCCGGGCTCGCGCTTGCCCACCGCCACTTCCGCCATCGGGCGGGCCTGGCTCGCCGGGCTTGAGCCGGCGCGGCGCGCCGCCGTGATGGCTGACCTGGAGCGCCACTATGGAGCGCGCTGGCCAGCCATCCGCATCAAGCTTGAGCGCGCGCTGCGAGATTACGCCAGGCGTGGTTTCTGTCTGGCGCATGCCGAGTGGGACCGCACCGTGAGCGGCGCGGCGGCGCCGGTGGTGCTCGAAGACGGCGCGGAAGTGCTGGCCATCAATATCGGCGGCGCGGCTACCCGGCTCACGCCGGAAATCCTCGACGGCAACCTGGGCCCGCGCATCCGCGAACTGGCGGATGCGCTGCAGGCTCGCTTGTGGCAGGGGCGCGGATAGCGTCGCCACCACCGTCGCGTATCGCATTCTCGCGGCCCAAGGGCCGCACATCTAGCTGGCAATGCAGACATAGCAAACAAAGGAGACAAAGATGGAGATTCGCAACAAGACCGTGGTGGTGACCGGCGCGGCGACCGGTATCGGACGCGCGCTGGCACTGGCCTTTGCCGCCGGCGGCGCGCGTGGCGTGGCCGTGGTCGACCTGGATGCGAAGGGCGCGCAAGAGGTGGCCGCCGAGCTGGCCAAGGCCAGCCCTGATTGCCAGGTGTTCGCGCAACAGGTCGACGTGGCCGATGCTGCCGCGGTGCAGGCGCTGGCCGACGAAGCCACGCAGCGCTTCGGCCAGATCGACGTGTTCTGCTCCAACGCCGGCATCATCCTGCGCAAGGGTCTCGAGGCCAGCGCCGAGGAGTGGCAGCGCATCTGGGAGATCAACGTGATGGCCCACATCCACGCCGCGCGCGCGGTGCTGCCGCAGATGCTGGCGCGTGGCGATGGCTATTTCGTCAACACCGTATCGGCCGCCGGGCTGCTGTCGCAGATCGGCTCGGCGCCGTATGCCGTGACCAAGCACGCTGCCATCGGCTTTGCCGAATGGCTGTCGATCACTTATGGCGATCGCGGCATCAAGGTCAGCTGCATCTGCCCGCAGGGCGTGCAGACGCGCATGCTGTTCGGCGAGGACGGCGATCGCAAGGGCTTCCTGCAGGCGGGCTCGGTCACGCCCGAGCATGTGGCGCAGGTCACGCTGGAAGGGGTGAAGGACGAACGCTTCCTCATCTTGCCGCATCCGGAAGTGCTCGAGTACTACCAGCGCAAGGGACAGGATTACGATCGGTGGCTAAAGGGAATGCGCCGCCTGCACGATAAAGTGATGGCGGAGTTCGGTGGCACGGTGGTGTGAGTGTGGCGTGAAATCCGCGCCATAGCATCATGCTGAGCCAACGCCGCCGCCGGACAGGCACGAGTTGTCGCGCCCGTCCGGCGGCGGCTTGCGGGACAATCTCTGGTACCAAAAAAACAAATCAAGTCATCGGGAGACATACCATGCGCATCACCTCTTTCGCAGCGGCCGTGCTGGCCACCTGCGCCGCATTCGCCGTGCCATCGGCCCAGGCCGACACCTATCCCTCCAAGCCGATCCGGATGGTGGTGGGTTTCCCTAGCGGCGGCGCGCCCGACATCCTGGCGCGCATCTTCTCGGAGAAGATTTCCCCATCCTGGGGGCAACCGGTGGTGGTGGACAACAAGCCCGGCGCCGGCGGCAACATCGGCGCCGAAGCCGTGGCGCATGCCGCGCCCGATGGCTACACGCTGGCGCTCGGCACCGTGGGCACGCACTCCATCAACGGTGCGCTCTACAGCAAGATGCCATATGACATGGTCAAGGATTTCGCGCCGGTGATCCTGGTCGCGTCGACGCCGAACGTGCTGGTGGTCAACCCCTCCGTGCCGGCCAAGAACGTGGCCGAGCTGATCGCGCTGGCGAAGGCCAAGCCGGGCAGCCTCACCTTCGGCACGCCGGGTGTCGGCACCTCGCCGCACGTGGCGGGCGAAATGTTCAACTCGCTGGCCGGGGTGAAGCTCACCCATGTTCCCTATAAAGGCCGTGCCATGGCGATTCCTGATCTGCTCGGCGGCCATATCTCCATGATGTTCGACAACCTGCCTTCGGCGCTGCCGGTGATCAAGGAAGGCAAGGTGCGGGCGTTAGGGGTGACCAGTGCCAAGCGCTCGCCGTCGGCACCGGATATTCCTACGCTGGCGGAGCAGGGGTTGCAGGGGTTTGACGCGGATTCGTGGTTTGCGATTTTCGCGCCGGCGAATACGCCTAAGGATGTGGTTGCCAAGCTGAATGCCGAGTTGAATCGGATTTATCAGTTGCCGGATGTGCAGGCCAAGTTGAAGACGCTTGGGTTGGATCCTATTCTTGGGACTCCGGAGAAATTGGCTGGTTTTCAGCGGGCGGAGATTGCTAAGTGGGCGAAGGTGGTGAGGGATTCGGGGGCTAAGGCGGATTGAGTTCTTCTTGGGGGGAGTGTTTTCGGCGTTGGTTTTTGGACCCAACAGCGTACGACATCCCCCTGCGGGGGACGCCGGTCACTCTTCTTTGCTTCGGCAAAGAAGACTAACGAGAAGAAAGCCGACCCTGCCGGGAGCAGAGCCATCAGGCTCTTCAACTGCGTTGATTGCGTCGTGCGGGTGGTGGCTTCGGCTGGCATGTCCTACCGGCTTCAACGGCTGCTCCCCTGC